>DASQYL010000392.1:0-9774 GCA_035639235.1 Pyrinomonadaceae bacterium | reverse complement strand
CTTCAGTTCGGATTGTCGCAAAATGGTCTGGCGATAGTGGTAGTTTCTCTCTTGCTGGGAACGCCGGTTCTAAGTGTCATCGGATCGGTTGGCGCGGCACTCACGCTCGGGTTGCGCGCCGCCAATGTGTTAGTCGCATTGCTCGTCTTGCCTCTTTACATTCCGGTGCTCATCTTTGGGAGCGGCGCGGTCCAGGCAAGCGTTACCGGATCGAGTCCGCAGGCGTGGCTTCTATTATTAGCAGCGACGCTGATTGTTTCGCTGGTGTTCGCGCCGTGGGCAACCAGCGCGGCTCTTCGGATATCTGTGGAATAAGAGTTGTAACGCCGACGCATTCCGACGCGCGATCAGGTCGGCATTGCGGAAATTTTATGAGCAAACACAGAATCAACTGGTATAAGTACGCAGCGCCTGCGAACTTCTACCCACTGGCGGGAAAATTGATCCCGCTCTTCGCCATCCCGTCGGCGATTTTATTCGTCGCCGGCATGTACGTTGGGTTTTTTGTCGCACCAACCGACGCCGTCCAGGGAGAGTCTTATCGAATCCTTTTCATTCACGTGCCGGCGGCATGGATGGGAATGTTCCTTTATGTGCTAATGGCGATTTATGCGGGGGTGGGCTGGGCGTTCAATGCGCGGTTGGCTTCGATGATGGCCACGGCTATCTCTACGACCGGCGCTATTTTCACTTTCATTTCACTTCTGACCGGCTCGCTCTGGGGACGACCGGCGTGGGGTGTCTGGTGGGTTTGGGACGCGCGACTCACGTCGACATTAATTCTCCTCTTCTTGTACATCGGATTCATTTCGCTGCAAGCATCTATTGACGATGCGCGGCGAGCCGATCGCGCGGGCGCAGTGCTCGCCCTCGTTGGTGTGATCAATGTGCCGATTATTTACTTCTCGGTGCAATGGTGGAATAGCCTGCATCAGGGCGCAACCATCACGAAGAACAGTTTCAAGATGGCGCCGTCGATGGCGGCGGCCATGTTAATCCTGCTGGGCGCTTGCTGGCTTTATTCGATCGCAGTTGTGTTGATGCGCGTGCGCTACATCATTCGTGAACGTGAACAGGAGGCGCCTTGGTTGGCTGAAGCCACCGCGTAGAGGATTATGGGAATCTATCATTATCTCGCGACTGATAAGTACGCGGTCTACATCTGGGGATCGTACGGCGTGACCTTCGTTTTGCTTGCGGCTGAAGTGCTGATGCTTTTGAAACGTAAGCGAGATTTGAAACGGCGCGTCGAGCCCGAATTCGAAGCGCGCGATTCATCATTCAAAACTTCTTTTCAGGAAAGCCAATGAAACGTCGTCATAAGAGAATTATTTTTATCCTTTGCTGTCTGGGTGCGCTGGGTTTGGCAATTGCCCTTGTGCTGACTGCTTTAAATAATAACCTGCAGTTTTTCTTAACTCCCACCGAGGTTGCAGCCAAGCAGGCATCCGGTAACAAGACAATTCGCCTTGGAGGTTTGGTAGAGCTGGGCAGTATTCAACGCGAAGGTACGCTTACTCGCTTCACGATTACGGACACGACTAATAAAGTGTCCGTCGTTTACAATGGGATAACGCCTGATCTCTTCAAAGATGGTCGCGGTTGCGTTGTTGTCGGTCGAATGGGTTCGGACGGTATTTTTCATGCCGATACAGTTATGGCGAAACATGACGAGAATTACATGCCGCCTGAAGCAGGACAAGCGATCGATAAAGCCAAAGCTGCGAAGACTCTAGTGGAAAGATAGGAGCATTTATGACGACGATTTCCGTAGATGAAGCAAAACAAAACCTCGAGAGGATCATCGAACAGGTTATGAACGATGCCGAACCTGCGGTAGTGCGAACCGAGCGAGGAGACGAAGTAGTTTTGCTTTCCCGTGACGAATTCGACTCATGGAACGAGACCGTCTATCTATTATCAACGCCAGCGAACGCGGCTCATCTGAAGAAATCAATCGAAGAGGCTGAGAGGGGTCAAACTCAGGAAAATGAACTCATTGAGGCATGAGGATTAGCTTCACCGAATCCGCTTGGCAAGATTACCTGTGGATGCAAGAAAACAATCGTCCACTGATCAAGAGAGTTAACCAGTTGATTCGAGATGTTACGCGTTCGCCGTTTGATGGGATCGGAAAGCCGGAACCGCTTAAAGGAGATTTGTCGGGCTATTGGTCGCGTCGGATAAACGACGAACACCGTTTGATTTACAGTGCAACCAAAGATGATCTGATAATCATTGCCTGCCGCTTTCACTATAAATAGATGCTTCCTGAAATCGGACAATTCGCCTTAATCATCGCGCTGATGTTGGCGCTGACACAGGCCAGCCTACCGCTGATCGGCGCAGCGAAAGGGATTCCGCAACTCGTGGCGCTGGCGCGGCCGACGGCCCAGGCGCAATTCATTTTTGTCACGATTGCGATTTCGATTCTCGCGTATTCGTTCATCACGAACGATTTCTCGGTACTCAACGTCGCGACGAATTCGAATTCACAGTTGCCGCTTCAGTATCGACTCGCCGCGACCTGGGGCTCGCACGAAGGATCATTGTTGCTCTGGACTTTCTTTCTCACTGTTTGGATGGTCGCAGTGACTTTGTTCAGCAATCACCTGCCGAGCGAGATGGTCGCGCGCGTGCTCGCGGTCATGGCGATGATCAGTTGTGGCTTCCTGCTCTTCATGCTGCTGACGAGCAATCCTTTCCAGCGTCTTTTTCCGGTGCCGCCGGACGGCCGTGACTTGAATCCGCTTTTGCAAGACCCGGCGATGGTGGCGCATCCGCCGATGCTTTACATGGGCTACGTTGGGTTCTGCGTCGCTTTCGCATTTGCGATCTCGGCATTGATCGGTGGGAAGCTTGACGCGACGTGGGCGCGCTGGTCGCGGCCCTGGACCACGGTCGCGTGGATGTTTCTGACTTGCGGCATTGCGCTCGGGAGTTTCTGGGCTTATTACGTGCTCGGTTGGGGCGGCTGGTGGTTTTGGGATCCGGTCGAGAACGCGTCGTTTATGCCCTGGCTGGTCGGCACCGCGTTGATTCATTCGCTCGCGGTTACAGAGAAGCGCGGGGGCTTCAAGAGTTGGACCGTGCTGTTGGCAATCGCCGCGTTCTCGCTCAGTTTGCTCGGAACGTTTCTCGTTCGCTCCGGCGTCTTGACCTCCGTCCATGCATTCGCAAACGATCCGAAGCGCGGCACGTTTATTCTCGGGTTTCTGACCGCAGTTATCGGCGGGTCGTTGGCATTGTATGCGTGGCGCGCGAAACAAGTCGGGCTCGGATCAAAATTCGAAATCTTTTCGCGCGAGTCGCTGCTGCTAACGAACAACGTTCTGCTGATTGTGGCCGCCGGATCGGTTCTGCTCGGCACGCTTTATCCTTTGTTTGTCGATGCGCTGAATCTTGGCAAGCTTTCCGTCGGCCCGCCTTACTTCAACACCGTATTCGTACCTTTGATGGCGCCCGCGATGTTCCTGATCGGGGTTGGTCCCATCGCGCGTTGGAAACAAGCGAAGCTTCCCGATCTCGCGCTACGACTGAAGTGGGCATTCGCTATCAGCATCATCATGGCGATTATCCTGCCGTTGGTTATCGGCGGTTGGAAATGGCGCGCGAGTCTGGGGCTGCTGTTGGCCGTTTGGATCGTCGCGACTGTCCTGCAAAACATGATCAGCCGCCTCCGCGCCCAGTCCGCTGCATCAAATTTCTTCGCGCGCGTTGCTTCCCTGCCCCGCAGCTATTACGGGATGCAGTTGGCCCACGTCGGGGTCGCGGTTTTCATCGCCGGTGTCAGCGTCGTCACGAGTTATCAAACTGAACGCGATGTGAAGATGAATATCGGCGATAGCGTGAGCGTAGGTGGTTATGAATTTCAATTGAAGAACCTGCAGCAGATTCCCGGACCAAACTATCGAGCCGTGCGCGCTGACTTTGAGGTCGGCCCCGCAGGTTCACCACCATTCGCAGTGATGCATCCAGAGAAGCGCGTCTTCAATGCGACGCAACAACCAATGTCAGAAACCGCAATCGATCGCAGTGTCTGGCGTGACCTGTATGTTTCGCTCGGCGATGAAGTCGAAGGCGGCGCATGGACGGTGCGCGTGTATCACAAGCCGCTCGTGAATTGGATTTGGGGCGGCGCGTTGTTTATGGCGATTGGCGGCGCGTTTGCGATTAGTGATCGACGCTATGCTTTGGCGAAGAAGAAAATTGCGCAGCCTGCCGGAAAATCGAAAGTCGTAAAGGTCGCTGCTACCGCCGCGTCTTCTGCCGCTGAATAGCATGAACAAGTATTTATTTATTCCTTTGGTGCTGTTCATCGGTCTGGTTGTGTTTCTACTGATCGGACTGCATCGCGATCCTCACGAAGTTCCGTCGCCGCTCATCAACAAAACCGCGCCGCCGTTCCAATTGCCGCAATTGCAGGATCCAACCAAGACGCTTTCAGCACAAGATATGCGCGGAAAGGTTTACGTGCTGAATTTCTGGGGCTCCTGGTGCATCGCGTGTCGTGACGAGCATCCGTTGCTCGTCGAATACTCGAAACAAAATGTTGTGCCGATCTATGGGGTCGATTACAAATACGCCAATGACAACACCGATGAGCGCGCGGCGGCGAAACAGTTTCTCGCGGAGCTCGGCAACCCGTACACGCAAGTACTGCATGATGCGGAAGGCCGCACCTCGATTGACTATGGCGTTTATGGCGCGCCGGAAAGTTTCCTGATCGATAAGAATGGCGTGATTCGCTTCAAGCAGATTGGGCCAATCACCGAAGATGTGTGGAATCAGAAGATTGTGCCTTTGGCAAAGCAATTGAACCAATGAGACAAGCCGCAAGATTGTCAATTGCACCGCAGTCGATTCCCCTCCCTTTGGGAGGGGTGAGGGAAGGGTTTAGCGTTGTCGCTCTCAAGCCCTCACCCCAACCCTCTCCCAACGGCAGAGGGACAATTAGAACTGCGGTCGCTCTCATAGCAATTCTCCTTATTGGTGCGACAGTCTTCGCGAAAGATGCGCAGCCCAACGAAGATCCGCAAATCGCCCAGCGCATGAAGACCTTGACCGAGCAGTTGCGTTGTTTGGTTTGCCAGAACGAAACGCTCGCAGATTCACGCGCCGACCTGGCCGAGGATTTACGCAAGCAGATTCGCGAACAGATAAAAGCCGGCAAGAGCGATCAGGAGATTATCGCATACCTGACCGATCGATACGGAGATTTCGTTCTGTACAAGCCGCCGGTAAAAAAGACGACTTACCTGCTTTGGTTTGGGCCATTCCTGTTTTTATTTGTCGGAACCGGAGTTCTGTTTCTGTTTTTGAAGCGGCGGCGCGAAATGATCGAAGAGCATCCTTTGACTATTGAGGAGCGAAAGCGCGCAGAAGAAATGCTGCGCAATCTGAACTAACGCAAGCTGTTAGCTTGCGACTTTATCTCGCAAAACCGATCGCAAGTTAACAACTTGCGCTCCAACATCGATGATTACTTTTTGGATTATTATTGCTCTCCTGATTCTCCTGGCGCTCTGGTTCATTCTGCCGGCGCTGCTTCACAGGCCGAGCGCCGATGAAGAAGTTGAACGGCGCGAAGCAAACATTCTAGTTTACAAAGATCAGCAGCGCGAGCTGGATGCCGATTTGAAAAACGGACTGATCGCAAAGGAACAATACGAGCAGGAGAAGGCCGAATTGGAGAGACGTCTGCTGGAAGACGTCGGCGCCGCGCCCGATTCTGCGGCGCAAACGAAACCGACAAACACTTTTGCCTACGCCGTCGCCGGCTTCATTCCAGTGGCTGCGATCGCCTTATACTTCGTCGTCGGCAATCCGAAAGCGATCACCTCGGCCGCGCAGCCGCAGCTGAGCTCGCCGGTCTCCACTAACCAAGCGAATGGTATGTCGGCCCAACAGATTGCGGCCAACACTCAAAAGCTGGCTGATCGGCTGAAGCAAAATCCAAACGATATCCAGGGTTGGACCATGCTCGCGCGCAGCTACATGATGCAGGAGAATTTCCCCGAGGCTGCCTCAGCTTATGAGAAGCTGACGGCTTTGAGCCCAAACGACGCTGATGCGTGGGCCGACTATGCCGAAGCGTTGGCGCTGGCCAACGATCAGAGCCTCGCGGGTAAGCCCACCGACGCGATCAACCGCGCGTTAAGGATCGATCCAAAACATCAGAAGGCTTTGGATCTCGCCGGCAGTGCGGCGTTTCAAGCGAAGGATTATCAGAAAGCGATCATGTATTGGCAGCAATTATTGAAACAACTGCCGGCGGGCTCAGAAGAATTGCAAACCATCACCGAACAAATCTCGAAGGCGAAGGAGTTGGCCGGAAATAAACCTTCGCGATAAGCTCTGGCGCGAAAGGATCCAATCAATGTCCGAACGAAAAGCAATTGATTGCCGCGATTACCCGAGCGACGGCGGCTGCACTCTGCGAATCGAAGGCACCGAAGAGGAAGTGATCGAAGCCGCTGTCAACCACGCGATCACCAGTCACGGCCACACCGAAAACCCTGAACTACGCGCGCAGATACGCACGCTGCTCAAACCTGCAAACTAATGACCAGAGACAATCTGCTATTTGCCATCATCGGTATTCTGCTGGGCTTCATCCTCGGGTTTCTTTTAGCCACCAACATCACGCAGCGCGAGGCCGCTCAGCGAGCTTTGCCTGCGAGCGCGCAAAACGGTCAGAGCCTCCCGCCTAATCACCCGCCGATAAATGGCGGCGATCAAGCAACGTCTGGCGAAGGCGGCCAACAGATGCTTGCGTCGGTGCAGGAAGCGATGAAGCAAGCGCGTGAGAATCCAAACGATTTCGATGCGCAAATCACCGCGGCGAAAATGGAATATCAAATCCAGCGATTCGATCAGGCGATCGAATATCTTTTAGCCGCGACCAAGGTCAAGCCCACCGATTTTGAAACCCTGGCGATGTTAGGCGTAGCCAATCTCGATGCCGGTCACTTCGATGCCGCCGAGAAATGGTACAAAGCCGCGTTGCAAAGAAAGCCCGACGACATGCCTACGGTTGATGGCCTTTGCGCTGCTTTGCTGAGTAACGGCAACGCGAAAGAAGCCGAGCAGCAAATCAACAAACTCGCAAAGATCGATCCGACGAATCAGGACCTGCCGCAATTTCGGCAGAAACTGGACCAGCTAAAATCGAGCAAAAAGTAAACTTTTTTTAGCGCAGCCTCAGCGTCAAATCGTGGTATTCTCACGGCGCTTTGACCGCAAGCCCGACACGTCCATCCAAACCGCTGCAAACGATTCTCGTTGCTGGTCTCGTTGCCGGAACTTTCGATATCACTTACGCGTGCGTCTTTTACTATGCCCGCAATGGTGCGACACCGCCGATGATATTTCGTTCGGTCGCACGCGGCCCCTTGGGACCGAGCGCGCGCGACGGCGGAATTAAGGTCGCGATTCTCGGACTCTTCTTTCACTATCTTATCGCTATGATTGTCTCGGCGATCTATTTCTTCGCGAGCCGGGTCATTCCTTTCATGATCGAGCACGCTGTCATCAGTGGACTCATCTATGGACTGTGCGTTTATTTCGTGATGTACGGGCTCGTCATGCGCTACTCGGCGATTCATTCGACTATTTATCCCTGGCAGTATCCCTGGGGCGTGCTAATTCCAAACCTTTTGATTCATATGCTTGGAATCGGAGTAACGATCGCGGTGATCGTCAGAAAGTTATCGAGGTAGAAACCCGCTCATGGAATTCAATGAAGTCAAACTTGAAACTGATCGCCTGCTGTTGCGTTGGTTTCGCGATTCAGATTTCCCCAGCTATTTGGAAATGTCGACTGATCCTGAAGTAATGAAATTCCTCGGCGGTCAACCTCAGACACACTTTGAATCCTGGAAGGCGATGGCCGCACATATCGGCCACTGGTACTTTCGGGGATACGGCGTATTCGCCGTTGAGGAAAAGAGCAGCGGCAAGGTCGTCGGTCGCATTGGTTTCATGAATCCGCCAGGATGGCCAGGCTTTGAACTAGGGTGGACGCTCGCGCGCGCGAGTTGGGGCAAAGGCTACGCGACCGAGGGAGCGCGACGCGCAATGCAATACGCGTTTACTGAGATGGGCCGCGATCACCTGATTAGCTGCATCGCGCCGGAGAACATCAATTCGGTTCGCGTCGCTGAGCGGCTCGGCGAAACAGTCGAAGGCGAGACAGAGTTGTTGGGAAAGCGCGTCTTGCTTTACGGAATCAACCGCAATAAGTGGCGGCAATCGTTCATGAAGCACGATTCGAACTCGTGAAGAAACAAATTCTAATCGCTCTTCTGGTTTTGCATATTATCGGTGCGGCGCAAACCTTCGCGAAGATCCCGCAAACCGCTGATTCGATCGATGCATTCTGGGCAAAATTCAAAGCCGCCGTCGCCGCCGGCAATAAGGCTGCTGTAGCGCAGATGACGATCTTTCCCGTGACCATGCCTTACGGAGTGCGGGCCATCAAGACGAAGGCAGAATTGGCGTCGCGCTTCAAGCAAGTCTTCCATGGCGAAACGAACGCTGCTAAATGTTTCGAGTCGGCGAAGCCACAGAAGGAACCGAAACGGCCAAGGGAGTTCACCGTAGGCTGCGACAACGGCTCAGGCCAGGAGGTTATTATTTATCGATTTGTGCTTACGAAGTCAGGTTGGAAATTCAAGGCGTTCGACAACATCAACGAGTGAAGCAATAAACGCACGCGTTCACTGCTGCTGCGGATCAATCGCCACCCTCGTCACATCGGACATCGCAATCCGCTCAATCTTTCCGCTCTTCAAAATAATCGTAATTGTCGCGCCTTCGATCATGAAACGACGAACGGTCGACATTGGCCGGTCGATGCGCGTGCCGTCTTTCTCTTCGATGATTAAACGCGCGCCCGCCGGCGGTGTCGAGGTCTCTTGAGTCTTCGGCTTGTTTGCCGGCGCAGTCGTCTCTGAAGACTTCTCTTCCGGCTTAGGTTTTGAACTTTCCGTCTTCTCGGCTTCAATCTTGGCCGGCTTTGTCTTATTCGCTTCGACGCTCGCCGTTTCCGTCTCCGGCTTTGCCGCTGAGTCGGTTGTGGGCGTTGACGGTGCCGGTCTTTTTGTCGGAGGTTGTCGCCGAGTCGAAGGCCTCGATCCGCGACGTGCTGGGTTGTTCCGCGCTGTGGCCGTCGGTCTACTTGGTGTCTCAGCGGGCTTCTCTTCTGCTTTCTCAGGTGACGGCGATGGCTTCGTTTCTGCTGTCTCAGTCCCTTCCGGCGACGGCTTCGGAATCGTCGCTCCCACGGAAGACAATCGATTCGCGTCTGCTTTCTCTGTCGATGTTTCGGCCGGCTGTGTGTTTTCAGCGACCGGAATACCGCCGTTGAATGGCTCGAAGGTGCCGCCGAAGTGGATGTGATAAGTGCCCGGGTCATCGTTTGGCGTGCGCGCTTCGATGCGCAGGATCAAAATTTGATGCGCGCGCAGGTAAATGCCCTTGGTTACCGATGGTGATTGCGAGCCCGCGTACATCGTCGTTTTCATCAGCGGACGAAAAGTAATGGCGGTGAAGACATCGACGTCACCGTCAAGATTTTTCCCGTCAACTGTAATCAGCAAGTCTCCCGGGCTGGCAGCGAAGGCGTAGAAGTGCCGCGTCGCACGCGGGTCGCCCACATCCAGCGCGACGATCTTTCCGCTGATATCGTTTGAGACGATCGGCGTCGGCAGACTTTGGTCGGTCGATTGGGCTGGCGCCTGCTGGGTGAGCGCGCATGAGAGGAGAAATAGC
>DASQYL010000391.1:0-5141 GCA_035639235.1 Pyrinomonadaceae bacterium | reverse complement strand
GAGTGAGAACGCCAGCCACGTGGCGAAGTAGCACGAGACGAGTCGCGGGTCATCACGCCAGAGCCACGTGAAGAGTGAGCCCACGCCGACGGTAACAGCAATCAGCGCCGCGATCGTGGAGCGCCACCGGCCAGCAATGCTATTCCGCTTTCTCGCCGCGAGATCGCCGGCGAGATCCGTGGTGTCATTGATGAGACTGGCGTAAATCGCGGCCGCCACGATCGCAAGCAACAGCGACAGCGCGCTGGTCCACATCGAGATCACACTGACGCGCAGCACAAGTGCGGTAGCATAGAGCGTGGACAAAATCGGGATGAGCTTGTGCTCCCACCACACGTCCGCGCGTGTCAGGCCTATGAGATCGTCACGAATGAAACGGGAATAGCGCACTCAGTCAAGTATATTATTACGCAATGAACGTTGTCTTCGTCAGCGGTAACCGAACCTGGGGCGGCAGTGAGGAGTTGTGGAGCGCGACGGCCGCGGTGCTGGCGTCTGAAGGGCACCGCGTCACGATCTTTAAGAGCGGCGTCGATGGTTTTGATCGCGTTCGTCGTTTGCGAGAGCTCTCGTGCGGTGTTCGCGATCTGACTCGCTTCCCACTGATGCCGCGACGCTTGTTCACGTTCGTTGAATCGTTATCCCTGCGCGCGTCCTACGGCCACGAGACTGTAAGGCTTCTGATCGGATTGGCGGGTCGACGCCGTCCTGATCTGGCGATCGTTTCACAGGGCGGAAACTACGACGGTTATTTATTGGCTGAGGTGTGCCGTCGCCTTCGCGTGCCGTACGTGATTCTCTCGCAGAAAGCGAGTGAGCTCTACTGGCCGTCTGACGCGCAGCAGAAAACGATCGCTGCGGTGTATCGCGCGGCGCGAGCCTGCTTTTTCGTCTCTGAACATAACCTTCGACTGACGGAGGAGCAGCTCGGATTTCCGCTGCCGGACGCGACGGTGGTTCGCAACCCGTTTCTCGTTTCGTGGGAGCCTCGCGCGGACTGGCCCGACGATCGGAAAGAAATGCGGCTCGCTTGCGTCGGTCGTCTGTACCCGAAGGAGAAGGGGCAGGACCTTCTGTTGCGCGTTCTGGCGCGCCCGCGTTGGCGTGAGCGATCATTATCGGTCACGTTCTTCGGCGAAGGTCTGCAGCGCGCCAGCCTCGAGCGCATGGCCGGCAATCTCAACCTGACGAACGTGTCGTTCGCGGGCCTGGTACGCGACGTCCCGGCAATATGGACTGCACATCACGGCCTCATTCTGCCGTCGCGCTGCGAGGGTTTGCCGCTCGTGCTGGTGGAAGCAATGCTGTCCGGCCGCGTGCCGATCGTGACCAACGTGGGCGGCAATGCAGAGGTCGTCGGCGACGGCATCACCGGCTACCTTGCCGCCGCCGCGACTGAAGATGCGCTCGACGAGGCGATGGAGCGAGCATGGAATGAGCGCCATAGGTGGCGAGAGATCGGCGCCGCGGCCGCAGCGCGGATTCGCACGCTGGTGCCTCGCGAGCCGGAACGCTGTTTCGCCAGACGCCTGGTTGAGCTGATAGCGGAAAAATAGAAAGCCCAGCCCAAGCTGGGCCTCCTCCTTGAGAAGCGCGGAGCCGTCGCTGAAATTAAAGCACTGGCCGCTTTAGGATCTCAGCCAATGCTCGCATTCGATTTGCGTCGGTAGCAGTTGTGGCGTTCCCCGCACCCTTTTCGAGCATTAACCCAATTCCCTGAAGAGTCCCGCGCGATCCAGAACTTAATTTTGAGGTCTCGGCCTTTTGAATTGCGGTTCGCAGCGCTGCGATGCGATCAGCCGGTAATCCTCCGGATCGTTCCAACTGATCGACGTAAGCCTTGGCAACTGTCAAGTTATTTGGCCAAACGATCCTCTGCTGGTTCTGCACGTTCAACTCAGCGACCTTAACGCTCTTGGCGGCGTCAATTTCGTTCTGCGTCAGGAACTTCGTCGGCGTCAGCTCAAACACATCGAGGCCGCGGGCAATTTCTGAAGCGTAGATGTTGCCGTTGTACCAATACGCAGACCAATCGCCGCCGAGCACGAGCACGTTCGGATCGATTGGCCCGCGATCGAAATAAGCAATCTCCTGGGGATGCGCTGCATCGGTGAAATCCATCACCGAGACGCCACCTTGATACCAGGCCTGGACTTCGATGTCGCGTCCGGGAACCGGAATCAGCGAACCGTTGTGCGCGACGCAATTCTCGCTATCGCCTTGCGCCGCCGGCAGTTTGTAATAGCTCTCGAATTTCAACTTGTCGTTTTCGAGATTGAAGATCGCGTCAGCGCCCCACTTGTTCGGATCGTTTGGCCGGCAACGCGCCCCGAGTCCGCCGCCCCACTCGTCGGTGAACACGACTTTCTTGCCATCGTTCGAGAACGACGCCGAGTGCCAGTACGAATAATTCGTATCGTTGACCGCGTCAACCCGCTTTGGATTCGCCGGGTCTTTGATGTCGAGCAGAATTCCATTACCCGAACACGCGCCGGCAGCCAAACCAATTGCCGAATAAACCGTGATGTCGTGGCATTGGTTGGTGTCAGCCGGCTTGTTCAATGCGGTGGTCCCGTTGTCCATGTGACTGCCGCCGTTATTCAAACTGTTGATGACACCGCTGCGCGGATCCATAAAAACGCGCGGGCTGGAAACAACTTTTGCGTCCTGAGGCGAGGCCAAAGGGACTTTGATCACGTCGATGCGGAAAAGAGCCGTGTTCGGATTTTTGTCCGGCGTGCCGCCTGAACATCCGGGCAATTCTTCATCCTGACGCACAAACGAAGTTCCGGAAACGTAAATGTAAACGTTGTTCTTATCATTCGGATCGAGCACCAGCGTGTGCGTGTGCGAGCCGCGGCAAGTTTGCACAGCAGCGACTTGCTTTGGAGCTTTGATGTCGCTGATGTCAAAGATTCTCACGCCGCGAAAACGATCCTTAGACGCCGCCGGCAACTGATTGCCCTGCGCTCCCGGCGGCGGCGGAGGCGGCGGTGGAAATCCCTGCACGCCACAGTCGACACGCCCATTGGCCATCTCGACCGACATGAACATGAGGTTCTTGTAAACGGAGACGTCGCCCTGGCCGCCGGGACAAATCATCGAAGTCATCAGGCTCGTCTTGGCCGGATTTGAGATGTCATAGATATTGACGCCATAGAAATTTCCCAGAAAGAGTTTGTTGCCCTGAAACGCGATGTCCGAATTGGCAAAGCCGAGTCCCGCAAATACCACCTTCATCGCTTGGGGCATCTTCGAAGGATCGGACACGCCGAGGACTGTCTTAAGCGTGTCGTTCACCTTAGGAGCATTAGGATCGTTCGTGCCGAGATCGAAGGCGTCAGGTTTCTTCACCAGTTGAAGATGCTTGAGACCCATCGCCGTCTCACCCGCATCGTAAACGCCGGGCGAAAGTTTGAAGCGCGGATCGTTTGCGTCTGAGCCCGTCATCCCTTCGGGAAGCGGCGGCGCCGGTTGCGGCGCGAACGGATTGCCGTTCTGCGGCTGGGCCGCCGGGGTCGGCGCTTTTGCCGGAGACGGCGATGAGGTTTGCGCGAACGTCGTTGCTGCAAACGCCATAACAACCAAGGCGATTAATAAATGGAAATTGATGTTGCGTACTCGATTCATATTTCTTCCTCTCTCGGATCTAGGTTGGGCAGCTTTGTGTCCACTCGCGTTGGCGAGCTTTTCGACCACAAGACATATTCTGCACAATTCTAACGCTCAATGTTTAGGGTCCTAAGCGATAGTTCCTGATTGTTCCGACGGTTGCGACGCCGATGTGCACCACTGACACCCAGCGCTCAAGTTTGTGGTGGTTGGTGCGATGAAAGACGTATGAAAGGCCAATCGACGCCGCAGTGCCCGCTGCTTCAATCGAAATGAACAGAGGCTTATTGTCTACAATGCGATCGGTCAGGAGCGCTTCGTGAAAACCGCGCGAGCGGAAGTGGCGAGTCGAGGTGTAATCGAGCACACGACTTGCGGCGACGCCGACAAAGAGCCAGTCGTTCGTTGTATCGAAGAACCGATGGGGAGCAGATGGCTGACTCGGAGTTGGCGACGGCGAAGGCGTCTGCGCTTGCGTTCTGCTTGCCAAACACCACAACAAAACCACAAAAACTACTAAGAGCCTGAAAACCGTTGTCTCTACTCGATTCATTTCTTATCCGCTAAGGTTTTCCCAGCATCCCTTGCATGATTCTAATCTCGGCGCGCTGTCCGCTATCGATATCAGTCGTGAAGTCGAATATCACGGCGTCCTGACCTGCACCGGGCGTATCGAAGAGATCCTTAACCATGGTCAGCGCGCCGCCGTGATGCTGAATCATTCCTTCCAGAAACAGACGATCGAATTCTTTGCCTTTGGCATTTCTGAGTGCCTGCATCTGCTGCGGCGTCAACATTCCCGGCATCAGCATCGGCTGACTCATATCCATTCCCGGCATGTCCATGCCCGGCATCTTCGACATCGGCAAGCTCGTCGGTTGCCCGCGCATTTGTAGCCAGCGCTCCATAAACTTTATTTCTTCCGCTTGCGAATGACTGATTCGCGCGCCCAGCAAGCGCAACTCTTTGTTGTCGGTGCGCGCGTCGATCAGCGCCGTCATTTCCACTGCCTGCGCATGATGCATGATCATGCCCTGCATGAATTCGACGTCCTTGGGTGAAACGGGCGGCAGCACGCCGGTCGTGGAATTCGGCAGAGTCTTCGTCGGCTGACCCGGCGCTCCCGGTTGTACGATCACCGGCGCGCTTCGATTCGCCTGCTGCGCGCAGACGGGCAGCGAGAATAATAGAAGCAGAGGGAGCGCAACAAACGCGCTTCGTCTGATCTCTGACCCGTGGCCCCTGAACCCTGGTCCTAGTCTATTCACGATTTACGGTTTACTTACGGCTTGTCTGGGAGTGCAACTTTATCACGAAGGCGGGAGTACCGCGAGCGCAGGCAAGTTGTGGAAGTGCCACATTCGAAATCTTCGTTTTTGGTTCTCTGTGTGGCCTCTGTGTCTCTTTGGTCAACAGTCTGTCGGTCATTTGGCAGGAGTGTCTCAGCCCGCGGCATCGGGCCCGCCTGTGAACTAAGCCTCGTCGATATCTCAGTTGTCTCGGAAAAAATTCAAACCGTCGACGTCGAG
>DASQYL010000390.1:0-2771 GCA_035639235.1 Pyrinomonadaceae bacterium | reverse complement strand
CTCTTTGATCTCTCATAGCTCCTTTAGGAGAGGAATGTGAAAACATCATGGCAAACACTTACTCACAAATCTACATTCAAACCGTCTTTGCAGTTGATGGACGTCTGTCCCTGATTCGACCGGAGTTCAAAGAAGAACTCTATAAGTACATCACGGGCATAGTCCGGAACAGCAAACAGAAATTGATCGCCATCAACGGCATGTCCGACAACGTTCACATCTTGATTGGATTGAAGCCATCCGTTGCATTAGCTGATCTTGTGCAGGACATAAAAGTTGATTCATCAAAGTTCATCAACAAGAAAAGGTGGGTTCGAGGAAGATTCTGTTGGCAAGAAGGATACGGCGCATTCTCGTATGGGCACTCTCAGTTGGACACGATCATAAACTATATCTGCAATCAGGAAAAACATCATCGACGCCGAACGTTCAAAGAAGAATACTTGGTCTTGCTGAAAAGATTCGATGTTGCATTTGACGAAAAATATGTTTTCAAGTTCATCGAGTGAAGTCTCATTTCGCTCCTAAAGGAGCTTTGGGGTCGATTCGGCTCGGTGGTCTATAAACATCTCGCTCCTAGCGGAGCGAAAACCGCTCAGTTTTCTCAACCCGGTTTCTTATTGTTCAATCAAAAGTGGCCTCCGGTTGGGATTATTCTTCATTGCCTCACGCCCAAATTTCCGCGATAATCCTGGCGGAGCGTCCGTTAATTATTGACCCGGCGCGACCATCTGCGGGGAACCCTTTCCGGCAATTGGTTTTGATCGATTTGCTGATGTGATGTCGACATCGGAAGCTACTCGACTAGATAGATGCTGCTGCTGATTCCATTCAAGGAATACCTTTTGAGACTCGCCGAGCCGCGCTCGATTGCCGATGTGCTGCTCGTCTTTCTGCTTGTCTATGGCGTGCTCAAATTGCTCCGCGGTACGCGGGCGGCGGCGATGGCGGCAGGCATTGGCGTCTTCGCCTTTTTATATTGGCTGGCGGTTTACGGAAATCTAACCACGCTCGAATTTGTCCTGCGGGGCGCACTGCTTTACATCGGAGTTGCCGTCATCGTTCTGTTTCAAACCGAAATTCGGCAGGGACTGATCCGGTTCGGTAATCAATTTCGCCGGCCATTCACGCGCCGGCAGCGCGGACAATTTGGCCAAGGCATCTATGACGAAATCGTGCTGGCGGCAACGACTCTGGCCTCCACCAAGACCGGCGCGCTGATTGTGATCGAGCGCAACGTTGGATTGAAAAGTATCGTCGACGCGGGTGTGGGACTGGATGCCCGACTCAGCTACGATCTGCTGGTGTCGATATTCAATCCTGCGTCGCCTTTGCACGACGGCGCCGTGATTGTGCGCGGCGACCGGATCGCTGCGGCCTCGTGCTTCCTGCCGCTATCGTTGAATCCCCTGTCGGCGCAGGAGCTGGGGACCCGGCATCGGGCGGCGCTGGGCATCACCGAAGACTCTGACGCAGTCGCGGTGGTCGTATCAGAGGAAACCGGCCTCGTGTCTTTTGTGCGCCGCGGTCGCCTCAAGCGGGCCCTCGATCCGACGCGGCTACGTGCAGCGATATACAAAGAGATCGAGCGACAGGATGTTCCGCGCAAAACCATGATCGATCCACATGCTACCGAATCGGCCGAAGTCGAAAGCGTAATGTGAGCCGTATGTCGAATCCGCAAAACAACTCAACGACAATTCTAGTGCGCGTCGAAACGTGGCTGCGCAAACTTTTTGTCGACGATTGGGGACTTAAGCTGCTGGCGCTGGCAATTACGCTGGTGCTTTGGATCTTTGTCTCGGCGCGTCAATTCGAACGCGAAGTCGCCGTCGAACCGCGAATCGAAGGAAAGCCCGCAGCCTCATTCGAAGTCAAAGAGATCGTGATATCGCCAAATAAAGTGAAGCTTCAGGGACCAGCCGATCGCGTGAATGCGATCGATCGAGTAACTCTGCCGGTGTCAGTCGAAGGCCGTCGCGAAAGTTTTGATGCGCGCGGAACCGCGTTGCCAATCTCCGATCCCAGCGTTGAGCCGCTCAACACGGTCAACGTTCATGTGACCATCGTCGCCAGCGGAAACGCACCCGGCAAAACCCCCAACGTAAATTGACGCGAGAGCATATGAAACTTTTCGGCACGGACGGCATTCGCGCCAAGGCTGGCGAATTTCCGCTCGACACGGCGACTGCTCGCATCATCGGAGCATCGTTGGCCCAACATCTGGCTGAGCGCAACGATGGAAGAAAACCACGTATTGTGATCGGACGAGATACGCGCGAGTCTGGTCCTGCGATCGAAGCCGCGCTAACGGAAGGCGCGCTCGCCGTTGGTGCGACTGTCGAATCGGCCGGCGTGATTACTACGCCCGGCGTGGCGTTTCTCACGCGATCATTACACGCTGATGCGGGCGTCGTAATCAGCGCATCGCACAATCCGTTTGACGACAACGGGATCAAAATCTTCGATCCGTCAGGCCGCAAGCTCGATGATGCGACCGAAAGAAAGATTGAATCGGACATTGCCGCGGGATCAATCGATTTCGCACCTGATGGATTTGCGTCGCCAAATCAGGAGCTGTCGAATCGGTTACGCGAGACGTATCTCGATTATTTGAAAACCGAAGTTGCTCGCGGCCTTTCGTTGGGCGGATTGAAAATGGTCGTCGATTGCGCCAATGGGGCGGCATCGGGCCTCGCCCCGCGATTGTTTGCTGGGCTCGGCGCCATGGTGATTCCAATCAACTGCGATCCTGACGGACGAAATATCAA
>DASQYL010000389.1:0-18492 GCA_035639235.1 Pyrinomonadaceae bacterium | reverse complement strand
AAGGGATTCGTCGATGATGACCGGATGAAACTAGGCCGCAGAGTAGTAAAGGGGGGAAGGGTGCTGGGTACCACGGATGATTTGCCCGCGTTGGTTCAATCGCTGCAAATCGATCACGTGGTGATCGCGATTGCCCAAGCCTCGCGCCAGGACATTCAACGCATAGTTAAGAAATGCGAACAAATTCCAGTCAAGGTACGAATAATTCCGGGCCTATATGAGATTCTGGATGGTCGCGTCGAGATAAGCCGGATTCGCGACGTACAGATCGAAGACATCTTAGGCCGCGATCCGGTGCAGCTTGATGTCGATTCGATTAGCAAGGAACTCGCCGGCAAAACTGTTATGGTCACCGGCGCCGGCGGCTCGATCGGATCTGAACTCGCGCGGCAGGTGGCCTGCTTCTCGCCGGCCCGCCTGTTGCTGGTGGAACGTGCGGAATTCGCACTTTTCAATATCGATCGCGTTTTGAAGCAGGGCGAGGCCGGTCAAACTACGATACCCCTGGTGGCAGATGTCGGTGACTATTCACGTATGCGGTCGATTTTCGAATCGTATAAACCGGATATTGTAATTCACGCTGCGGCGCACAAGCATGTGCCCTTGATGGAATCTAATTCGATTGAGGCAATTAAGAACAATGTATTCAACACGCGTCTTTTGTGCGAATTATCGGCGGAATTTGGCGTCGAAGGTTTTGTGCTGATTTCCACCGATAAAGCAGTGCGCCCAACATCGATGATGGGCGCTTCCAAACGAGTCGCTGAGCTGGTGGCTCAGGAGGTGGGCCGTCGAAGTAAGACCAGGTTTGTCGCAGTGCGGTTTGGAAATGTCATCGGATCCAATGGTTCGGCGATTCCTATTTTTCAAGAGCAGATTCGGAAAGGTGGCCCGGTGACGATTACCGACGCGCGAATGCGTCGCTATTTCATGACGATCCCCGAGGCGGCGCAACTTGTGCTTCAGGCGAGTACGATTGGCAATGGCGGCGAGGTCTTCATTCTGCACATGGGTGAACCGGTCAATATCCTAGAACTCGCCGAGGCGTTAATCTCGTTGTCAGGACTGAGGCCGCATCAAGACATCAAGATCGTTGAAACGGGATTGCGTCCAGGGGAAAAGCTCTACGAGGAACTTACATTCGAGACCGAACGCACCGCGGCAACGTCTCACCCTAAAATCTTTATCAGCCGGATCGATTCTTTAAATAGTGCAGCGGTACTGAATGCGTGCGAACGGCTGAAACATCTGGTTGACCTCGGCGATGAAACAGGCCTGCGCGACTTTCTCAACGAACTCCTTCCCGAAGCGCGCATAGCTAACAATGGCGTAATCCAAAACCGTGAGCCGTCTTCTGAAGCATTGGCTGCCAGACTCGGATCATCATAAGGTAATTCGCAAACATGCCGGTCAGTTGCGCTTCAGAATCATCGCCGCGCCGGCTCGCAAGAAATGGGTGACAACGATAATCACCGCCTAAGCGCTGTCGATAAAACTCAGATCAGTTTTGCCGAGAGATCTGCGCGGGTGCTTCACGCAGTTGTCTTTGTGTGCCTTCTCGCGCTGATGATCGTGGCGATATTGCCGTACGGTACTGTTGATGCCTGGTGGGAAGCTGTATTTGAGTGCGGAGTTTTCGCGGTGACCGCGATATGGGTCTTGGAAGTACTCCTGGCCGCGAAATGGAACCTTCGCGAACTCTCGCCACTGATTCCGCTTATCCTAATCACCGCATACGCATTTGCACAGACTGTCGCCATCCAGAGTTCCTGGCCATTTATTGGAAACGCCGCAATGAACTCAGGGCATATGTTGAGCATCGACCGATTTCAAACGCTTCTGACAGCGCGAAAGATGCTGGCGCTCATGTTGTTTCTGGGGCTGCTGCTGCTGCATGTTTCCAGCCCGAAGCGTTTGCGCTGGCTGGTTAGAACCGTCATAGGCATTGGTTTCGGTAGCGCACTGTTTGCGATTCTGCGACAGTTCCTACAGGCACCTGACGCTCAGATGGGATTCGTCTTGCCGTTCCTCTTTTACGGTGTGGGATTCGGTCAATTTATATCACCAAACGCATTCGCCTATTTGATGGAAATGGTATTGGGATTACAGATCGGCTTGTTGCTCGGCGGAGGACGGCAGCGATCAAGAATACCGATCGATTTGGGCCTGGCAGCGGTCGTGTGGACTGCGCTGATCTCATCGAATTCGCGCGGGGGCATTTTTGCGCTGATTATACAGATGCTGTTTCTGCTTTTTGTCTCTTTGAGTTGGTATACATCTCGACATGCCGCGGACAAGTATGAAAATGGACCGAACTGGCTTAACTCATTAGGCAAGTCGAGAGCAATCCGCATGATTATTGTCGCGATCCTGGGAACCACGTTGATCGCCGGTGTGTTCTGGATGGGCGGAGAGCGATTTGCGACGAGAGTGAGCGAACTGGATACTAGCGTTGAATCGCTCGACGCGACGAGCCGGCAGTCGATTTGGCGATCGAGTTGGGAACTGGTACGGCACAATCCTATTTCAGGAGTCGGCTTTGGCACTTATTTCCTGGCAATTCCGCAATACGAGCACACTGCAGGGCGACTTAAGCTCGAAGAGGCCCACAATGACTATTTGGATTTAGCGGCGAACGGCGGCGTTGTCGCGGTCGGCTTAGCAGCTTGGTTTGTCGCTTTGGTGATCTCAAGAGCCAGGCGCTCACTTAGATCGAGCGACGCGTACCGTCGCGCGGCGGCACTTGGTGCGGTCGCCGGCATGCTTAGCATTGCGGCACACAGCTTGGTGGATTTTGGACTGCAGATTACCGGCATCGCGGTCGTATTCATTGCGCTGGTCACGGTTGCGATTGCGGGAAATAGTGTAGAGCAAAAGAAGGTGGAGCATTACGAAGCATAGCGCTCGGAGGCAGGCCCGTTTGCGCGAAAGTCGCAGTTACAACAAGAAATTATTTTTTGACATCGCACGATTCGCGATCGCCGCCATCGTGATGTTCCTTTGTTTCCGATTGAGCATTGATGCCGCAAGAACCGGATCGTCCCGCTTGTATTCACTCTTCGCGATCATTTCATCGAATCTCGACGCTGCGGACAGCGCGACCAGATTAAGCCCTGGCGATCCCGAGGCACATTATACTCGCGGTCTCACGCTGGTGAATCTTCAGCGGTTGAGTGAAGCCGTCATCGAACTTCGTGAAGCCGTCCGTTTGCGTCCACATCACTACTACGAATGGCTTGATTTGGGGGTAACACTGGATCGTGTGGGCGATCAACAAGGTGCGCTCGCAGCCTTCCAGCAATCGGTCACGCTGGCCCCTACGTTTGCCCAACCACGATGGCAGCTCGGCAATCTATTGTTCCGGCAAGGGCAGTACGAAAAAGCATTCAACGAATTGAGGCTGGCGGTTAAGAGCGACCAAACGCTTTTCGAAACAATGATGCAGCTAGGTTGGGCCGCGGCAAATGAGGATGTGCCAACGCTCGAGGGACTGTTGCAGCCGGGGACAACAGAACACCATTTGAGATTGGCGCGCTTCTTAGCGCGGCGGCATCAAGCAACTGCTGCGGTAGCTCAAGTACTTGCGGCCGGCGAGGCGCAGAGCCACGCGGAAATCGGGATCCTCGGGGATGTAATCAACGAATTAATAAAAAGCAAAGACTATTCGGAAGCACACGCTGCGTGGATAGCCACACATAAAACAGTGAGCGAGCGGGATCACGTCTTAAATGGGGACTTTATGAGTCCAATTTCTCAAACCGAAACTGGGTTCAATTGGCAACTACCCGTAGTTGCAAACCTCTCCGCTGCGATCGATCCGATGGGCCCGGTGGCCAACACCCGCAGTATTAAATTGCAGTTTAGCGGTGAAGTACCACAAGCAGGTCCCTTGTTATCTCAACTAGTCCTGCTGGAACCAGACAATAGATACACATTAACGTTTATGGCCCGCACGCTTGATTTGGTAAGCGGGGCGCCTCCCGTAATTGATGTAGTCACCGCGGGGCGTGATGTGCCCGCGACCCTAGGACATTTGGATAGGCCGATTTCGAATTCTGCCGCTTGGGAGCCCTACCGGATTGACTTCACGACGGCAGACAAAGACTCTGCCGTAGTCATTTCGCTGCATCGCATTCGGTGCAATCAAACGCCCTGCCCGATTTTTGGCAAACTGTGGCTAAGTGAGTTCAAAATCAATAAGAATTGATGTCGTCAAGTGGGGCAAGTGGAACCATGAAACATTTAGTTCAAATCTCATTCGCAGTTATCAAAAATCGCCCATTTGGTCGGATTAATAACTGCAGATCCACGCAAAAAGGCCTTGACTTTGTCAGGCCAATAAGTATACATTCGGCACTCCCCACAAGAACGTCGCATTGATTGGGGATTGGACTCTACCTCAAAAGGGAGAAATGTAATGCAACTCAGCGCACGTCCGCTCAAAGTTCTTGCTTTAGGAATGCTGATCGCCGTGATGAACGTCTATGTCTTCGCGGGCAGTGAAGCCGGTAATGGAAAGACGCTGCTTGGTAAATTGATCACTACCAGCAACAGGCCAGTCATCGTGAATGGCGGCGAAGCAATTACGGGATCGGTCATCGTCTCGGGCGCGGAGTTAACCACTCCAGCCGCGTCAGGCGCGATCGTCGAACTGAATAGTTTAGGGACGGTTGTGGTTTCGCCAAGCTCGAACGTGATTCTTACCTTTGATTCCAAGAGTGTTCAGGCAAATGTGCTGTCCGGGTTTGCGTCTGTCGCCACCGCCGAAGGCGTCAACGGTACGGTCGTAGGCTTGCCGGCAAACGGCGCGCCCACAAGTCCAGTTCCTGCTGGCGGCAATAATGCCAAGACTTGGGGAATTGCCGGGGTCGCCGTGGGAAGTGCAGCGTTCATTTGGGCAATCATTTCCTGGAGGCGCGCTAATGATGCGAGAGACTCGGCGGCAGCCGCGCAAGCATCTGCGGCGTCGTTGGCTGCGCAGCTCGCGGCACTGAGAACCTGTCTGGCTGGACAGACTCAGAGCCCGGTGAAACTTTGCACTAGCTTTTAGCCTGTAGCCTGTTAGTCCAAAACTTGCGACGTTGTTAATTCGGCACACCGCGCGTTATGCGCGGTGTGCCTTTTCGTGTCTTCAGATTAACGACTTCGTAGAGCGGCGAACTCAATTCCGGTCAAGTATTCGTCGACGGAAGACAGATCATCTCCACAAAAAATGCGGAGAACGAATTCAGCCGACGGCTGCGGAGCAGAATCAGACAATCGTGCCGTACCGTCGATCACGCGTACTCAGGTCATCTTAAACTGGCAAGCGCCCGCAGAGACCGAACATGCTTGTGATTTCGATCACGACGAGATTTTGAACAGAGTGTTATGGTGAGCGTCGATTTGCTTTTTGATTGAGTCGCTCTATAATTTCGTTTGATTCGCAGTCGCCTAAATTGTTCCCGCAAAGTTTTTCGTCTTGCTGAACTCATCTCCAAAGGAGTGAAGCCTTGGCAATTCGTCTGAGCAGAACCTTTATTCTGCGCAAGCTACATCAATTGTCAGGCATCATGCCGCTCGGGGTTTTTCTTCTCGAACATTTTTACACGAACTCGAAAGCATTAAGCGGCGCTGCTGACTTTAACAACGCGGTTAAGGATCTGCAGTCGATACCTTACATTCTATTTGTCGAGATTGGCGGCATCTTCATCCCGCTGATCTATCACGCTGTCTATGGGTTAGTTATTACGGTTGAAGCGCGTCCGAATAATCTGTATTACCCTTATGCGCGTAACTGGTTTTATACAATCCAGCGAGTCACCGGCATCATTCTCTTTTTCTTTATCACTTTCCACGTTCTCAATTTTAGATTCGGACTGATACCAGGACTGAATACGCTATCGGTAGCTCATCATCCTGACGAGAGCTTCGCGATTGTCTCCCGCGAGTTCCACAATGTTTGGATTTTCATAGTCTATGTTATCGGAATAACCGCTACGGTCTGGCATTTGGCAAATGGCGTGTGGTTGTTTCTCGTTGATTGGGGAATTGCCATCGGCGAACGGGCGCAGCGCGTCACCGGTTATGCCTGCATAGCGATCGGTGTCTTCTTGTTGGCGGTTGGTATCAATGCCGCCATCGCTTTTATTCATCCCGGCGGATTACTGGCGAGATTCATGTAGATGGCAGTCGGAATAAAGATCGCAATCGTTGGGGGAGGACTGGCTGGTTTGGCGGCAGCAATGAAGATTGCCGAGGCCGGACACGAAGTCGATCTCTTTTCAGTTGTGCCGGTGAAGCGCTCCCATTCAGTCTGCGCGCAGGGCGGAATCAACGGCGCGGTCAACACCAAGGGCGAAGGCGATTCGACGTGGGAGCATTTTGACGACACCGTGTACGGCGGAGATTTTCTCTCCAACCAGCCGCCGGCAAAAGCGATGTGCGAAATGGCGCCGTCGATCATTTACTTGTTCGATCGAATGGGCGTGCCTTTCTCGCGTACCAATGAAGGGCTACTCGACTTTCGCCGATTTGGAGGCACGAAACATCACCGGACCGCCTTCGCAGGTGCATCAACCGGACAGCAACTTCTGTACGCGCTCGACGAGCAGGTGCGCCGCTATGAGGTTGCCGGCAAGGTCAAGAAGTATGAAGGCTGGGAGATGATGTCGCTCGTGCTCGACGATCATCAGGTGTGTCGCGGGATCGTAGCGATGGATTTGCAGTCGCTTGAGTTGAAGTCATTTCCTGCCGATGCGGTCATTATCGCCACGGGCGGGCCGGGACTGATCTTCGGCAAGTCGACGAATTCGATGGTTTGCACCGGCAGCGCAGTTGCGGCGTGTTACCAACAAGGCGCGAAGTACGCGAACGGCGAATTTATTCAAGTTCATCCGACGTCGATTCCAGGTGAAGACAAACTGCGTTTGATGAGCGAGTCAGCGCGCGGCGAAGGCGGCCGCGTTTGGGTCCCGAAAGCTAAGGGCGATAAGCGATCTCCTTCTTCAATTCCTGAAAACGAGCGCTGGTATTTTCTCGAAGAAAAATATCCCGCCTACGGCAACCTGGTGCCACGCGACATCGCGACGCGAGAGATCTTCGAGGTTTGCCTGCAAGGGATGGGAGTGAATGGCGAAAATCAGGTTTATCTCGATCTGACGCACATCCCTGCGGAGACACTCGACAAGAAGCTCGGTGCGATTCTCGAAATCTACGAAATGTTTGTCGGCGACGATCCGCGGCACGTGCCCATGCGAATTTTCCCGGGAGTGCATTACTCGATGGGCGGGCTCTGGGTTGACTTCGATCAGCGGACCAACATTCCCGGTTTGTTGGCAGCCGGTGAATGCGACTATTCGATTCACGGCGCCAATCGCCTCGGTGCGAATTCGTTGGTGAGTTGTGTCTACGGTGGGTTTATCGCAGCTCCCGCGGCGATCGAGTGGGCCAAGAATGTGCAACGGAACGGCGCCGACGGTTCGCGCATTTACGATCAGGAAACAAAACGCCAGCAGGAATTGAACGACCAGTTAATCAATCAGAGTGGCAACGAAAATCAATACCAGTTGCATGAGGAGATGGGGCGAACGATGACGGACAATGTCACGGTGATTCGCTATAACGATCGCTTGAAGCAGACGGATGAGAAATTGCTCGAGCTTTCGGAGCGTTACGATCGGATCTCGATCAACGACTCAAATCTCTGGGCGACAATGGCGCTGCCGCACGGCCGCCAACTGCGAAACATGCTCGATCTGGCGCGCGTGATTACGCTGGGTGCGTTGAATCGTAACGAGTCCCGCGGCGCGCACTACAAGCCTGATTTTCCGAAGCGCGATGATGCGAACTGGTTGAAGACGACTATCGCCGAATATTCCGGCGAGGGCCCGGTATTTTCTTATGAGTCGGTCGACATCTCGTTGATTCCGCCGCGGACGCGCGACTATTCGCACGAGAAAAAGGAGACTGCCGCTGACTCCGGAACATCGGAGAAGGGTGGCGGCCCACAAATCCCAGCCAGTGAGATGCAGCAGAAGCCCGGTAACTTGAGCGGTCCCACCGGCGACGTGAAAGTCACATAGAATAATTCGAGAATGGCTGAAACTGTCGAGATACATATCAAACGTCGCGCATCGATTGGCGCCCCGCAACATTGGGAGATCTTTGAGATTCCTTACCGGCCCAATCTCAACGTGATTTCCTGTCTAATGGAAATCAGAAAAAATCCCATAACCAAATCGGGCCAACCAACGACGCCGCCGTCATGGGACATGAATTGTCTTGAACAGGTTTGCGGCATTTGCACGATGATTATCAACGGCCGCGTCCGGCAGTCATGCTCGGCGCTGGTCGATAACCTGGAAAAGCCGATCAAGCTCGAGCCGATGACCAAGTTCCCGAACGTTCGCGACCTGAAGGTCGATCGATCGCAGATGTTCGATCACCTCAAACGCGTGCATGCCTGGGTTGAGTTAGACGGCACTTACGATCTCGGTCCGGGCCCGCGTATGGACCAGGACGACGTCATGGAGCGTTACGCCTACTCGCGCTGCATGACCTGCGGTTGTTGCCTCGAAGCTTGTCCGCAATACGACGAAGATCACTACATCGGGCCACAGGCGATCGCACAGGTTCGACTTTTCAATATGCATCCCAGCGGCGCCATGGATCGCGAAGATCGCCTGCAAGGCATCATGGGCGAAGACGGCATTACCAACTGCGGCAACGCGCAAAACTGTGTGAAGGTTTGCCCCATGAACATCCCGCTTACCAAAGCGATCTATGAAGAGAATCGTGAGACAATTCTATACGGCTTGCTTGGCTGGCTGAAGAAATAGTCTCTGACCTAGTCCTGAATTCATCAAACAAATCCGAAAACGCGTGGTCTGTGCCAGCGACGGAAACCAAGTTGAGAGGACACTGAATTGAAAGGCATCATTCTGGCGGGCGGACGAGGCTCTCGTCTGTTTCCGTTGACGATTCCCATCAGTAAGCAGCTCCTGCCGGTTTACAACAAGCCGATGATTTATTACCCGCTGTCGTTGCTAATGCTGGCGGGTATCAGAGATATTTTGATCATAACCATGCCTGGGGACGCGGTCTCGTTTCGCAAACTGCTGGGCGACGGCGCAAAGTGGGGCATGAAGTTCTCCTATGTGGATCAGTCAGAGCCGCGTGGTCTGGCAGACGCCTTTCTGGTCGGAGCGGAGTTCGTTGATCAGGAGCCAGTTTGCCTCATCCTTGGCGATAATATTTTCTTCGGACATGGACTACCCGAGCAACTGGAAGAAGCGGCGAGACTCGATCGGGGTGCACTCATATTCGCCTATGCAGTGCGCGACGCGGAAAGATATGGCGTCGTCGAATTCGACGAGAAAGGCACTGCCTTGAG
Organism: Pyrinomonadaceae bacterium; assembly: GCA_035639235.1. Taxonomy (GTDB): domain Bacteria; phylum Acidobacteriota; class Blastocatellia; order Pyrinomonadales; family Pyrinomonadaceae; genus UBA11740. Next base: position 9,119 of record DASQYL010000389.1, on the reverse strand, counting down.
TATCGAAGAGAAGCCGGCCGTACCGCGCTCGAAGTTTGCCGTGCCTGGACTTTATTTTTACGACGGCAGCGTTGTAGAGCGGGCTCGCAGTCTCAAACCGTCAGCGCGCGGAGAACTTGAGATTACCGATCTGAATAGACTCTATCTCGACAGCGGCGAATTGAAAGTGGAAGTGATCGGACGTGGCGTCGCGTGGCTCGATGCCGGCACACATGAATCGCTATTGCAGGCTTCTAACTTTGTCCAGACGATCGAAGAGCGACAGGGATTGATGATTTCATCGCCCGAAGAGATTGCGTTCCACCGCGGATACATCAACGCGGATCAGTTGCAGACGCTGGCGAAAGAGCTGGGAAGCACCAACTATTCAAACTATCTGCTGGCGCTGCTTGACCAGGCAGATGCGCGCGACCACGCGGCAAATGCCTAACTATCTACGCAGGAATTCGCGCGAATCAAATTCCCAGCACGTCAACCAGTTCCTGAACTGCGGCAGCGCTCTTCTGCAGCGCGATCCGCTCCTCCGCCGTCAGAGTTATTTCGATTACCTGTTCCAAACCGCGCGCGCCGAGTTTGCACGGCACCCCGACGTACAAGCCGTTAACGCCGTACTCGCCTTCGAGATACGCGGCACACGGCAGAATCTTTTTCTTATCTTTCAAAATCGATTCCGTCATCTCCACCGCGGCGGCCGAAGGCGCGTAATAAGCTGATCCGGTCTTCAGCAACGCAACGATCTCAGCGCCGCCTCCCGCGGTACGTTTGACGATCGCATCGATTTGATCTTTCGAAAGCAGCTCGGTGATAGGAATTCCCGCGCAGGTTGAATAACGTGGCAGCGGCACCATCGTGTCGCCATGTCCGCCCAGCACAAATGCCGTCACGTTTTCTACGGAAACATCCAGGGCCTCGGCGAGAAAGCAACGCATGCGCGCAGAGTCGAGCACACCTGCCATACCAATGACGCGATGTTTCGGAAACCCTGAACGGCGCAAAGCCACCTGGCACATCGCATCCAGCGGATTCGAGACGATGATCAGAATCGAGTTCGGCGAACGCTTAACGCATTCATCGACGACTTTGCCGACGATGTCGGCGTTGGTTTTGAGCAAGTCGTCGCGGCTCATGCCCGGTTTGCGCGCTAACCCGGCGGTGATGATCACGACGTCTGAGTCTGTCGTTTCGTCGTACGTATTAGCGCCGGTCAAGCGCACATCAAATCCTTCGATGGGAGCAGTTTCTGCGAGATCCAACGCTTTGCCTTGCGGCACGCCCTCAATGATATCTACTAGAACGACATCGCCCAATTCTTTGGATGCCAACCAATGCGCCGCTGTCGCGCCGACATTGCCGGCGCCCACCACGGTAATCTTTTTTCTGGTTCCCATGATTCCAATCCTTATTCAGAGGTCAGTTGATAAGTTGCGCGACTTAGTGTGAAATGACCGCGCAACATCGAATGAGTTTGCCTGTCTTGAAGAAGGCGAGTCTAATGGCGCAAATTGATGAGTGTCAAGCGGCGTTCTCGTGACGCTGATCACATCGCGCGGCCAACTATGATCGCTGTTTAGAACTGATTGCATTGAAGACTTCTGGAAGCGAAAATTAATGCGGCAGGTCGTTCAAAACGTTAAGAACGGACAACTGGAAGTTAGAGAAGTGCCGCCGCCCGCGCTACTGCCCGGCGGCGCTCTCGTGCGGACGGCGGCGTCGATTATCAGTCCGGGCACCGAGAAGTCGGTGCTGGAACTTGGCATGAAGAGTCTCATCGGCAAGGCGCGAGAAAGGCCGGACCTCGTGCGAGAAGTCGTCTCGCGTGCGCGTACGTTCGGCATAACCGCAACCGTGCAGAGTGTCCTGTCAAAAATGGACCAGGCGCTGCAGTTGGGATACAGCGCGGCAGGAGTCGTCGAAGAAGTCGCTGCTGGCGTTTCGGGGCTGCGGATTGGCGATCGCGTCGCGATTGCCGGAGCCGGATATGCGAGCCACGCTGAGATCAATTTCGTTCCGCGGAACCTCACGGCACTGATCCCGGAAAATATTTCTTTTGAAGAAGCCGCTTACACGACGGTCGCGGCCATTGCGATGCAAGGTGTCCGCCTCGCAAAGCCTGAGTTAGGCGAAGTTGCATGTGTCAACGGTTTGGGACTGATCGGGTTAATCACAGCGCAATTGTTAAAAGCAAATGGGTGTCGTGTGATCGGGTTCGATATCAACAAGGACAAGGTTGAACTCGGCAAACGACTAGGGTTGGACGAAGGCGTGGTGTTGGGTTCTGACGAGCCGCATCGTGCGATCGACGGCTTCAGCAACGGCCGCGGAGTGGACCTGACGCTAATCTGCGCGGCGACTTCGAGCAACGAGCCAATCGAATTGGCCGGCGAAATCACGAGAAAGAAAGGCCGGATCGTTGCCGTGGGCGCCGTCGGATTGAATGTGCCGCGCGACATCTATTACCGCAAAGAGCTGGAGCTGAAGATTTCGATGTCCTATGGCCCAGGCCGTTACGATCGCTCATACGAAGAAGGTGGTCTGGACTATCCGTACGATTACGTTCGCTGGACCGAAAGGCGAAATCTCAAGTCGGTTCTTGATTTGATGGCGCGCGGGAAACTAGATGTGAAATCGTTGACCACGCATCGTTTCTCAGTGGAGAAGGCTCAAGAGGCTTACGCAATGATTTACGCCGGCAGGGAAGCCTATGTCGGGGTGCTGCTCGAATATGATTTGAAGCGACAACACGGAGCGGTGGTGCGAACCGTGAAGGCGAGCGCGCATGAGTCGCGTGAACGCCTGGGAATCGGCTTCATCGGCGCAGGCAATTACTCATCGGTTCACCTATTGCCACATCTGAAAAATAACAAGTATGTGCGACTGATCGGTGCGGCGTCCGCGACGGGATTGAATGCGAAACAAAAGGCAGACCGATTCGGTTTCGATTACTGCGCGACCGGCATCAGCCCTTTGCTCGAAGATCAATCGATCGACGCAGTCTTTATCGGCACGCGGCACAGCACTCACGCGGACTTTACAGTTCAAGCGCTCAATGCCGGTAAGCATGTATTTGTCGAGAAGCCGATGGTCGTTAATGAAGAGCAACTTGCGGCCGTAAATGAAGCTTACGAACTGGCGAATGCGAACAAACCGACAGGGCTGATGGTTGGACTGAATCGCCGTTTTGCTCCGTTAACGGCGAAGATCAAGGAAGCTCTCGATCATGCCCAGCCGCTGCAAATGATCTATCGCGTGAATAGCGGCAACATTCCGACTTCGACCTGGCTGCACGAAGAGGAGCAAGGCGGCGGCATGCTGGTTGGTGAAATGTGTCACTTCGTCGATCTTATGCAGTTCATCTGCGGCCAGCGGCCGGCCAGCGTTTATGCGCAATCGCTCAGGGCAAACAGCAACAAGATTTCCGATGAAGACAATCTCTCTATTGTGATCTCGTTTGCCGATGGCTCAGTCGGCGTGCTTTGCTATAACACCGTGGGCAGCGGCGGATTTTCAAAGGAGCGTCTCGAAGTCTTCGGCGGTGGCGTGGTGGCGGTGCTCGATGACTTTCGGTCGCTCGAGATCGTCAAGGGCGGAAAGCCGGCGCGGGTCAAAGTCGCGAACCAGGACAAAGGCCAGGCGCGCGAGGTCGCAGAGACTGTTAAAGCATTTCGCCTGACCGGAGTCGCGCCGATTCCATTTTCGGAGTTAGTGATGGGAATGCGAGTAGTCTTCGCGGTGCGCGAATCGCTGCGCTCTGCGCAGTTGGTCACCCTGAACAATTGAGCGCCGCGTCTTTCCGTACTTCGAATCGTGATCGATGAGCTAACGTCAAAATCTGCTACTGAACTCGTCCAACTAGTCAAAACGCGCAAAGTGTCGTCGGTTGAAGTCGTGCAGGCTTTTCTCGATCGCATCGACGAATTAAATCCTCAGCTCAATGCCATCGTAACGATCGCGCCGAACGTTCTGGATCGAGCGCGCGAGGAAGATGCAGAACTAATCGCCGACCGATTACGTGGCCCACTCCACGGATTGCCGATTACAATTAAGGACACTATCGATACCGAAGGCATTTGCACCACCTATGGCTCACGTTTATTTGCCGCGCATGTGCCCCGCAGCGATGCGGCAGTCGTTGCGAAATTGAAAGCCGCCGGCGCGATCGTGCTGGGCAAGACCAACGTGCCGGAGATGGCGATTCCGTACGACGCCGTTAATCCAGTCTTCGGCAGGACCAATAATCCGCACAACCTGCAGCGCACCTCGGGGGGATCGAGCGGCGGCGAAGCGTCTGCCATCGCTGCCAAACTTTCGCCTGTTGGCATCGGCAGCGATCTATCAGGATCGATTCGCGTGCCCGCGCACTTCTGCGGAATTGCCGGATTGAAGCCTACGACTGGCGCGGTGTTGATGGAAGGTCACCTGCCACGCGCAAGTGGTGTGTTGGCGCTGGGAGCGTCAATTGGGCCAATGGCGCGGCGTGTCGAAGATCTCGATCTGATTTTTCGCGCCATCGCTCGAGGTGGGCAAGGGAATTCGGTTGAGGATGCAGCGAAGCGTGTCGCTTGGTTTGTTAATGATGGAGTAGCGCCGGTAGCAAAAGAGATCGCCGCCGCCGTCGAGCGTGCGGCAGATGGTTTTACGGCAGCGGGTTGGGACGTCCGTTGCGAAGAACCGCCGTCGTTTGGTTTTGGCCAGCGTTTGTGGGTTGAGTTATTTTCGCGTGCGGCTAATGCAGAGATCCAGCAGCTGTACCGCGGACGGGAAGATCAGGCGGGGCCGCTGATCGCTCCGTTTCTGAAAACAACGGGACAGAAGACGTTTGCTGAGAAGATTCAAACAGCGGAAGAACTCGCGAAAGCGGTCGTGGAACGCGAACAGCGTCGCGAGGAACTACTGCGCTGGATGAGAACGACGCCATTGATTCTCGCGCCAGTGAGCGCGACAAGCGCGTTCGCTCATGAAACCAGGCGTGTCGAAGTGGACGGACAATCGATCAGCGTGTTTCGGTCCTGCAGCTATTCCCAAACAGTAAACGTGTTCGGCTTGCCGGCTGCGGTCGTACCTGTCGCTCGTACGGCAGAAGGCCTCCCGATTGGCGTGCAAGTAATCGGACGCCCGTTCGAAGAAGATCGAGTGCTCGCTGCGGCTGCGGCTATCGAGCTAGCCGTGGGGTTCTCGTGATTGTCGAATCAGATTGCTTTCGTTATAGTTTGCACGCCAATCGAGAGTTGACGCCTTCGGAGGTGAATGATGTTACTCGGTTTCTTTCTGCAAGCCGCAGCCGTGCCCGCATTCCTGCTACTGTTTCTGCTCTTCTTTATAGGCATTGTCCTGCTGGTCATTGCGGCGAAGACGATCAAGATTGTGCCGCAAGCCACAGTGATGCTGATTGAAAGGCTGGGAAGATTCAGCCGCGTCGCCTCGAGCGGTCTCAATATCATCGTGCCTTTCATTGACAAACCGCGCACCGTTTACTGGACCAACACGCGCGGTGGGATTAGTTCAATCGACCTGCGCGAACAATACATCGACTTGCCGCCACAACCTGTCATCACGCGCGACAACGTGACGATTCATGTCGATTCAGTCGTCTATTGGCAAATCACCGATCCGATCAAGGCTGTCTATGAGATGAACGACTTGATTGGCGGCATCGTGCAGCTCACGATTACCGGCATGCGCGCCGTCATGGGCGATATGGATCTCGATCATACTTTGTCGCAACGTGATCAAATCAATTCGAAGCTGCGACTGATCCTCGACGAAGCGACGGACAAGTGGGGCGTCAAAGTCACGCGTGTAGATGTGAAGAACATCAATCCACCGGAAGACGTGCGCGTGACGATGGAGAAACAGATGACTGCGGAACGCAACCGCCGCGCGCTAGTTTTGCAGGCGGAAGGCGAACGGCAAGCTGCAATCACCCGCGCCGAAGGCGAAAAACAAGCAGCCGTCACGCGCTCGGAAGGCGAGAAGCAATCGGCGATTCTGCAAGCCGAAGGCTTAGCCCAGGCGCGTCTGCGTCAAGCGGAAGCCGAATCTCAGGCGATCGCTCAAGTAGCCGAAGCGATGCACGAGCACGGAAATCCTGCGCAGTATTTGATCACCACGCGGTACATCGAAAGCCTGCGCGACATGACCAAGAGCAACAACGCGAAAGTGATCTTCATGCCCGTTGAAACCGCTAGCATGCTGGCCAGCGTCGGCGCGATCAAGGAAATGATTTCCGAAACCGGGGGAAGAGTCCCAGATAATCCGAACAATCCACCACCCCCCAGGCAATTGAAATAGGTTCCTCCGGATAGTTTGCGTTGGCGGAAGCGGCTGAAAGACCTTTCATCCGAGTCCACAGTTTTCCGCGTCTAAAGGCTGCAGCCCTAAATTGAAAGTCCTCGACCGAGTCGGAGATGACGAGGTCCATGTTTAAGCCGAACGCGCGCTGAGTTGGCTATGCGGCTGACTACGAATCAACTTAACTATATAAACATTGGATTGATGGTTGGCTCCGCTGTGGGGGCTTCCCTTTTTCCATTTGAATTATTTCTTCTGGCCTATGCGGTGCTTGGACCAATGCACTACTTGACTGAGATTTCATGGCTGCATGACCGCAAGTACTTCGCTCGCGGCAAGCCCAACAAACGACCCAAAATCCCCACGAGATGGCTGGCCCTGGTTGCGCTCACAATGGTTGTAATGGTCGTGAGTTTCGTCGCTGTTGAGGGAGCGGGTGTCCACGCACAACCAAAATGGGAGATTACGTTTTTCTACCTGGTGTTTGTCAGCGCGCTATTTACGAGTGTCATCGAAAACCGCACGTGGAGGATTATCAGCTCAATAGTCGCCGTCTTGCTGATGGTTCTGTTTGCTCAATCACGTTTTTACATTCTAATCGCGTTCTTTCTTGTAACGATCGTTCACGTCATGGTTTTCACCGCATCATTCATTCTCTACGGAGCATTAAAGCAGCGAAGTTTGTCCGGTATTCTGTCGGTTCTGGTATTTATCATTTGCGCTGTCGGTTTATTAGCCTACGCGCAGGCCAGTCACATTCCTGGGCATTTTGTTAGAGCCAGCTATCGTTCATTCAACGCACTCAATGCCGAGTTGATGAAGTGGTTTGGATGGGGAACCGGAACCAGCAGCCCCGAAATCTACGAGTCGCCAAAGGGATTAATGGTAATGCGCCTGATTGCGTTTGGCTATACCTATCATTATCTGAACTGGTTCTCTAAAACTTCGATCATCCGTTGGTACGAGGTGCCGAAATCGCGCACTGTGGCAATCGTCGCGGTCTGGCTTATGGCTTTGGCAATTTACGCATACGATTACGATACGGGTATGGCGGTGCTGTATTTCATGAGCATCTTGCATGTAATGCTCGAATTCCCATTAAACCATCGAACCTTTGTAGGAATCGGCCGCGAGGTTCGCAGCGTCATGAGGCCGGCGTTTACTTCGCTCTGGGTTTGATGATCGTCCGATAACAGCGAACTTGTCCGGCAGTCGAACTCGACATGCCTGGTCGAGGCATGTAAAATCGTGCGCTTAATTCATGAAGCAGAGTCCGAACAATGCCGGCGGCGGCGGCTTGCGCGATCCGAACAAGGCGCTTGAAACGCGGCTATTGCGGTCGATGATCGTGTCGATTGCTATAGCTGTCGTTTTGACCGCGATTTTTGCGTCCTGGCGCGTACTGTTGGGTTTGGCTCTGGGTGGTCTATTATCGATTTTAAACTATCGCTGGCTCCACAGGTCCGCGACCACGCTTCTTAGCATAGGGCTTTCGTCTCAACAGCCTCGTCTCAGCGCGTCGCTTTTTCTCTTGCGGTATCTGGTCGTGGGCGCGGCCGTTTTTGCCGCTTACAACTTACAAATTATCTCGCTTACCGGGGCGCTGGTTGGTCTATGCGCGTTTGTGCCGGCGCTGTTCATCGAAGCTGCGAGAGAATTTTATTTTGCAATCATCCATCGAGAGGAATCCCGTTGATGTTCGCTTTTCTTGCTGAACAAGCAGAGCAAGCTCAGGAAACGGTCGAGCAAGCGCCGATTCTGGTGCGCTTGGTGAATCAGTATTTCGGCGAGTACGCGTACAACTTCGAAATGAAGTACACGCATCCGTTTTGGACAAAGTTCCTGGCAAAGTTTGGCACGACTCCGGAAGCCGCATTCGGTGTTTACACGCCTGAAAATGCGATCCCCTGGTACACGATCATGTTCGTGATCGCGTGCATTCTTAGTTTGATCTTGATTTGGATTTTGCGCGGCCAGCTCTCGGAAGACGAACCCGGGCACGGGCAACAGACTTTGGAAGTCGGCGTGCTGTCGGTCAGAAGCATGCTCGAAGACATCGTTGGTCCGCACGGATTGCAGTACTTTCCGGTAGTCATGACCTTCGCGGTCCTGATTCTCGTGTCGAATTTGATGGGCTTCTTTCCGCTCTTCATTTCGCCGACTTCCGCCACGAGCGTCACCTTCGCGTTGGGCCTGGCGTCGTTCCTTTATTACAACTACATCGGCATAAAAGAGAACGGCATCCTCGGCCACTTGAAGCATTTTGCCGGACCGATCTGGTGGATTGCACCGCTCATCTTCGTCATTGAATTAATCAGTAATCTGATTCGCCCGTTTACGCTCGGCATTCGTCTGTTCGCGAATATGTTCTCAGATGAGAAGGTGCTGGACACAATTGCGCACCTCGTGCCCGGCAAGACCTATTGGGTTGTGCCCGTATTCTTGATGCCTCTCAGTTTGTTCGTGGCCTTTATTCAGACCTTCGTTTTCGTACTGTTGTCGCAGTTATACATCAGCGAGGTTTCGCATCCGCCTCATGACAGCCATCACGCGCACGAAGAAGACGGGATGGAAATCATCGCGCCGGTTTTGACCTAATGGTTTTTATAAAACGCTCTCGAGCGATGCGGCACAGGGCCGCACACGTTGATGCGTAGGACGAAGTCGAACTCATGATGAACCGGACCATATAAAAGTTATCTATAGTCTGTATCGCAGGAGCGCCGTTGTAAGAGGGGCGGTGGATACCGGATGCGGGCGAAATTATTCCGCCGGTTGCGGGGTTCGCCTCAAACTCAAATAAGTCAGAACGCAGTTGGTTCTGAGATGGA
>DASQYL010000388.1:0-2378 GCA_035639235.1 Pyrinomonadaceae bacterium | reverse complement strand
CCACGACCGTCACCGCGAAGGCTCGGGGACACCACGCCTCCGCCACCGCGGGTGGTCCCCACCGCCAAGCCCAGCGCATCTCCAACTGAGCCATAGCCGCCCATCATAGTCAGGGCAAATTAATCCGCAGTCGATATGGCGTGATTGACGTAGCGGAGAAACTCTTCGTGATCGTGAACTTCTATCGAGGTGTGAACGACGTAGCAGGGAAGCGCAAACTCAAATGACCGAAGCTTCACCGCATCTTTGGCCGTAGTGACAACTGCCCTGGCGCCACTTGAACGTGCGTCTTTGACGATCGAATCGACGTCTGATTGCGTGTAATGGTGATGATCGCGAAACGCGCGGGCGTAGGTGACGCTCATGCGGTTACGATGCAACAGCGAAAAGAAAGAGCTGGGATTGCCGATACCGCAGAATGCCGCCGTGTGCGGCGACTGTTCAGGCGAGATGTCGAGAGACGAACTTTCGTCGAGCAACCTTATCGACCTCAGCTTTATCCGCGAAGTGAATAACCGCGGCCTGTTAATTATTGTTTCGATTTCTGCGCGCAACTGATCGAGATTCTTTGGTTCATCCGCGCGCGTTATCACGACGCAGTCGGCGCGTTTCAATTGATTCATCGGTTCCCGCAGAGTTCCCGCAGGCAGCAACGCCCGGCTGCCCCAGGGGTTGGTCGCGTCGATGGCCACGATATCGAGCTGACGTGCAATTCGTCGATGCTGAAAGGCATCGTCGAGCACAAACACGTCACATCCTAAATTCTCTTTGGCCCACTGAGCCGCCGCGATTCGATCGCGATCACAAATGACCGCGACCCGTCCGCGCAAATTCTGGGCCAGCATCAAAGCTTCATCGCCCCCTTCGTCGATATCCGCCAGCACGCGCGAGTAATCTGAAACCAGCACCCGGCCGGACGACTTGCGCCCGTATCCGCGCGTCAGGACACACACGCGTTTTCCGCTGGCGGCCAATTGCCCGGCAAGCCATTCGACGAGTGGCGTCTTACCCGTGCCGCCCATCGTCAGATTCCCGATGCTGATGACTGGCACGCCGACTGAGAAACTTCGGAAGAGACCTTGCCGGTATAAATTGTTACGCAATCGAACGCCGAAGCCGTAAGCGACGGCGACTGGAGTCAACGCAAGCATGGCAGCACGATTCATTTGGCTGCGGTAATGACTGCCGGGAGTGATGCTGAATGCTCTATGGTTGGCCGCGACTCCAGCCACGCGGCAATAGCCTCAACTGTGCGACGAGTAGCGCCGCGATTTCGGACGCAAACGTTTTGCGCGCGGATTCCGATTGATTTGCGGCGTTCTTCATCGCGCAGCAGCTCGATAAACCAGTGTGCAAGCGGACCGGGCGCTTCGCTGCGCGGCATTTCAGGTAATTGAATCACAGCTTCCTCTGCCAGGAGCGCCGCCATTATGGCAGCAAAGTTATGCGTGTACGGTCCCGTGATGACGCACACACCCTGCGCGGCCGGCTCGAGCATATTTTGTCCGCCATGCGGAATAAAGCTGCCGCCCATGAAAGCGATCTGTGCCACTTGATGTGTCGCGCGCAACTCACCGATTGAATCCAGGATCACGATCACTGATGCAGCGTCGAGATCGGACGCCGCCGCGGTACGTCGTGACCACTGAAAGCCGGAAGCCGCAACAAGTTCCGTGACAGCGTCAAATCTCTCCGGATGTCTTGGCGCGATCACCAGCCGGGCAGTCTTGCCCGCTGGCGATTGCCTGACTCGTTTGAACGCATTCAGGATGATCTCTTCTTCGGGCGCGTGAGTACTTGCAGCGACGATGATTGGCTGAGTTCCATTGAACGCGAATCGGGTTCGAAGATTAGAGGTGACAGTGTCTTCGATTGGCGGCAGCTTGGCACTGTCGAATTTCATGTTACCCACAACCTCGCTCCGTTCCGGTGGCAAACCAAGCTTACAAATACGTTCGGCATCTTGGTCTGATTGCATTAGCGCCAGAGTGACGTTCGCGAGCACGCGTTGCATGAAGCCACGAATTTTCTGGTAACGACGGAACGACTTCGGTGAAATGCGGCCATTAACCAGCGCTACCGGAATAGAACGCCGGGCGGCCTCGCGTAGGAGATTGGGCCATAACTCTGTCTCCATAAGCAGAATGGCGGCTGGATTTACTGCATTCAACGCGCGGCGAACGGTCCAACTCCAATCAATAGGAAAATAAAAAATTAACGCTGCCTCTTGCGCGAACGCGCGGCGCGCCACCTGCTGCCCCGTCACGGTTGTAGTTGAAATTGCCACACGATAAGAAGGGAACCGTTCGCGCAAGGCGTCAACCAACGGCCGGGCCGCTTCCATTTCTCCCACCGAAACACAATGCAGCCATATCACT
>DASQYL010000387.1:0-2462 GCA_035639235.1 Pyrinomonadaceae bacterium | reverse complement strand
ATGTGACTGTGATCGAAAAAGGCGAGTTCGGTCGCGAAGCTTCGTGGGCCGCCGGCGGCATACTCGCGCCGCAGGTTGAAGCGGACAAGGCGGACGACTTCTTTCGGCTCGCGTGTGCCGGTCGCGACCTGTACCCGAAATTTGCCCAAGCGTTGTTCGAAGAAACAGCAATCGATGTTGAACTCGATACGACCGGCACGCTGTACGTCGCCTTTTCCGAACAGGAAGAAAATGAATTTCGCGCGCGTTTCATTTGGCAACGAAGTGAAGGATTGGAAGTGCAATGGCTGAACGGCGCTGAAGCGCGCGCGCTCGAGGCAAATCTCTCTGATCAGGTGCGTTGTGCGTTGCGATTTCCGCGCGACTATCAAGTCGATAACCGCTGCCTGGTCGAAGCTCTTGTAAACAGTAATCGAAGATCCGGCGTGCGCTTGATCGATAATTGCGCCGTCAACAGATTCTGTGTCGCTGGCGATCATGTTGAAGGTGTCGAGACTGACGAAGGTTTCGTCCGCGCTGCGAGCGTCGTCGTCGCTGCCGGCGCGTGGTCATCTGCTTTCAACTTGGAAGTTAAGCCCGTGCGCGGACAGATGCTTTGCTTTCGACCCGAACGTCAAATGGCGCGGCACGTCATCTACAGCTCGCGGGGCTATCTGATACCGCGTCGCGACGGCCGCTTGGTTGCCGGCTCGACCAGCGAACGCGTTGGATTTGATAAGCAAGTCACACAAGAAGGCATCGAAACGATCAAAACGATGGCGGCGGAGATTTCGCCCGCGCTCGCTCTGCTGCCGCATGTCGATTCCTGGGCCGGCTTCCGACCACGCGCGCACGACGGTTTGCCGGTGCTCGGCGAATCGCCGGAAATTCGGCGGCTGTTTTATGCGACTGGTCATTATCGCAATGGGATTCTGCTCGCGCCGATCACTGCAGAGCTTATGGCTGAAGCGATTCTGAAAGATGAGATTTCGTCGTTGCTGTCGCCGTTTTCGCCGCGCCGAGTGACCTTGCATGTTTGAGTCGACAAGCTTTGACACAGTTCGACTCGTGCCATACCATCTGCAACATCTCTCCGCGCGTTCGCAAATCTTGTTCGCGAATGAAAGTAATTCAGCTCACAATTATTTTTCTTTGCGGATGGTTGGCTTCACCGTCGGCCAATTTTCAAACAGCAGGCAACGTCTTCGGCGCCGGCCCTCAATCAAATCTGGTTTCGGGAACCAACGATCCGATCGATAAAAAAACTGCCGCGCAGCTATTTGACGAAGCAAACAACTATCTCCGCAAGAATTTCGACGAGTTTCAAAAGGCAAAGATGCCTTTCGACGAACGAGTCAAACAACAGGTCGAACGCGAGCAAAAGGATCTCGCCGGGCGATACGCGTCGGCGGTGGCGGCGCGCAAGCTGAGTGGTGACGACTTCTATTACCTGGGGATGCTCTACAATATCGCGGGACAGAGTAGCAGTGCGTTCGACGCCATGAACCGGTTCCTAAACGAAAAGCCTGATGCTAGCGGTGAACCGGCCCAGAACGCGCGCGCGATTGTCGTCATCAATGCGGCGAAGAAGGGTGCGTTCGCCGAAGCAGAGGAACGCCTGAAACAGTACGCAGCCGCGCAACCCCAGGCGCCGGATGATCTTTATGCGTTGGAAAACTGGATGGCGGTCAGCTATTTCAACGCGAAGGATTACGAGCACGCGTTGCCTCATGCGCAGCAGTTGTGGCTGGTAGCGAAATCAGCAGCGAGCACGAAGCGCCCATTTGCGCGCGATTCGATGTTAATCGATGCCGCTAATTCACTTTCGGAAGTCGATCTGAAGTTGAAGAAAAAAGACGACGCCTCAGCTTTGATTCAGGAGCTGCGGAGGTTGGCGTTGACGCTGCCGTCGGGGAATTTATACAAGCAGGCGCTCCGACGTTTAATTCAAATCGATCCGGCGATTGACCTTTTTAAAGATGTCGAACTATTAACGATATCGAGTGCGGCGAAGCCGCCCGAAATCACCGCCGTGGAATGGATCGATCGACAGCCTATTAAACTTTCCGATCTGCGCGGCCAGGTCGTCTTGCTCGACTTCTGGGCGACGTGGTGCGGCCCATGTCGCGACACGCTGCCGCGGTTCGAAAAATTCTACCAGCAGTACCGAGACAAGGGCTTAGTCGTAATTGGTCTGACAAACTTTGAAGGCCAGGCGGAAGGCAAGCAGTTGACGCGCCCGCAGGAGCTAGGTTATTTCCGCGAGTTCAAAAAGAAGTTTGGCGTTACCTACGGCTTTGCGATCTCAGACGGCGGACAGAATGATCTTAACTACGCGGTTTCCAGTATCCCGACTACTTTCTTGATCGACCGCAACGGGACCGTCCGCTTTATCAGCATCGGCTCTAGTGACGTCGAAGGCGCGGCACTGCAGAAGATGATCAAGAAACTGATCGATGAGCGCGCGCCGGCGAGGGCAGCGC
>DASQYL010000386.1:0-2236 GCA_035639235.1 Pyrinomonadaceae bacterium | reverse complement strand
CCGCTCGAGTTCTTCATCGGTCACAGTCACGTATCGATCCTTGTCGTATTCGAAGCCGCGAATCATGTCTTCGTCATCGAGATCTTTTCCGGTCTTTTGCGAATAGTAACGGCGCGCCAGCGGCTCGCCCTCCGGCCCGAGCATCCGCAGCGAGGCGCGATTGCTGCGATTGCCGGGATAGAGATCGACCGGAACGCTAACGAGACCAAACGTCAGCGTGCCTGACCAGAACGGACGCGCGGAGCGCGCGACGCCATCACCGTTATCTTGAGATCGCTTTCGGGTTGATTTCTTTCTCGCTCCCATCTTCTGTCGCTCGCTAAAACAGCTTACTGCTCACTGCTCATTGCTTACTGCTCACTAATCTCATGCTGCCTTCTTCTGCTTCTTCAACGCCTCAATGCTCTTCGACAATGCCGTGTCAAGCACCGCTGTTCTCTTCTTCGACTTGACCAAATGCAATTTCGGTTTATGACCTTTCGCCTTCTTCTCAACGAACTCCATCACGCGCTCCCGGTAATCATCTTTGTATTCCTTCGGATCGAATTCGCCTTTCAACAGTTCAACCAACTGCGCTGCCATCGACAACTCTTTCTTATCGGGCGCGCGGCCCGACGGCGCGGGTAAATCCTTCGCCGACAAAACCTCTTCCGCATTACGCAATGTGAACAGCATCAGGTAATCGTCGACAGCGCGGACCGCGCCGACGTATGGCTGCTTGCGCATGATCCAACGCGCCACTCCCTCGCGCTCCTTCTCTTTCAACGCCTGAGCCAATGCGAAGTACGCTGCCGCGTCGCCGTCAGGTCCAAGGTAGTAAGGCCGATCGAAATACTCCGGCGGAATTTGCGACGGTGGCACGAACTGGGCGATCTCGATCTCACGCGAGCTTTCGGGCTCCAATTTTTCCAGTTCTTCCTTATCGAGAATCACAAATGTGCCCGGCTCAACTTCAAAGCCTTTTTGAATATCATCGGGAGCGACCTCTTTGCCGCTGTCGGCATCGACCATGTGTTGCTTGACGCGCATTTTTGATTTCGCATCCAGAATATGAAAGCGCACAGTCTTGTCGGCGATTGCCGAATAAAGCTTCACCGGCACCTTACTTGAATCAAGCTTCAGATTTCCTTTCCATATTGCTCGCGCTGCCATAACTAATTCCTTGATCGTTCTGTAGGGGAGGACTTGTCCTACACAGAATCTAAATCTCCACCGTCGCGCAACTTCGACAAATGATCTCCTCTTCAATCGTCGTCTCGACGCACATGCTGCATACCGCTCCGTCGCACGCGACACATCGATACTCCGTCTGAATTACATACGTGTGACTGCATGCCGGACAAACCTCAGTGCCTTCATCAAGCCACCACGGCGAATTTTTCTTGCTCTGGCGCACAGCTGTTCAAAATAAACGCATTTCAAGTTCCACAGTTCAGGTGTGTTTTCGTTTGTGCTATATTTGGCTTCCCCTGAAAACGATCCGGACTCTAGTCCTTCGTCCTCCGACACGCACACGACTACGAGACTATGGTTATGGATTCTGATCGAGAGTCGCCAAACACATCAGACAGTTCCGAAGTATTGGAGACGGCCGATGAACTAAAGCGGCAGCGCAAATGGCTCGAGGTCACGCTGGCCAGCATCGGCGACGGCGTAATCACGGTTGACAGCGACGGCCGGGTGACGACTTTGAATCCGGTCGCGGAGCAGTTAACCGGATGGACCACAGCCGAGGCCAAAGACCAGCCGCTCGGAAAAGTCTTCCACATTGTTAACGAAGATACACGCGGCGAAGTCGAAAACCCGGCGCTGCGCGCGATGAAGGAAGGCGTGATTTTCGGATTGGCAAATCACACCTTGCTGCTCACCAAAGACGGCCGGGAAATCTCCATCGACGATAGCGGCGCGCCGATACGATCGGGTGGCGAAACCATCGGCGCGATCCTGGTGTTTCGCGATATCACCGAACGCCGGCGCGCCGAACAAGCTCGCGCGCTGCTCGCCGGCATAGTGGATTCATCCGAAGACGCGATTATCAGCAAGAGTCTCGAAGGCATCATCACGTCATGGAATAATTCAGCCGAGCGCATGTTTGGCTGGACGGCCGATGAAGCCGTCGGAAAATCGATCATCATGATTATTCCGCCTGAGCTGCGCGAAGAAGAGACGATGATTCTTAGCAAGTTGCGCAAGGGACAACGCATCGAACATTTCGAGACGATCCGCCAAACCAAGG
>DASQYL010000385.1:0-37898 GCA_035639235.1 Pyrinomonadaceae bacterium | reverse complement strand
GATCGGATTCGGTGACGAGATCGATCTCACTCTTGTTGGTGATCTCGATCTTTCGTCCGAGACGTTCAGCCAAAAGACGCCCTGCATCGCGCGCGGTTTGAATAGCAAAGTAGAGCAATCGTAATTTCCTTCTCCGGATTGATTTGATGTTTGAGGATATAACAGATCGTATCGTAAGCCCGACCGCGAGCGAGGATGCTCGGAAAAAGAAAAAGCCGGAGCGTGGCAGCTCCGGCAAAATCTCTTAAGGTTCGAGTGATTTCTAATTCTAAGTTTCTGAATCGGTGCGCGACTTCGCTTGTGCTTTGCGACGGCGCCGCGCCGCGCCGGCAACTCCGGCGATGCCGGTGCCTAGCAAGACCATCGTGGTTGGTTCAGGTACGGGTTTGGTGCCGCCACTGTAAGAAAATCTTTCCGGCCCACCGTTGACGTTACTCAGCGAAGCCGATAATCCCAAACGCAAATTTGAATTTTGATTCATTGCAGCTTGCAAACGTGCCGCGGCTGCGTCGTCGAGACCAAACGCGTAGTCTGAAAGCGCACCCTGCCCGTGGCGAAACTGGTCCAACGTAATCGGCGCGCCGTTGACTAAGTCGGCGCTGAAAACAGCATTGCCCGCCGCATCGTACGCGGTAAGTTTCAGCGAATTGATCGTAATGGGCATCTTATCGCCGCCGTTGGCTTCGTTGATGTTCAGCAGCACACGCAGATCGCTCGCGCGGCCAATACCCAAATCGGTCAATGACACGGTGTGCTGATGTGGGCCGGCACTGATGTCGCCGAAGTCCGAATCGCCGCTGCCGGTCCACAGCACGCCTCCGGATTCAGTGGTGCTGTTTCCATGATGCTGCAGATTCAACGCGGCCAAAGGTGGCACGAGTTTCTGAATATCCGGTTGAATCAGGACGATCCCGTCTGCGTAGGCGTGGCCGCTCGCGCACGCGACAAAACCGATCACGGCCAGGCCTGCAAGAAATTTTGAAAGCAGTCTCATAAGTCTCTCTCGCTCTCCTTTTACTGGATGCGACTGCAACCTTCGCCGATTCCAGCTACAACCAAAATACGACCAAAGGAGGCGGTCTTCCACGCGCGAATTACGCAGAAATTCCAGAAAAATCTTCAGCACCGCTTTTTCAAGATTTTGCCGATAAAAGACTCTTGGACGATGCGCCCTGCACTCGGTAGAATGGCGCGCCTAAGATTCGTGAGGAGAGAAACATGATGTCTCGATCGAATTTCGCAGCGCGAAAATTTAGATGTCTGGCGATCGTTTGCCTGCTGGTGGTCGGCGCGACTGCTATCAACGCACAGCCGCTGGGTCCAACGGCGCGCACCACGCGCTACTTTGAATCGATTCGCAACTCGCCGGAGCAACTTCTGGATTTTCTGTTACAGATGCCCAAAGGCGCGGACCTGCACAATCATCTCTCCGGCGCGATCTATGCCGAGTCCTATATTCAATGGGCCGCCGCGGCCAAAGACTGCATCAACACGACGACGATGATTGCTTCGCTCCCGCCGTGCACCTCGGGCCAGGTTCCGATTGCCAACGCGCTCACCAGCGGCACGCTCTATCGGCAAATTATCGACGCGTGGTCCATGCGCAACTGGCAACTCTCGGGACAGAGCGGTCACGATCATTTCTTCGACACGTTCGGCAAATTCGGTGTCGCGACTTACAACCAAAACGGCGCGATGCTGGCTGAAACGGTCGCGCGTGCGGCTCGCGGCGGCGTCATCTACATGGAGTTGATGTTGACGCCGGACGGCACTGCGACCGGCGTGCTTTCCAGCGACATTGGTTACAAAGTCGGCTGGGACGGGAATGCGCAAAGCACACTAGCGAAGTTGAAGAGCAACGGAATAGATGCGGCGGTGCCGTTGGCGATCAAGAATCTGAACGATCAGGAAGCCGAAAAGGACCGCATTCTGAAATGCGGCACGCCACAAGCCGATCCCGGTTGCGCAGTCGTGGTCCGTTACATCGCGCAAGTTTCGCGGGGCTCAGGACTCGGCGCCGTGTTCGCGCAAATGGTTACCGGCTTTGCCCTATCCAACGATCCCAATTCCAAAGTCGTAGCGCTGAATTTGGTCCAGGCCGAAGACGGTTTGTCGTCGATGCAGAACTTCGTGGTGCAGATGCAGATGCTGGAGTTTCTCCACCCCATGTATCCGCGCGCGCACGTGAGCCTGCACGCCGGCGAACTCGCGCCCGGCATCGTGCCGCCAGATGGTTTGTCGTTTCACATCCGCGATTCGGTCATGATCGCGCAAGCGAACCGCATCGGTCACGGCGTCGACATCATGCATGAAACAGATGCCGATGGTTTGTTGAAAGAGATGGTTCGACGGCACGTGATGGTCGAAATCTGCCTGACAAGCAACGATGTGATTCTCGGCATCAGCGGACGTGAGCATCCGCTCGCGACTTATTTGAAATATGGCGTGCCGGTCGCGCTGGCGACCGACGATGAAGGCGTCTCGCGCTCAGAGATCTCGCGTGAATACGAGCGTGCGGTTGAAGATCAAAAACTGGATTACCCGCAATTGAAAATGATGGCGCGCAACAGTCTCGAGTACGCATTCATCGCTGGCGCGAGTCTGTGGAGCGACGCGAAGAAGTTCAGTGTAGTCTCTCAGTGCGCGCCGGACATGGCGGCGATGAAGTTAGCTTCGACTGGTTGTCGTCAATTTATCAGCGGAAGCGAGAAGGCGAAGCTGGAATGGAAGCTGGAAGAAGAGTTCCAAGACTTTGAGCGCAAGTGGTGAAAGAGTCAGTACCATTTGCGTAAGCAAATGGGATAAAACGCGGACTGTCGCTAAGGTTGCCTCATTAACCCACCCGCTAACGCGGGCGGTACTGACTTCATTGCAACTGGGTCGCTACAGCTCCGGGTTCTGACACACAGCTCACCCAAACGGCTTCTCGATCGACGGACTCTGCTCCGTAAAAAACTTTGGACCGGTTGATGTGATGTATAGGCAATCCTCGAGACGAATTCCGAACTCGCCGTAGATCACGATAGTTGGCTCATCGCTGAAGCACATGCCAGGTTGAATCGGCGTCTTGTTTCCGCGCACGAAGTATGTGTGCTCGTGACCGTCGAGTCCGATGCCGTGACCCGTGCGATGCGGCAAGCCCGGCGTTTTGTAATCAGGACCGAAGCCGGCGTCGGTGATGACTTTGCGCGCGGCATAATCGACTGTCTCGCATGGCGCGCCGACTTTCGCGGCGGCGAATCCGGCGTCTTGCGCTTTGCGTTCGATCTCCCAAACATCCTTCTGTCGTTGCGTTGCTTTGCCGAAGACGAACGTGCGCGTGATGTCTGATTGATAACCTTCGACGCTGCAGCCGTCGTCCATCAAGACCATGTCGCCTTCCTGAAGTATCTGCGGCTTGCTGCTGCCGTGCGGGAACGCAGTGTACTTGCCGAAGCTGACGAAGATTCCGCCTTGCACGCCGAGATTGCGAAAGGCCGTCGCGCAATTCCCCGCGAACTCCTGTTGCGTCATGCCTTCGTGCATGGTGGCCCAGGTCGCGCGATAGGCGACGATCGTGAGGTCGTTCGCCTTCTGCATCAGCGCGAGTTCGGCGGGCGATTTGTACATGCGACAGCCGGCGGTGATTGGCGTCGCGCTCACGTATTCCAGTTTCGGCGCAACCAGGCGAATGCCGTCGTAGAAGAAAAACCGTACGCGCTCTTCGATGCCGATGCGGCCCGAACGCATGCCGCGGTCTTTGAAAATCTGCACGACGCGAGCATACGGACTTTCATCCTCTTCCCAAGTGCGAATGTCGTTCGTGCCAATCTTGATCAGTTCGCGCGCGCGTTCTTCTTCGAACTTCGGACAAACCCAGGCAATCTCGCCGCGTTGTGGAATCACGAGCGCGAACATCCGCTCGCTTTGTCCCCAGCGCATGCCGGTGAAGTAGTACATGCTGGTGCCTGATTCAATATAGATGGCGTCAATCTTCTGCTCGCCCATCAACTGTTGCGCTTTCGCGATGCGCGCCTTGCGTTCGTCGTCGGTGATCGGCACGACATCTCTGGTCATCGGCCGCAGGTTCTTGATTAAATCCGGAACATCCTGGCGTTGTTGAATCCGATCGAGATCGTTGGTATGAGAAAACGCGAAACTAGGCATGACCGCCGCGCCGGCCAGACCGGCGGAAGCGCGCAAAAAATTTCGTCTGTCAATGCACATAAAATTGGAGCGCGGGCATCCCTGCCCGCATGAGCGCGAGGCGCGAAAACATTAATCGAGCGGCGCAATGCTACATGATGTGAGGAACGCAGCAAAATGATTTCGCGGCATGAGCCGCGAGATGTTTATGGTACCCCGGCTCCAATTTCAAGATTGGTGAAGCGAAGTCTCGCTGCGAGACTTCGCTTCACCTCTGATTCTTAGACGCACGGGTTCTATAAACTTGTCGTGCCCTAACGGCACGAAGCATCGTGTACAATGCAGCGCCGATGCGCGCAGTCATCCCTATAGTTCGATTACTCTCAATCGCTTCGTTGATTGCGGCATCGCTAATCAGCGCACTCGCCCAACAGCCGCTTCGTTGGGGCGCCGACCCGAGCGGCGGCGCGCCTTACGTCTACAACGATCCCAACCATCCCGATCAATACATCGGCTATGAAAAGGAGATGGTCGATGCGTTGGCCTCAGCGATGGGGCGCAAGCCGGAATTTGTCCCTTCCCAGTGGGACACGCTGGTCTCCGCGCTACAACGCGGTTCATTCGATGTGATCGTTAATGGCCTGGAGCCGACGACCGATCGCGCGAAGCAGATCGACTTCAGCAAGCCTTATTATGTCTTCGAATTGCAGTTGACGGTGCGCGCCAACGAAACGCGCATCAACTCGCTCGCCGATTGTCAGAAGCGGACCGTCGGGACTTTGGACAACACCGCGGCGTCGCGCCTGATGGACGCGCAGGGAATTCCGTGGCGCGGTTATGAGGACCCAGTCGCTGCTTATGACGACCTCGAATTGAAAAGAATCGACGCGGTGCTGATGGACGTGCCGATGGAAATGTACTACGCGCGTCCGAATTCTAAGCTCAAACCGGCGGGCCAGCCATTCGCGCCGGGCACCTACAACATCGGTTTGCCGAAGGGCGATGAGAAACTGAAGACCGAGGTCAACGCCGCGATCGACAAGATCATTCGCGACGGGACGCTCGAACAGATTTTACGAAAGTGGAACCTCTGGAACGATGCGCAGGTTCAATTACAGGCGCCGATTCGCGCCGGACAATCAGAATCAAAGATCCAATACGACTTGACTTCAGCGGGCTTCAATTGGCGCGGCGCAATTTGGCGTTTGACTCGTGCGGCAGTCGTCACGGTGCTGATCGCTTTCGGATCGATGTTCATCGCGCTCGTGCTGGGCATGCCGCTGGCCATCGGTCAATGGAAAGGGCCGCGCGTGGTCCAATGGTTCTGTACGATCTACGTTGAGTTCTTCCGCGGTACGCCGGTGCTGGTGCAACTCCTGTTTTTGTATTTTGGATTGCCGACGATTGGTCTGGCGATGCCGGGCTGGCTGACGGCGCTGATTGGTTTAGGATTGAATTATGCGGCTTACGAATCGCAGGTCTACCGCGCGGCGCTCGAAGCGATCCCGCGGGGGCAATGGGAAGCCTCGTACTTGTTGGGAATGAGCCCGCTGCTCGCTTTCCGGCGGATAATCCTGCCGCAAGCTTTTCGCATTGCGCTGCCGCCGATGACAAATGATTTCGTTTCGTTGTTCAAAGACACTTCGACGGCGTATGCGATTTCGGTTTGGGAGTTGGCGACCGCGTATCGCGAACTGGCGAATGCTTCAGGGCAGTTTTTGATGTTGGGAGTGGCCGTGTCGTTGTATTACCTGGCGATGAGTTTACCGATGGCACATCTGGCGCGACGGCTCGAGCGGCGATTGCAGAGACGAGAGGCAGTTGAAGCAGTTGAAAGTGAAGTTGCCGCGTGACATTTCCCTCTCCCTCTGGGAGAGGGTTAGGGTGAGGGCTTAGCGGCGCAGAACATAGAAATATTTCTTTCTTGTTTTTCCGAGCGTAAACCCTCACCCCGGCCCTCTCCCAACGGGAGAGGGAGAAACAAAATGATTCGCGTCTCAAATCTAATCAAATCCGTCAACGGCACGCGCATTCTGCGCGGTGTCTCATTTGAAGTGCAATCGCAAACCGTGCTTGGCATCATCGGCGCTTCGGGCAGCGGCAAGACAACTCTGCTGCGATGTCTCAATGGTTTGGAGAAGATCAATAACGGCCGGATCGAGTGCGGCGCTGTGCAACTTGACGCGAAGCTTTCAAAGAATGAATACGCGCGCCGAGTGACTGAGTTGCGCCGCAAAGTCGGAACAGTCTTTCAGCATCTTTATCTGTTTCCGCATCTTACGGTGCTCGGAAACATCATCGAAGCGCCGACACACGTGCGACACGTTGACCGCGCGGATGCCGAATGCGAAGCGCTGGAACTTTTGGATTCAGTTGGTTTGAAGGAAAAAGCGCGCCGCTACCCCGAAACGCTGTCCGGCGGCGAGCAACAACGCGTGGCGATTGCGCGCGCGCTGGCGATGCATCCGGAAATTCTGATGTTTGACGAACCCACGAGTGCGCTCGATCCGAAGCGCAGCGCCGGACTGCGTTCATTGTTGCGCGCCTTTGTCGACAAAGGACATACGATGGTGGTCGTGTCGCACGCGATTGGCTTTCTCGAAGGCTTGGCCGATCGGTTACTTTACATGGAAGGCGGTGAAGTTATTGAGTTTGGAGATGCCGATCAGATTTTGAATTCGCCGCGCGATCCGCGCACAAAGGATTTTGTGGAACAGGCGAAATGAGGAACGCACGCATCTCTGCGTGCGGTCCACCGGCATCCTTACCGGCGCCTTTTCTGGAGATGATGCGAGCAGGGATGCTCGCGAACCGCACGCAAGGATGCGTGCGTTCCTAAACCAGATTCATGGGCATGGGATTCTTGGGATCTTTCGTGTAATCGTAAAATCCGCGTCCTGATTTCCTGCCGTATAAACCGGCCATCACCATTCGTTTCAAAAGCGGCGGCGAGGCGAAACGCTTCTCGCGAAATTCATTAAACATGATCTCCGCAATGTAGTAGGTCGTGTCGAGGCCGACGAAATCGCCGAGGGTGAATGGGCCCATCGGATAACCACAGCCGAGCTTCATCGCATTGTCGATATCGACGATCGAGCCGACGCCTTCTTCGAGTGCGCGAATCGAATCGAGCATGTACGGGACCAGCAGACGATTGACGATGAAACCAGTTTTGTCGCCGGCGCGCACCGGGACTTTTCCCAGGTTCTTTCCAAAAGCGACAGCGTCTTCGTATACATCGGCGTCAGTCAGAATTGTGCGCACGACTTCGACGAGCTTCATGATCGGCACCGGATTAAAGAAGTGCATGCCGATAAAACGTTGCTGCCGTTCGGCCGAAGTCGCGGACATCATTTGCGTGATCGAAAGCGACGACGTGTTCGAAGCGAAGATCGCCTCCGGTTTACACAAAGAATCGAGTTCGCGATAAGTCTTCTGTTTCTCGTCTAGGTTCTCGATGATCGCTTCGATGACGATGTCGCAGTCGGCGAGATCTGAGAATTCGGTGGTGCCGAACAAACGATCGCGCGCCGTTTTCTGCTGCTCAGCCGTGATGGTGCCTTTGCCGGCAAACCGTTCCAGCGATTTTTCAATGGAGGCGAAGCCTTGCTGAATCAGATCTTGCGACACCTCGCGCACGGTGGTTTCGAAGCCGGCCATCGCCGCCGTTTGGGCAATGCCCGAGCCCATCAAGCCGCAGCCGAGCACGCCAACTTTTTTGATTTCCATAGATGTCTCCTTCAAAGAATTGTCCGCAGATTAGAAAAGTGAGCAAGGGAACAGATCACATCCTTGGTGATTTGGTGTCAGTACCGCCCGCGTAAGCGGGTGGGATAAAGAGGCTTGGTTTGACCCATCCGCTCACGCGGATGGTACTGACCTCATCAATCTGCGAATCTCCTACAACTGAATATCAAAATCTTTAGCCACAAAATAAAAGCTGATCGCCACAACCAGCAGCGCGGCGATTTGTGCGACGCGCCAGGCGATGGTCACGCCCGCTGATTGACCTGGCCGTTTGTAACTGACGATCGCAGCCAGAGCGGCGCCAGACAGCAGCCCACCCAAGTGTGCCGCGTTGTCGATTAAGCCGCGTAACGCAAAGCCGATTCCCAGGTTCAGTAGAATCACGGGCAGCATACCAGTGCCGAATGCGCGTTTGAATCCTTCCGGCAACTCGCGGCGGTATTTCAATCCGAACACGAACAGCACGCCAATCATTCCAAACAACGCGCGGGACGCGCCCGCCGATGGACTATCGTGATTCTTGATCAGAAAACTCGTGATAAAGTTCGGATGGGACCCCGGAATGTAAGTGAGATAACTGCCGAGCACGCCTGCGACTCCGGTTGCCACCCACAAGACGACGAACTTTGCCGAGCCGTAGAGTTTCTCAACCCATGGACCGATTAACCAAAGGCCGTACATGTTTAGCAACAGGTGAATCAAATTAACGTGGATAAAGACGGGAGTCACAAACCGCCAGTATTCGTGATCCGATCCGATCAAGTAGTTCGTCTTGGCGCCAAATGCCAACAACACCGGTTCGGGAAAACTGATCAAGAGCGCAGAGGTTTTAAGCTCGCTAGCCTGCCACATCAATAGAAAGACAAAAAAATTCAGCACCAGGAAAACGATCGTGAAGACGTAAGGCCGGGACAGAATGGCGCGCGCATAATTCAGATTATAACGCTCGCGTAGCGGCAGTGATGGAGCCGACGATTGAGTCAGCGGTGCGCCGCAGACGTAGCACTGAGTCTCGCCGGCGCCGATGAGCGCGCCGCAACTGCGACAGATGCTGGGACGACCCTGTTGATTTGATGGAATCTCAGGCAATTTTGGAGTGCGCCGGCTTGACGGCGCTTTGGATTGTTTGAGTTAGGAGCCCGCCTTCAGGCGGCCCATTGCCAACCGAAGCCGCGTAAACGCGGAGCCCCGAACGAAAGCGGCGTCAAGCCGCCGCACTCCAAAATCTAATTTCCCAACTCGCTCAGCAGGCTGACCAAATCATCGGCGTGCTCTTCTTCGACCGCCAGGATGCCTTCCAGCATCCGGCGCGAAGTCGGATCATCGGTTCCGAAGTACTTAATCATTTCGCGATAGCTGTCGATCGCGATGCGTTCCGCAACCAGATCTTCTTTAATCATGTCGATGAGCGTGTCGCCTTCAACATATTCGGCGTGACTGCGCGACGTGAGACCGTCCGGATTCAGATTGGGCGCGCCGCCGATCTGCACAATGCGCGCAGCGATCTGGTCCGCATGACCTTGCTCTTCGTTTGCGTGTTGCAGAAACTCGGCAGCGACCGCTTCAGACTGAATTCCAGTCGCCATGAAATAATGCCGCTTGTAGCGGAGCACACAGACAATCTCAGTTGCCAGCGCTTCATTCAAAATTTTGATCGCGATGTCGCGGTCGACTTTGTAGCCTTCTGTGACCGCGCCTTGCTCGATGTGTTTGCGCGCCCGCTCGCGCAGCGTCTTGATGTCAGTCAGGAATGGTTTCGCTGTTCCAGTGTTTGCCATGAACTCTCCTAATGAAATCTCGATTGAGCGCAACGATCTGATCTTCCGATGCGCTAAAAAAGCAAATTAATTTGATCGAGGGTTGTAGAGGATATTACTAACTCTATTGGACATCGGGCAAGCACGTCCCTCACGAACCTGGATCGAATCTCCTTGACCGACGCCATGCGCGCCCGCTCGGTCATTCAGACTCAAATTGCATCGCTCCCTTAAAAAAACTCCGAAAAACATGAGCTTGAGCCAGGCGCCAGGGCTGGCATGGCAGTTGTTAAGTTAGCGCACTTCGCATTCCCGACATGCGAGTGAAATTTTTGTATTTTATATCAAGGATTCGGTTTTCTAAGGAGTTACACGGAAATGCGCAGCCCCCTTTTAACTATAGCCCTTCTATTCATCTTTCTTGTCTCACCGCTAACGAACTTCATCCCTGGTGTCGGGCCTTCTCACGCTCAGACGCGCAAATTGGGGTTGGAAAAGCTCGCGGCTTCTCTGCGCGAACGAGTCGGCCAGGCCAATTCCGACAGCACTGAGATCGCCCACGTGATTTTGAATCTGAATGATTCAGCCGATCCGCAGCAAACGGCGCTGGCACTGAAACAGAATGGCGCGCGCTCGTCAAAAAATCTCGACGCGCTCGGACTGATGGTGGCCGATGTTCCGTTGAATAAGCTGGAAGAGACCGCGGGACGCGCTGATGTTTCCTGGATTTCAGCGGACCAGGAAGTTCGCTCGCTTGCTTTGGTCGACAGTAGCAGCAATCCTAACCCCGCAGACAACACCAGCCATGTGGAAGTCACCACTGGCGCCAGCAAAGTTTTGCCATTCGATCAAAACGGAGTTCTCGGCAGTGGTGTAGCGAATGGCGGGGCCGGTAACGGGGTCGGCATCGCAATTCTCGACAGCGGAATCACGGCGTGCGATAACGCAGAGTTCGTGGGCTACCAATGGAAGCAGAGCAGTGGCACATTGGGAACCGGACTGTTTTCGCAGCCTTATGTCCAATCTTATAACCGCATCAAGAAAGCTATCGACTTTACCGCCGAGAATCGTACTGACGATGTCTACGGACATGGAACGCATACAGCGGGTGTTGCTGCGGGCACCGGGCAGTCGAGCGAAGATACTGCTGCGGAAAATCCAGGCTCGCCTACTTACGGTGGCATCGCGACCGGCGCAAACGTAATCAACGTGCGTGTGCTTAATTCGCAGGGCGCAGGAACAGTCTCGAATGTAATCGCAGGAATAAATTGGGTAATCAACAACAAAGCCACTTACAACATTCGGGTGATCAACCTTTCGCTGGGTACCGGTATCACGCAAAGTTACAAGACCGATCCTTTGTGCCAGGCGGTCGCAAAGGCAGTTGACGCCGGCATCGTAGTCGTCGTCGCCGCGGGCAATTGGGGCAAAGATTCAGCGGGCAACACGATCTACGGCGGCATTCTTTCTCCTGCGAACTCGCCGCGAGTGATCACAGTCGGAGCAACTAACACGCAACAGACTAATAAACGCTCAGATGATGTGGTGACGACTTATTCGTCGCGTGGTCCAACTTTGGTCGATGGCCTCGTCAAACCGGATCTTGTGGCGCCCGGCAACCGGACCGGCGCCGCTGAAACCGCAGACAGCGCACCGTCATCCAGCTATTCCTACTCGAGCACGAACGGGGGCCTTCTCAACACAGTCATAAGCGGCTATTCAAGCACGCAATACCCGCAGGCTAATGGTTGGTATCAAATTCTAAGCGGCACCTCGTTCGCCGCGCCGGCGGTTTCGGGAACTGTCGCGCTGATGCTCGAAGCAAATCCTTCGCTGACACCGTCGATGGTGAAGGCTATTTTGATGCGGACTGCCCAACGCCTTCCCGTTTACGAAAACATGATCGCGAACGGACAGATGAACACTATCCAGCGAGTCATCACTGAGGGCGCAGGCGAATTGAATTCAAGTGCGGCCGTAACGGTGGCGAAGGCGGTTCGTCAGGATGCAAACAAAGCGAAACTTGGCGACAACCTGATCACGAAAAGCAACACAACCTATGCGACGTTGGGCGTGACGGCGCCGATTGCCGGAGAGAACATGCCTTTGAACAACGGCATCGTTTGGGTTGAAGGCGTCGCCTTCACTGATCGGATGATGCTGACCAGTGGCTACAAATTGGCAGACGGAACAACCCTCAGTAGTGGCTTTGTACTAGCAGATGGTTTTGTCCTGTCGGATGGAACCTATGTTTTCTCGAGCGGCTTTGTTCTTGGCAGCGGCTTCGTTCTCGGCAGCGGCTTTGTCCTTGCCAATGGTTTTGTGCTGGGCAGTGGTTTTGTTCTTGGCAGCGGTTTCGTCCTGGGAAGTCAGTACGCTGCGGCCGACGGCACGCTCTCAACTGGTTCCAGCGGCGCGATGGCTTTTGCCAATCAATCAACCTGGGCCTCGAATGTAATCGATCCCAGCTCGACCAACTCAAATGAAGGACAGGTAATGGTCCTGGGTGAAGATGCAATGCCGATGAACGTACTCCGACTTTCGAGTTCAAGCCCGTTGTTCCCCCATCGTTAGCATTCATGGCGAAAATAGAAAAGAAAGCTCTGGTCTATCAGACCATAGTCACGGTGGCCGGCCTCTCGATGTGGCTGGCCTCTGTGGCATTTCTCTTCACCAAACATCCCGCGCGTGAACAACTGATCCTGACCGGCTTCATTCCGCTGATCATCGTGATCAGCTTGTTTCCCAACACCTTCACGCTCCCGGGACTCAAACGCGATAGGATCACCTTTACGCTCTCGGACGCGTTCATCTTTCTGATTGCCTGCTGGTACGGAATAATCCCGGCGGTTTTCGTTGCGGGCGCGGAAGGCTTCGTTTCGTCGCGCCGAAGCGTCCGGCGCCTTTCGAGTAATCTGTTTTCGGCGGGGATGATTTCACTTGCATCCGCTGCCGCCGCTCTGGCTCTTAATGCAATTCTGCGCTTCGGCTTTCATGAAGCGAACACTAACCGATATTACTCGTTCGTAGCGGTCACAGTCGCTTTGCTACCGGCGACGGTTGCCCATGTTTTGGTCAACGTCGGACTGCTGTCCGGGCTTTACTCGTTGCGATTGAAGACTAGTTTTTTCAGCACCTGGAAAGATAATTTGTCGTGGGCGGCGCCGATTGCCTTGCCCACCAGCGCCGTCGCCAGCCTCGCCTATCTGGCCTTGCAGAACAACTGGCTGGTGATGGTGATCATCGGCGCGCCAATCCTGATCGCCATCAACTTCGGTCACCGGCAATATCGCAATAACATGCTTCAGCGGATCGAGCTGCTCGAGAAAGCCCACCGCGAAACTATCGAAGCGCTGGCCGTAGCCATCAACGCGAAAGACGAAGTCACGCACGAGCACGTCTTGCGCGTGCAGATTTACGCGGCCGGCGTCGCGCGTCTGTTTGGTTGCGACGAAGCCGAGATCGAAGCGTTACGCGCCGGCGCCTTGCTGCACGACATCGGTAAGATCGCCGTGCCCGATTACATTCTCAACAAGCCGGGCAAGCTGACGGCGCCCGAATTTGAGCAGATGAAGATGCACACAATCGTCGGCGCACAGATCTTAGGCCGTGTTGATTTTCCTTATCCGGTCGTCCCAATCGTGCGGCATCATCATGAGCGTTGGGACGGCGCTGGTTATCCCGATGGATTGAGTGATGAACAGATTCCGCTGACAGCGCGCATTCTGACGGTGGTTGATTGCTTCGACGCGTTGCGCGAGGATCGACAGTATCGCCGCGGGCTGTCGCGTGAAGAAGCGATCGAATTCCTGATGAAGAACAGCGGGACGCAATACGATCCACGCGTCGTCGGCATCTTCATCACGCACTTGCCCGAGTTCGAAGCAGAGATCGCGGCGCACAAGGGTCAGCCGCTGCCGACATTCGGAATCGAAGCCGCCGAAGAACTTTCAGCAGCAGCGCGACAAGTCGTGCCCGGCGCGGGCCTGGCCGTCAACGACGGAGTTCCGGCGAAAGAAGTCAAGTTTGCGGAAAAAGAACTGGCAGCGTTTTATGAATTGGTGCAAGCAGCCAATAGTGCGCGCGACCGAGATGAATTGTGCGAGGCCTTTGCTGAGAGGCTCCAGGCGGTCGTCGAATATGACACGTGCACCCTGACTTTAATCGCGCCAGACTCAGGTCAAATCGTCGTCGAATATGCTTTTGGGCGAAATGCCAACTTAATCAAAGGCCGGCAAATCGCTCTGGGCGAAGGAATTACGGGTTGGGTGATCGCGAATCAAAAGCGATTCTGCAACACCGATCCGCGTCTGGATTTTCCGCCGGCGCTCGCCGATCACTTTCAGAATTATCAAACGCTCGCGTCGTTTCCTTTGTTGAAGCATGACGAACTTCGGGGAGCGATCACGCTTTATTCCTCGACGAGTAAGGAATACACCGATGAGCAGCAGCGACTGCTGCAGGAATGCGCGGCGGTGCTTACCAATCTGCTGCCGTCACAATTCCACTCTGCTGGCTCAGGCAACAAGACGTCGACGGCTCGGGCAATCTCACTGAAGTGTGAGGGCGATTTACAGGGGACATTCGCATCGTCAAGTGTGAGTTCGGAGCTTACTCACTGAAGCTTAGCTTCAAGAATCATCATTGTTCACGAAGGCCTGCGGCCTTGCGCTCCCCAGTGCGGTAAGGCTTGCCTTTCCGATAGCTGGTTAAAGAGACTCTGAGGCTACGCCTCGAACGCAAGCAAAGCCTGTGCACAAAAACTTCAGCGCCCCGGTAAGGCAAGCCTTATCGCACTGGGGCGGCGGCAAGCCGCAACGCAAGATCGACTTCACTCCACCTTCGCACTCAATTTAATTTCAGTAGGGGCGCCGGCGTCGCTGACTATCTCGATGGGCGCTTGCCATTGCAGCGTCTTGATACGGCAGACGCCCGTGTTGTCTTCGCGACAATAGACGAAGGTGAAAGACACGCGTGCAGTCGTAGCGCCTCCGCCGCCCAAATTGATCGGCACGCGCAGCGGCAGCGTCAAACCTTTCGCCGACTTATTCACGTTGATTGGTGGTGTCGAGAGTTTTTCGCCGCCTTGTTCCAGCGATACGACGTAACGTTGCGGCGCGGTCGGATTCAAATGATAGCCCGTGGGCAGTTCGACGTTAATGGTTACCGCTGAATCGCCGGCGCGAACCTTTTGTGACGGCAGTTTGATCTCTTCAGCGTTCGGCCCGGCTTCGTTGTTAGCTACCGTTGGATTTGTCGCGGGCGGTTGCAGTCCTTTGATCGGGAGCGTCTTCGTCTCTTTCGTGTTCAGATCGACGACGCGAATCGCGTGATTGTTCGTATCGGCCACGTACAGTTTATCTTTGGCGACTGTCAGACCGCCGGGTTCATAAAAGGAAGGACTCGCGCCATCTGCTTGTCCAGGTCTGCCTAAACCTGCGAACGCTTTGACTGTGTGCGCCGCCGGGTCGAGCAACTTAATCCGATGATTGTAGGTGTCGGCAATCAGCAGCTTGTCATTCCAACGCGCGAGCCCCAACGGATGTTGCAGCCGCACGCCGTCACCGCTGCCGTCCTTGTCACCGAAATCAAATAGATCGCCGCCGACCAGCGTCTTTACTTTCGGAGTCGCGCCGAGATTGATCTCGCGGATGATATTCGCCTCAGCGTCCGAGACGAACAGATTCTGACCGTCGCTGGCGAGGCCTGACGGTTGCGCGAACCATGAATCGTCGAGCGATCCGTCGTGACGGCCTTCGCGGCCCGATCCGGCAAAGGTCGAGACTTCCATCTTGTCGAGATCCAATTTCCAAATCTGATGCGTGCCGGCCATGGCGATGTAAAGCGTGCGGCCCACCAGCTGCAAATCCCAGGGCGAACTCAAAGCGATCTTCAACGCTGCTCCTGACAGACCGTACTCGCTCATTTGCACGCCCGTCCCGGCAATCGTCTCGACCGTGCGCGCTTTAAGATCGATGCGCCGAATCAAATGATTTTCAGTATCGGCGACGTAAAGTTTGTCAGCGTCGAGTGCCATGCCTTGCGGCCGTGAGAAGCTCGATTCCGCGAACGATCCGCTGACCATGCCATGCGCGCCGGTACCAACTACGTCGACCAGCGTACCGTCGAGCTTCGCGATTACTATGCGATTGTGATCGGAATCCGCGATGAAGAGGCGATCGCTCTTTTCATCGGCGAGTACTTTGCCGGGGAACGCCAACGGCAGATCGCCGACCTTGGCTTTCTCCAGCACGAGTTTCAGCGGCGCTTCGTTCAATTCGCCGCGTTTGCGAAACTCAGCGATGGTGTCGCCGATGGCTTTGTCGAGCGCGTCGTAACCACCTTCGCCGGACAGTTTGCCGATGATATAACCCGCCGGATCGATCAGGTAACGCGTGGGCCAGGCGTTCACTGCGTAGGCATTCCAGATATTGAAATCGGCGTCGTTGACGATTGGGTGTTCTATCTCGTAGCGCAGGATTATTCGTCGAATATTCTCAGTATCTTTTTCATTTTCAAACTTGGCGGAGTGCACGCCGATGACGACCAGTTCATTCGGATATTTTTTTTCGAGCCGCTTCAGATCGGGAATGATGTGCATGCAGTTGATGCAGCCATAGGTCCAAAAATCCAGCAGCACAACTTTGCCTTTAAGCGCGGAGAGCGTGAGCGGCCTATCGGTATTCAGCCAACCGCGCGCGCCGGTTAGTTCCGGGGCGCGAATTGTTCCACGTTGTGGCGGCATTTCGAGACCTTTCGACGATGAAGAAGAGATTAACCACAGAGGACATAGAGCAAAGACTGCAAAGAGCAAAGGGCAAAGAGCAAAGGGCCGCGAGAACCGGGATGCAGCGCCCGCTTTGATCCGTGGCTCTTTGCACTTAGCTCTTAACTCTTTGCTCTTTGCTCTTTGCATTGCTCTGTGTCCTCTGTGGTTCATTATTTCTCCGCGAGAATTTGATCCAAACGCTCGACGGCTCTTCTTAGATGCGGAATCGTTATCGATCCGCCTACTACCAGCGCCACATTGAACGCATCGGCGAATTGGTCGCGCGTCACTCCGGCGTCGGCGCATTGTTTAATGTGATATGTGATGCAGTCGTCGCAGCGCAAAACAATCGAGCCAGTCAAGCCCATCAACTCTTTTGTTCGCTTGTCGAGCGCGCCGTCCTCATATGCTTGGGTATCAAGCGCAAAAAATCTCTTGATGCCTAGGTGACCAGTGCCCAGCAGCTTCTCGTTCATTTCGGCGCGATAGCGATCAAAATCGTCCATCAATGAAGTCCTTTCATGCGATCATCAGTTGAGGGTTTCGTCACTTTAACACAGGCGCTTCCTTACCAGAATTCGCTCAATATCGGGAATCGCAAAGTTTATTGACAGACGGTTGCCGTCGGTGTTTTGATGCACCAAACGGTGATCGAAATGAATTTGCCTGAACCGAATACAACTAACTCCTCGTTTGAGGATGAAGCGGAGCTTCGCGACCTGCTCTTGTTTAGCACGGGTGGTCGCGTCTTTGCGGTTTCCACAGGCGACGCGGAAGGCACTGCCGAATCGCAGCAGCCGGCGCCGCTGCCGCTGGCCCCGGCGCCAATTCTCGGCGTTGTGTATGCGCGCGGGCGAATGCTGACGCTGATCGATCCAGTAGCATTGATTACGGGCGAAGCATCGGAGTCTCCAACAGTTGTGCCGGCTATAATTTCTTTGCGCGGCGATGAGCAACTGTCGCTGGCGGCGGACGCGATTGGCGAAACCATCACGGTTTCTTCGACGGATATAAGCAGCCCACGCGACGATCATCAGCCCGAGCCCAATACCGCTGTCGCCGGGATTCTTCGTTATGCCGGTGAGACTATCACGGTGCTCGACAGTTCACGGCTTTTTCACGCGGCGGTGCAGCGCAGGGAGCGACGGCGCCGCAGGCTCTGAATCTCATAGCTTTATTGGCTTTTGCACAATCGGCCGGTATGCGGCGCTTTGCCCCAGCGGCTTGCCTTTAACTTGGCTTGCCTGTCATACTGCCACGCGTTAGGTCCTGCTCTCGCGCCACACTGTAGATGGCGCCGGTCCGTGCTGGAAGGCGACGACGTTCGGCTGAAGAGAGAGTGAGGTTAGTTGTCAACTGTTAGGAGCCGCTCTCGCGAAGCTTGAGCATCGGATGCGTCGCGTTCCACCGCGAAGGTCTTCCCCAGAAGCGATTGAATGACCCATCCGCACCTCCCTTAGCACAAAAGGAAATACGATAGATATGGCTACGAAACTTTATGTGGGGAACCTTCCGTTCCAAACGACCAGCGACGAACTGAAAGAACATTTCGCGCAGGCGGGAAATGTCGAATCAGCTTCAGTTGTGGAAGATCGCATGACGGGGCGATCGCGCGGCTTCGGCTTTGTCGAGATGGCGACGCCCGAAGAGGCGGCAGCGGCAATCGAACAACTTAATGGCAAGGATTTCGGTGGTCGCAACCTGACGGTTAACGAAGCGCGTCCGCGGACCGATCGACCCGGCGGTGGCTACGGCGGTGGCGGCAATCGCGGCGGTGGCGGTGGTTACGGTGGCGGCGGTGGATATGGCGGCGGCCGTGGTCGCGACCGAGACCGCGACAAGCGTGGCAGCCGCAACGATCGCGAACCCCGTTGGTAGGTCACTACCAGCTGCGATAGCGGTAGGTTGATCTAAGAAAATTCAAAGGCAAAGATGAATTGGCGCTCAAGGCGTCCACATTCAATCTTTGCCTTTTTGTTTTTTGAGTGCAAACTCCCTCTCCCATTGGGAGAGGGAACAAATCGCAAGTTAACAACTTGCGTTACTTCCGAGCCGCGGGCGTGATCTTCATCGTCAGGCGCTGGCCTTCGCGCATCAGTTCCACTTCGTATTCCTGCCCCGCTTTCATTTCACCGAGCGCATAGGTGTAGTCGTAGACATTTTTCACTTCGCGGCCGGCAAGCTTCACCACTTTGTCGCCGGCTTTCAGACCAGCTTTGGCGGCGGGCGAATCGTCGCGCACGCCGTCGAGTTTCAATCCGTCGTTTGAGTCCGCGTAGTTCGGGATCGTGCCGAGATAGACATTGAACCCAGTGCGTTGTTGCGGATCGCTCTTCGCAACCGTGTAGGTCGGACGCTTGTCGTTTTTGTCGACGTCGCGAATGATGCGTTCTACAAATGAGACGATGCCGGCCTCACCTTCATAGTTGATCTTGTCCGCCGTGTCCGAGGGTTTGTGGTAATCGTCGTGGTTCCCCGTCCAGAAAAAGAGCACCGGAATCTGTTTTGAGTAAAACGACGAATGATCGCTGGGTCCGTAACCGTCTTCGTTGAGAGTGAGCGCGAAGAACTCCGCGGTTGCATATGTGACCGATTGATTGGGTGGACGACCAAATCTCTTAACCGAAAGGTTAAGTTTGTTCTCCTTATTTACCAGATCGCGCCACTCCTGCGCCGTGCCAATACCGCCTATCATCAGCTTCGACTGCTGCAATCGCCCGATCATGTCCATATTGATCATGACGACGGTGTTCGCCAGCGGAAACAGAGGATGATTGACGTAATAATCCGATCCCAGCAGCCCTTCCTCTTCACCGCTGAAAGCGATAAATACAATGGTGCGACGAGGCTTACGATCTTGTGCCGAGAAGATGCGCGCGAGTTCCAGCAAACCCGCGACACCCGAGGCGTTGTCGTCCGCGCCGTGATGAATGTCGCCTTGGCGCGGTGCCAGGCTGCCGTCGCCGCCGCGGCCGAGATGATCGTAGTGCGCGCCAATCAGGATCGCTTCGTCTTTCAATTTCGGATCGCTGCCGTACAGAACGCCGATGACATTGAATGAGGGGGATTCTATCCGATTGACGTTGACGTCGAAGTTCAACCGCAGACCCTTAAACGGCAAGCGCATGATGTCAGCGGAGTTGATGTTGCCATCGATGCGCGGTGGCGACGTCTTTCGAACATCGGCCACAGCCTCGTAGTCCTTCAGGCTCGGATCAGATAAAAGGAGTATCTTTGCGGCCAGTTTTCGCGAAATGACGACAACGGGAATACCTGCTTCGCCAGCGTTGTCATATGAAAGTTTCCACAGCCGATCGTGTTGCGGGATTTCTTCGTCGGAAATAATTAAAAGAGCTTTGGCGCCGGCTGCACGAGCGGCCGCAGTCTTGAAACGAATCTGTGCGGCTTGCTGAAATTGTCCGTGAGGATTGTCGCCATCGGGCGTTCCGCTGAAAACGATCGCCACACGATCCTTGGCATTCGAGGCTGCGTAATCGTCGTACTTCAGTTCGGCTGAAGAAATTCCATAGCCTGCGAAAACCACCTCCGCATTCTTGATCGATCCATTCGTGGAGAATCCGAGCGGCATCCAGTCTTCGCCGACCATGAACTGCGTCGTGTCGTCGGCTTTTCCCTGATTGATAAAGAAGAAATTGTTCTTCCCTAACTCTGCGCTGGATACGTAAGGGAACGGTTGCAGATAAATCGGCGTGAAGCCGCGCGTGTTCGCAGTTGTGACACCAGGTTGCAAGCCCAGCCGCTTGAATTCATTCGCGACGAAATCCGCGGCTTCGGTCGCGCCCGACGTTCCCGTGCGCCGCCCTTCGAGCGGATCGGACGCGAGATAAGTCACAATCTGTCGTAAGCGATCGACACTGGGCGCGTTGGCGCTCGGTTGCTGCGCAAGCGCGGCAGTGAAGATCGCCGCGACTAGAAACAAGCTCATCAAAACCTTTTTGCATTGCATTTTGTACCTCTGCGGTTCCTCTGTGCCCTCTGTGGTTAAAATCTATGAACCACAGAGAACACGGAGAAGACTACTCAACCCAATCAGCAATAAAAATATTCGTCTCGCCGGGTTTGGCATCGTGCCGATTCGAGGCAAACACGAGTTTTCTACCGTCCGGCGAAAACATTGGGAAGCCGTCAAATGTATCGTTGTATGTGACGCGCTCCAGGCCGGTTCCGTCTACGTTAATCACATAGAGATCGAAATCGCGTCCCTTTGGATCGGCGTAGTTCGAGGCGAAAATGATGCGCTTGCCTTCAGGAAAAAAGTAGGGCGCAAAACTCGCTGCGTTCAAATGCGTTACCTGCCGCTTGTTCGATCCGTCGCCATTCATCACCCAAATGTCGAGCACCGTCGGGCGAATCAAATTCTGTTTCAGCAGCGCAATGTAATCGGCCTTTTCTTTTTCGGTCTGCGGGTGATAAGCGCGATACACGATCTGGGTTCCGTCATAAGACCAGAACGGCCCGCCGTCGTAACCGAGTTCGTTTGTCAAGCGCTTCACATTCCGGCCATCGGCGTCCATCGTATAGATATCGAGATCGCCGTCGCGCTTTGAAGTGAAAACCAGTTTTCCCTGTCGATTGATCGTCGTTTCGGCATCGTAACCCGGGGTCGTCGTCAATCGCTTCACATGCGATCCGTCTGCGTTCGCCGTGAAAATGTCGAATGCGTCGTAGACGGCCCAGACGTAACCTTCTGAGAAATCCGGACGCGGCGGACACTGCTTGCCGCCGAGGCGCGTCGATGAATAAAGAATGCGTTTGCCGTCGGGAAAGAAGTACGAACACGTCGTGCGCCCTCCGCCGGTCGAAACCATCTTCACGTCCGAACCGTCGATATTCATCGTGTAAATTTGGTCGCATTTATGCCGGCCGCGCGTCGATTGAAAGATCAGTTTGCTTCCATCCGAAGAAAAGTACGCCTCAGCATTCTCGCCGCCGAAAGTAAGTTGTTTGACGTTGCGCAGATGCTTTTCCTGCGGGAGCGCGAGATCGATTTGCGGGAAAACCGCGCTCGCCCGCGGAAGCAATGGCGCCATCGCCATGAGAAAGACAATCAAAAGGTAGAAGATGACTCGTTTCATAATCACTTATTCGCGGCGATCTTTTTTTGCGCCAGGTTGATCTGCGTCAGACAAACCTTGGCGACCGGTGAGAGTCCATCCTTCCTGGCAATTGAATTTCTCAAGATTCGACGAACTTGGTGAAGCCGTTGCGGACCCATGCCGCCGCCATCCTCATAGGCCGCCGCGACCGATATTGCTTTTTGATCTTTCAATGATCTATTCCGTAAAGTTCGCAGGAAAACGCGGGGTTGCGAAGCAAGCGTGTCGCTGTAAAATCCACCTAACTCTTCAGAAAGAGCACCATCGCTGTGTGGCCAAATATCAAATAGATATTTCAGCAAGGAATTATCGCCGCGACGGAAAAGATCTATGAATCGTGCCGCGGTAAGATCATAACAGTCGAAATTCTTCGGATAAGGCTGGCGATGGCAACTCCTTTCGATTTGAATCAGCCGAGTTCTATTTTCCGTGTAGTGATACTTCAATGCCGCGAGAAGCCAGATGATACTTCCGGCGCGTTCACCGGTTGCCCTCGCTTGTGCGGCTTTCAAAGCGCGAATTTCCTCCGATCGCTTAAACTGCTTGAGATTATCAACCTTAGCCGAGTTGCCATTCGGCATCAGGGCGCGAAGGATTTCATCGTCACTCGCAGATCGCGCAGCGCCCTGAGCATAGCAGCCGATAGCCAACGTCAATCCCAACAAAATAATGGTGAGAGTGCGTGTCACTTGGGTGCCAGTTTCTGTCGCCCTTCGCGGGCTCTGGAATTCTTCTGGATGACTAAACTCCGGGCTTACGCCCGGGGCCATTAATTCTGCCGCCATCTTAGCCGGCTCGTTGCGCCTTTCTATCAAACGACATGAACGCTTATTGAGCAATCGGCAATCGCAAATCAAAAATCGCAAATGTCATCATCCATTCTTTCGCTCGAACTCTTTCATGAATTCAACCAGCGCTTCGCAGCCCGCTTTCGGAAATGCGTTGTAGATCGATGCGCGTATGCCGCCGACACTGCGATGGCCTTTCAAACCGTCAAGCCCTTGCGCCGTGGCTTCGCTGGTGAATTTCTTTTCGAGATCTTCAGACGGCAGGCGCCAGGTAACATTCATCATCGAACGCGAATCGTGATCGGCGTGGCCGCGATAGAAATCCGTTCCATCGATCGCTTCATAGAGCAGGTTGGCCTTCGCTTCATTCTCCTGCTGCATCGCGGCCAGCCCGCCTTTTTCCTTCACCCACTTGCAGATCAGATTGATGATGTAAATGCCCCAGGTGTTCGGCGTGTTGTAGAGCGATTTCTTATCAACGTGCGTGCGATAGTCAAGCATGGTCGCCAGACCCTCACGAATGCGCGGCAGCATATCCTCACGAATGATAACCAGCGTGACGCCGCTCGGGCCCATGTTTTTTTGCGCGCCGGCATAGATGAGGCCATACTTCTCGACCGGGATCGGCTTTGAAAGGATGTTCGACGAAGCGTCAGTTACCAGCGGCACGCCGTTACACACCGGCTCGCTCTTCCATTCCACGCCTTCGATCGTTTCGTTTGAGGTCATGTGAATATAAGTCGCGCTCGGATTAAGTTGCAGTTCATCCTGATTCGGCACGCGCGTGAAACCGCCGTCGGCCATGTTCGCGGCCATGTCTACGTGGCCGAAGTTCTGCGCTTCCTTGACGGCCTTCTTGCCCCAACTGCCGGTCACGATGTAATCCGCCGATGAATCGAGCGAAAGAAAATTCATCGGCACCATCGCGAATTGCAGACTGGCGCCGCCCTGAAGGAAAAGCACCGCGTAATCTTTCGGAATGCCCAGCAGCTCACGCAAGCCTGCTTCCGCGCCGTTGATAATTTGATCGAAGGTTTTCGAGCGATGGCTGATTTCCATCACCGACATCCCGACGCCCGGCAGCGAGAGCATCTCGTCTCGCGCCTGTTCCAAAACCGGCTCCGGCATGATCGCCGGGCCTGCACTAAAGTTATAGATTCGTTCAGTCATTGCAATTAGGTGAAGGGGTTAGGGTGTTGGGTGTAAGGCGAACCAGACTGATACGTTTCTCTTTGGATAAATGTCTGAACGCCTGTTTGCCGAATCGAAGGCTAAGAGGATTACTAAAACCTACGCCCAACACCCTAAACCCTCTTCACATCATCCTTTCTCTGAATGCGAGCGCATGATTGCGCCCATTGTTCGCAGCACGAACGACCTTGGCAGCACGCGCTCGCTCTCAGTCATCAATAAATTTGTCCAACCTGAAATTACCGAACTCTTGCCGCGGGCCAGGGCGCGCAAGGCCGCATCCACGACTTGTTCGGGCGTTTGCGAAGTTCGCGCCGGCGGCCGCTTCATGCGCGAGGCTTCAAAAAAATGTGTATCGGTTACGCCGGGACACAGCGCCATTACTTTGACGCCGTAAGACCGGTTCTCTTCCCAAAGCGCTTCCGAAAAAGAGAGCACGAATGCCTTTGTCGCCGCATACGTTGCCATGAAAGGCACCGGTTGAAATCCGGCAGTCGAAGCCACATTGATGATCGCGCCGCCCTTTCTTTCGCGCATTGGCTGAATAAATCGATGTGTCAAATCAACCAGGGAACGGATGTTCAACTCGATCATATTTAATTCGTTTTCCAGGTCGAGCTTGGCGAAATCGCCCATCGATCCGAATCCCGCGTTGTTGATCAAGAAATCAACTTCGAGATCGCGCTCCTTGGTCTCTGCAAACAACTTCGCCGGCGCCTCATGTTCTGAGAGATCGGTTGCAACGTACTCCGCGCGAATACCATGCTCACGGCCCAATTCATTACACAGCGCAATCAGCCGATCTTCCGAGCGCGCCACCAACAACACATTGGCACCGCGCGCCGCCAGCTTGCGCGCGAACGCTTCTCCGATTCCCCACGACGCTCCGGTGATGAGAGTGGTATTCATCTAATAGTCACCTCAGGGACGACCGAAAATAGCCCAGCGATTCATCGCTGGGAACGCGGTCCCATATGAAAACAGTCCCGCAGGGACGAAAGGTAATCAGTCGAGCATCCACTTCTCATATTTAATTCCCTGCTTATCAAGAAAGGAGACTAGTTCATCCGAGAAAGTATGGAGCGCATGATGTTCCTTCTGAACCTGAATGTATCTTATTGTATCGTTCACGCCTGAGATTGCCACACTGAATGCGCCGTAACCCTCTTGCCATTCGAACGAACGCAGCTTCGGAAACGTCTCGTGAATCCATTTCGAAGAGTTTCCCTTCAGAAGTTGAATCGATTTGGAAATTGATAGAGTCGAAGTAATCGAAAGGAGCGCGTGAACATGATCTTCTACACCACCGATCGACAACGCCTTCATTTTGTTTTCGCGCGCAATGCCGCCCAAATATGGGTAAAGACGACTTTGTAATTCAGGTGTGATAATTCTGCGCCGCTCCTTTGTGCTGAAAACACAACGCATCAGGCAACTAACAAAAGAATGCATGGGAGTATTCCTTTCTTTCGTCCGTGACGGGACTCGCAGTCACGTTCTTGCTCTTGTACCCAGCGATAAATCGCTGGGCTATTT
Organism: Pyrinomonadaceae bacterium; assembly: GCA_035639235.1. Lineage (GTDB taxonomy): Bacteria > Acidobacteriota > Blastocatellia > Pyrinomonadales > Pyrinomonadaceae > UBA11740. The sequence continues at coordinate 12,868 of DASQYL010000385.1, read as the reverse complement.
TCGTTTGTCCCTGCGGGATTAAAACCGTTCTGCCCTTCGCATTAATTTATCTCCAGCACATTCAGTTCGATGATATTGCCATTTAAACCGCTCAGTCGATCGAGTATCGAAGTGGATGGCGCTCGATCCAGATTGATGCGCGCGACGGCGGCCTCGGCCCCGTCAAAGATGATATTCTCCATCTCCTGCACATTAATCTGTTCGGCTTTGATTTGATCCAGCACCTGCGCCAGAACGCCGGGCCGATCGCGATGACGTACGACCAGGCGATGCGTGGCCGGAGTGTGCGCCGCGAGATTCACCACGTTCGGCACCTGACCCGTCTCCTTGAAGGTCTTGATAATACGCACCGTCTCGGCCGCGACAGCTTCCTGCGCTTGATCGGTTGACGCCCCGATGTGGTGCGTGCCGTAAACGCTCGACTCTCGGGCGATGGCATCTTCAAATTCCGCCACGCCGGAGGTTGGCTCGACCTCAAAAACATCGAGGCCCGCGCGAATTCCTTTCGCGTGAATCGCTTCTACCAAAGCGGCCTGATCGACGACGTCTCCGCGCGACGTGTTAATGAAATACGCGCCGTCTTTCATCGCCGCGAAGAACACCGCGTCGATCATTCCCTTGGTATCGGGCTTCAGCGCGACGTGCACACTGACAATATCCGCGGCGCGCGCCACCTCGAGCGGCGTGGCTTTGCGTTCGATGCCCAGCGCTTCCGCTTTTGCGTCGGTGAGACTTCGGCTCCACGCCACCACGTTCAGCCCGAACGCTTTCGCGCGCGGAATCATTTCCTGTCCGATCTTACCCAAACCGACGAGACCGATCGTGCGCCCGAAGATCCCACGCGCTTTGGAAAACTCTTTCTTGTTCCATTCGCCGGCGCGCAACGCGATCACGTTGTCCGCAATGCGCCGATCCAGCGCGAGCATCAATGCGAACGCCAGTTCCGCGACCGCAATCGAATTTTTGCCCGGACAATTAGCGACATAGATGCCGCGACGCGAGGCGGCCGCCACGTCGATGGTGTTGTAGCCGGCGCCGGCACGCACGACGAGTTTCAAAGGGCCCGCCGCCAACATTGGTTCGGTGACTTTGGTGCCGCGCACGATCAGCACGTCAGGTTGCGCGTTTCCGATCGCTGCGACGAGCGCGTCGTCTTTGAGATCGGGTTGAAATGAAATCTCGGCGCCCAGCGCTTGCAACCCATCGCGGCCGGACTGTTCGAATTTGTCAGCAATTAGAATTTTCATGATGAATTTCTCCTGGTCCTGACATTTGACGCCTCGAGCTTGTCATGGAGGTTTTTCAGATTACTCTTTGGGCCGTCAGGCCGGCTAATCAGATGCGAGCCGAAGCGCAGAAGAGGGGTATCAGTAAATTGCCGTTTCGGATTGCGTCTACCCTTGCGAAAACTATTCCTCATGATCATAGACGCCCAACAACGCATCGGGCGACACCGGATCGACATTCGCGAGTGCTAAGTTTTCCTCAACATGCGCAATCTTGCTCATGCCGACCAGTGCAGTCGTGATGCCCGGCGACGATCGAACAAATTGAATACCCGTTTGCGCGTCAGTAGCAAGCGAGCCCAACGTCTGGCGAATTGATTCGGGCAAACCGTGCGCCACCTGGCCCTGCATGAGCGACCCGCTGGCCATGACGGTGACGCCGAATTTGTCAGCCGCCTCGACCACGCTCACATATTCGTCGCCCAATTTTTGGTTCTGAAAGAACAGAGCTTCCGGCATCGTTAAGTTTACCGGCAGTTGAATAAAACGAAAGTGATGATCGTCACCGGCGGTGGCGCGCGCCAGTTCAACCATAGTTTCCAACGAATGATAGCCCCTGGAGTCAGGCTCCTCGCGAAATCCATTCCACGTCGCGACTCCGTAATATTCGATCCGGCCGTCGCTGACTGACTGTTCGAGAAATTCAAACGCCGCGCGCACCCGACGCCAAAACTCATCATGCGACACGGCCGATAACTGCGATTCGGGGTTGTGCACGTAATATACATCGACGCAGTCGAGCTTCAGGTTGCTGAGCGATTGCCGCAACTGGTTATCGAGATAGCGCGGTGTCATGCAATGGACGCCGGCGGCGATATCGCCCCAGCCGGCAATACCGGTCTCAATAAAATTTTCTTCGATGTAGTGCCGCACGTCGCGCGGCGGCTCGCCGTCGAACGGAATATATCCGCCCTTGGTACACACGGTCATTTCGTCGCGGCCTAAGCCGCGTCGCTCCAGTTCGGCGATGGCTGCGCCCACTGATCGTTCGCTGCGTTGAAATCGATAATTCGCGGCGGTGTCGATCACGTTTGCGCCCAGCTCGACCGCGCGGACGATGGCATCGCGGTAGGCGCGATCGGTTTCCGCGCTCGCATTTCCCAGATACGTGCCGATGCCAATCGATGAAAACCAAAGCCCTTGGGCCTCGCGAAAGTAGTTGTCTGCGGCGACATTCCGAAAACGCCGGCGATAATTTTCCGTGCCCTGCGTTGAAGCGCAGCCTGAAGATGACATACGAAGATCCGAATCAGAATGGATTTAGTGAACCTGAAGACTATACGTCCGCCGTCAGGGCGCGGCAAGCAGTCGATCTACCGTGATCGATATGTTAGCTGTTTCGAGAAAATGCGAATTTAATCGGCTGGCCTCAAGAATCATTCATGAGTGGGACACAAGTGATCTGGAATCATCGCCGCGTAGCGGCGAAATATTTATAGCCCAGTGTTCTCTTTGATTCTTGGATTGAGCAAATCCCGATGCATCGGGATTCGCTCAATCCGAATAGACTAAAGGGGTGGTTCGAGTGCTATAAACATTGAGTGCCTACGGCACTCTTTCCCGGTGCTGGCCATCTTGATAATTTCAAGAATGGCTTTGAGGCAAGGGCCTAGCTAATGGGAACCACAGAATTGACCGAGTCAAGCAAAGACCAACTACAATCGCGATCATCGTCGCTGGACATGGACGAGAATGAGCTGCGAGCGCTGGCGGATGGATTTTCAGCGCTGGCGCGAAATTATTTTTCCGGTGTTTCGCAGCGCCCCGTGTTCCCACCGTTGACCGGCGAACAGATCGCCGATCGTTTCGATACGCCGCTGCCGGCTGAACCGCAAACGCTTTCCGAGTTGATGACTGAGTGCGAACAGATCGTCGAAGGGTCTCGGCACAATGGTCATCCGCGTTTCTTTGGCTACGTCGCTTCGCCCTCGACGCCCGCGGGCGCCTTCGCAGATTTGCTCGCATCTGCCGTCAATCCGAGCGTGACGTCATGGCGATCGGCGCCGGCCGCGACGCAAATCGAAAGAACCGTCGTGCGCTGGCTCGGGTCGTTGATTGGCTACGACGAAAACGCGCAGGGCCTGCTGACGAGCGGCGGATCGATGGCGAATCTCACCGCTTTGCTCATGGCCCATCGAGTCAAAGCCGGTCGCGCTGTGGCACAGACCGGCGTCTCTCAATCCGACGCGCGCATGATGATCTATGCGTCCGATCAGATTCATTTCTCGGTCATCAAAGCTGCTGACATTCTCGGTCTGGGCAAAGAAAGTGTGCGGCTGATTCCGACTGACGAGACTTTTTCAATCGATGTGAAGCTGTTGCGCGAGACTATCCGTTCCGATCAGGCGAAAGGTCTGCGCCCCTTCTTCGTAGTGGCGAGCGCCGGCACTGCGCCGACGGGCGCCATCGATCCGCTGACGCGAGTTGCGGACATCGCAAAGGAATTCAATCTCTGGTTTCACATCGACGGCGCGTATGGCGCGCCCGCGGCGATGACTAAGAAGCGGCGCACGATGTTTGACGGCCTCGACCGCGCAGATTCGGTCTCGCTCGATCCGCACAAATGGCTTTACGCGCCGTTAGACTGTGGTTGCTTGTTGTATCGTGACGCGGCTTTAGCGCGGCAGGCATTCGTCACCGAAGCCGATTACGTGAAGGTACACGAACAGGACGGCATCGAGAGCTTTGCGTTTTGGGATTACGGTATCGAATTGTCGCGTCGTTTTCGCGCGCTCAAGGTTTGGTTCACGCTGAAGTATTACGGCGCGCAACGATTAGCGGCGGCCATCGCCGACGACATCGCGATGGCTGAATACATGGCTCGGCGGATTGAGAGTTCAGACGATTTTGAATTGATGGCCCCGGTGCAATTGAGCATCTGCTGTTTTCGTTACGTGCCGGCGGGATTTCGCCGGCAAATCGAATCGACGGACAACGCTAAACAACGAAAGCAGATCGATGACGAACTGAGTCGTTTGAACGAACACATCATGCATCGCGTGCAGCGAGGCGGACAGGCCTACCTCTCAAACGCGATGCTCCGCGGCAAATTTGCCTTGCGTGCCTGCATCATTAATTTTCGCACGACGCGCAAAGATATCGATCTGACACTGGACGAGGTACGCGAGGTTGCGCGACAGATCGAAAACAACGCGTGACAATTAGGCTCAAAAAATGACGTGTGGTCCGCGACAGCGGGCAATAACTGGCAAACCAGATTTTAGGCAAAGCACTTGAAAACTGCACCGAATTTTGAACGCGAAATCCTGATCGCAACCGAACTGGCTCGCGACGCGGGAGCGATTCTGCTGGCGCATTATCACAGCCCGTTTTCTGTCGAGCAGAAGATCAACGCACTGCAGGAAATTGAGGAAGTCACCGCCGCGGATCGCGAAGCAAACGATCTGATTGTGCATCGCCTGCTCACTGAATTCCCCGACGACGGCATCCTGGCCGAAGAATCGAAGGACACGGAACGGCGGCTGGAAAAAGATCGGGTGTGGCTGATCGATCCGATGGATGGGACGAAGAACTTCATCCAACGCGATGACGACTTCGCGGTGCAAATCGGACTGGCCGTGAAAAGCGAAGTAGTCGCCGGCGTCGTCTATCAGCCCGCGCGCGATATTCTTTATCGAGCAGCGCGCGGCGGCGACTCATGGATCGAAACGAGGGGTAATTCGGCACGGCGCATGTCAGTGTCTGCGCGCACCGATCTTTGCGAGATGGTGCTCGCAAGCAGCCGCTCGCATCGCAGTCCGCGCATGGAACGCGTCGTCGGCACATTTGGATTTAAGCATGAAGTGCGGCGTGGATCGGTCGGCGTAAAAATCGGTTTGATTACCGAGCAACAGGCCGACATCTACCTGCATCTTTCGCCGAGCACCAAGCAATGGGACACGTGTGCGCCGCAAATCATCCTCGAGGAAGCCGGCGGGCGTCTGACCGATTTGTTCGGGCAGCCGCTGCGTTACAACGACGTGCGCATCGACAATCGCAACGGCATCGTAGCGACGAACGGCGCGGCCCACGAAATGGTGATCGAGAAACTCAAACCGCTACTACGAGAGTTTGGACGCGTGCCGGTCTAGGAGCGCAGGCATCCCTGCCTGCGGTCACCGGCATCCGTGCCGGTCCTTTTATCTGCGGGCGAAGATGCCGCGAACCTCACGCAGGATGCGTGCGCCGCTAAAGCGCTTTCTTCAAAATCGCAATCTGACCCGCGTGATAGAGATCGTGCTGAATCACACCATGAAGCGTAACGTATACGGTCGACTTACCTTCCAGAATAGGTTCATCCAAATGCGATTCAGGTACGCGCGAAATTGCTTCGACCAGTGCTTGATGTCCGCGGTCGAGTGAGCGCCTCGCCTGCTCCCACGCAGTTTCACTCGTATCTTGAGCCGGTGGCCAATCTTCGGGAGACGAGATTGGAATCTCCGCGGGGTCGCCTTGCAAGCGACGACGGCCCACGTCTTCCCACACGGCGATGTGTCGCACCAACTCATAAATAGTGTGCCCATTCGCCAGCGGGCGCATGTGGACTTGTTCCGCAGTTAATCCAGCCAACACTTCCTTCACTGCTGGTCCATGCCAGGCATTGCCTTCGAAAACCCGTTTCAACTGATCAGTGATTCGATCGATTTCGGTCATGGGCTTTTCCTTGGAGCGCGGCCATCCTGGCCGCAAGGCGAGCGAAGCTCGCTCAGCGCTTTTTCGCGCTTTGCGCTCATGCGGGCAGGATGCCGCGCTCCATTAAGTTTTGCCAAATCATACGCGCGCCAGTTAGTCTTACCAATCAAAAAGATCGATCAGGAGAACGCATGGCCATCATTCGTCCTTTTAAAGCGCTGCGTCCCACGGCGGAGCACGCGCCTGAGGTCGCGGCTGTACCGTACGACGTGGTTAACACCGAAGAAGCGCGCGCGCTCGCCTCCGGCAACCCGTTAAGTTTTCTGCATGTGTCACGCCCCGAAATCGATCTGCCCGACGGCACGCCTATTTACAGCGATGAAGTCTATGCAAAGGCCGCGGACAATTTTGCAAAGCTCAAACGAGCGTGCCCGTTGCAAATTGAAGAGACGCCCAGTCTCTATCTGTACCGTTTAATCATGGGCGGCCAGGAGCAAGTTGGCGTCGTCGCCTGTTGTTCAGTCGATGAATATGACCAGGACATAATTCGCAAACACGAGCGCACGCGCCGCGACAAAGAGGATGATCGCACGCGGCACATTCTGGTGCTGCGGGCGCAGACCGGGCCGGTACTTCTGACTTATCGCGCGCAAGACAGGATCGACGCGCTGATCGCCGAAGCGCGGGAGAATAACCCGCCACTGTATGACTTTGTCGCGATCGACGACATTCGTCATACGATCTGGCGCGTGCCGAATTACGATTGGCTGGTGCAAGCTTTCGGCGAGGTTCGTTATCTCTACATCGCCGACGGTCATCATCGCGCCGCCAGCGCCAGCCGCGCGCGCGCGGAATTGAAAGAGACAGGTTTCGGTTTCATCGGCAACGAAGAATACAACTTTTTTCAATGCGTCCTGTTTCCCGATAATCAGTTGCGCATCCTGCCCTACAATCGCGTGGCGAAGGATTTGAATGGCATGTCGCCAGATGAATTCCTGACGCGTCTGCGCAAAAGTTTTGAGGTGACTGAGAACGCCCGCGCGTCGCCGCCGGCGCGCGGCCATTGGAGTATGTATCTCGACGGAAGTTGGTATGGATTGACGTTGCGCAATGACGTTGTGCTGCCGGCAGGCGCCGTTGAGTCGCTGGACGTGAGCGTGCTGCAGGATCGTCTGCTGGATCCAATTCTCGGAATCAAGGACGTGCGCACCGACAAGCGCATCGATTTCGTCGGCGGCATTCGCGGAACGCAGGAACTCAAAACGTTGGTCGATGAAGGCAAAGCCGCCGCCGCGTTTTCAATGTTCGCGACGAGTATCGACGACCTGCTGAAAGTGTCAGAGGCGAGCGAGATCATGCCGCCCAAATCGACCTGGTTCGAACCGAAGCTGCGAGATGGATTGTTGAGTCACGAGATTTGAACTGTCGCTGAGGTTTCGCTCCGTTAGGAGCGAAATGTTTATAGCTTCCGCCTGCCCATAGTCAGCCCCGGCAGGAGCGTCATAAAATGTCGCTCCTTCCGGAGCTTTGTTTTGTAGGAAAGCCGCAGTGACTATAAATATTCGGCGCCTATGGCGCTCACGCCAGCCTCGCGAAAACCTCGTTGGAAAGCAATGCGCCTCGAGAAGTAAGTTTCAATCGCCGGTCGTCGATTTGGATCAAGCCGGCATCGATCAATCCCATCAACTCGCCGTTGTATTGCTGACATAGGTCGTGGTCAAAGCGAGATCGATAATCTTCCAGATCGATTCCGCTCATCAAACGCAAACCCAGAAAGATCGCTTCGGACCGTGTATCTTCTTCGCTGAGCTCAGATCGTTCGACGATTGGCGAATCACCCCGATCTATCGTCTCAATGTATTTCACCGCATCGCGCTCGTTGGCCCAGCGACGCCGCGCGCCGTCGTACGAATGCGCAGAGTTGCCGAAGCCATAGTAAGGCGCGCCGGTCCAGTATTTCGTGTTATGTCGAGATTCAAATCCCGGCAAACAGAAGTTTGAAATCTCGTAATGCTCGTAACCAGCGGCGCAAACGGTTTCAATCATCATCGCGTACATCTCAGCGGCGAGATCGTCGTCCGGTGCGGCGCGCATGCCGCGCTTGATTTGATCAGCCAGGGGCGTGCTGTTGTGAACGTCGAGCAGATACAACGAAAGGTGCTCAGGCCGTAGCCGCAAAGCTTGATCGAGATTTCGCCTCCAACCGTCGAGCGTTTGTCCCGGCAGCGCCGCGATCAAATCACAGTTGATATTGCGGAAACCCGCATTGCGTAGTTGCGTGAAGGTGTTTCGAGTGTCGCGCGAGTCATGAGTGCGACCGAGCATTTTTAATTCCCGATCCGCGAAGGTCTGCGCGCCAAAACTGGCCCGATTGATTCCCAGTCGACGCCATTCGCGCATCGTCTCGATCCTTTGTTCATGGCTCAGACCGCCGTCGCCGGGGTTAATCTCGAGCGTCACTTCCGCATCTGTTGTAACGGCAAGTCGATCTCGAATGATGTTTAGGATCGCTTCAATTTGCGCGGTCGATAACAGCGACGGCGTGCCGCCACCAAAATAAATCGTATCGATCTTCTGTAGGGGCAGCCCTTGTGGCTGCCCGCCGCGGGCAGGGACAAGCCGTGCCCCTACAGTCGGACGCCAATCGGAAATCTCCTTTATCAATGCTGCCACGTATCGCTTGGCCGTGGCACTCTCATACATCCCCGTCGCAAAGTCGCAGTACGAACAGCGTGAGCGGCAGAAGGGAATGTGCAGGTAGACGCCGGCGTTCATGACCTGTGCATTATAGATGCTAGAATGATTTTCACTTAGATGGCCCGCGAACTTCGTGTACTAAATCAAAAATCCCGGCAGCCGAAACCTGAATGGTTGCGGATTCGCCTCGGCGATCCGACGAACCAGAATCATTTGCTGAAACTGATTCAGGGCCTGAACCTACACACGGTTTGTCAGGAAGCGAAGTGCCCAAACATCTTCGAGTGTTGGACCGATCGCACCGCGACGTTCATGTTGGGCGGCGACATCTGCACACGTCACTGCGGCTTTTGCGCGGTTGGCAAAGGCGCGCCGGGCGCACTCGACGCGAATGAGCCAAAGAATGTCGCTGAAGCCGTACGTCATTTGAATCTGGCGCACACGGTCATCACTTCGGTGAATCGAGATGATTTACCGGACGGCGGCGCCGCGCATTGGGCTGACACAATTCGCGAAGTGCGTGCGCTAAATCCCCAATGCAAAATTGAAGTCCTCATTCCTGATTTCAACGGCGATGAAGCCGCATTGAATGCGGTGCTCGATGCGAAACCCGACGTGCTGAATCACAACACGGAAACGATCGCGCGTCTTTATCGCCGCGTCCGCCCTGACGCCGATTATCAGCAATCGCTGACGCTGTTGCAGCGTGCAGCCGCACGACGCGATCGTGAACAGCCGCAGCTGCTCACTAAGAGCGGCATCATGGTTGGGCTGGGCGAAACGTTCGACGAAGTTGTCGAATTGATGAAAGATTTGCGCTCGGTTTCCTGCGACATCATGACCATCGGTCAGTACCTGCAACCGCACGCGCGCCGCTTGCCGGTCGAGCGTTATGTTACCCCGCAAGACTTCGATCGCTGGCGCGACCTCGGCGCAGAGATGGGATTTCAACACGTGCAGTCGAGCCCGCTCACCCGCTCGTCGTATCATGCGCGCGAACAAGCGAACGTCAGTCCTGCTTAAACCATCCGGCTCTGCAAAGCGTAGCATCGTCAAACGCGGGTTTTTTGCAAGAGCAGCGCTCTTCATTCGTTCAGCATCTCAAAGACCAAACTACCCCGGACGGAAAGATTGAGGATGTCGCAATGAAAAACTTCTTTCGCAAGCTCTTTCCGCTAGCGATTACGCTTGCGCTTGCCGTTCTGTCAATGGCACAGAGCGATAAGGATGCCATCACCTTGAATCAAATCTCCGGCTATCGGCAGTGGGCAAAAGTCAACCGTCAACCAGTCAAGGCTGACATTTCAGTTCGCATCAATCCCGCCGACGTGGTTTCTTGAGCGGCGGTTTCATTTAGCGCAGTTGGCGCTAGTCCTATTTTGAGTAGCGCGACCTTCCCGCAGGATACGGTGCTCGACGGCTTGTCGAATGTCGCCACCAGCGGACCCAGGACGCGACTCCAATTGCCTCAACCCGGCACTACCACTCCGGCGCCCGAACGTTCAAAGCAAAAAGGCGAGGGGCACGTTACGGCGCTTGGCTTTGCTTATGCGAACGCGGCCGCCCGCGACGGGTTCCAACTACAGCCTTTCGTTTTTCCGGTCGGTTCCATCATCGTGCGAGAGAGGTTGTTAGGCGCCTCGTCCACGCCGGATCAACTGGTGGTGATGATTAAGCATGAGCCGGACTTTAACCGGAAGGCGGGCGGCTGGGAGTTTGTCGCTGTTAGTGGTGACATGAAGAAAATCGTCAAACGTGAAAAGGATGGCAAGTGCCTGGAGTGTCACGCAACCGCCGCCAACAACGATTTTGTCTTTCCTGAGGACGGACGCTACCGCTGAATTATTCGGTTAGAATGACTCTTCGAACTGAATCTGTTTTCTGAGGCCCGTGGTCTAGGCTGGCACGCAGTAACTTCAATTAACGATAGTACGCACGACAATCACATGAAGCGATCGAGCCGGTTCGCGATCTTAATCATTGGCGCAACTGTTCTCATCACAGTCGCTTCGTGTCATCGCCAGACGCGGAACCGGCTGGATGAGATTCAATTTCCGAGGATCGTAATTTGGGCTTGGGAGCGGCCCGAGGATTTATCGTTTATCGATTCGCATAAGTACGGCATCGCGTTTCTGGCGCAAACGCTGACTTTGAAAAATGATGATGTCGTTTCCAATCCGCGTCATCAGCCGCTCGAAGTGCCGCCGGATACAAAGATGATGGCGGTGACGCGAATCGAGTCCCAAAAAGTGACGGGGCAAAAACCGGCGTTGAGCGCAAGCCAACGAGAGAAGTTGGTCAAGTTGATTCGGCAGACACTAGAACGCGGACGCGTCACCGCGATTCAAGTTGATTTTGACGCGCTGGTGTCTGAGCGCGATTTCTATCGGGCGTTGCTCCAGGATTTGCGCGCGCAACTGCCGGACAACGTGCCGCTATCGATGACGGCGCTCGCTTCGTTTTGTATCGGCGATCGCTGGCTGAACGATCTGCCGGTCGACGATGCCGTGCCGATGATCTTTCGCATGGGCGCCGACGATCGCAGTGTCAGGAATATGCTCGCGAACGGCAATGATTTCGGTGAACCTCTTTGCCGGCGCAGCTACGGCATCGCGCTCGACGAGCCGCTGCAAATAAAATTCGACGAGTCGCGCCGCGTTTACGTATTCAACAATCACGCTTGGCGCAAAGATGACTTGGTGTCGCTTAAGCAAAGGATGTGAGTCGCCGTTTAGACGGCGGACTTGTCCGCCGCGAACGCGGGCACAAGTGCCCGCTCTAAACGTGTGGGGTTGTTGATTTGTGCCGCTGGCTTAAGTGAAGATCGTCAGGGCCGCTTCGACCAGGCGCGTGTGCAGGTTGAGCCATTGCCGCTCCACGGCAGTGCCCCGACATTCAACGGCCAGGCTATTCGCCAGATCGGGGAGCATGACGCGTTCGCAAAAATCGGCGATCAAGTTTTCATCGCGAATGATCGCGACGATCTCCTGGTACAGACGGTAACTGAGGTAATCGAAATTCGAAGAGCCGGCGATCAGATGCTGGTTATCGATCAGCATGGCCTTCAAATGCGTCATCCCACCCTGATAGAGACGCAGATCGATGCCCGAGCGCGCCGATTCGAGCCGCGCATAATTTGCAAAGTAGCTCCAATTATTCAGCAGCGGCGTGACTATCTTCACGTCGACATCTCGCCGGGCGGCCTCGCGCAGACGTTCATAAAACGGAAAAGTGATGTAAGGACTCTCGACAAAGATCGAGTCTTCGGCGCCGTCGATCAAGTCGATGACGCGCTGAAACACGGCGCGATTGCCGTGGCCGTCCATGGTCAACAGTTCCAGATCGTCGAACAGTTCCGCCGCAAATAGATCCTTACCGCTCCAGGTGGCGTCAAAGTCATCGCGTATCACGCGCACAACATCGTGATCGTCAATGCGGATCATCATGTCGTGCCAGGCCGCGTTGTGTTCGCTGAAATTTATTCCGCCGATGTAGGCCGCGCGATTGTCGATGACGATCAACTTCTTGTGATTGCGGCTCAGTAAGCTGCGCGGCGTCAAGCCATATGCATTTGTGAACTTGAGTTCGACGCCGTGCGCTCGCAGCGCGTCCATCATCGATCTCGTTGCGCGTGCCTCATCGCGCAGCTCGCCGTCGAACAAGTTTGCAGGTGAATACTTGAATCGATCGCTTATTACGATGCGAGTGAACGAATCGGCGAGAATCTTCTTCTCTCGTGCGGGCGACGAGAGCAGCGTTTCCGACAATTGCCGGCCGACTTCATCGCCTTCGAGCGCAAAGGTTTGGATCAGCACCGATGCGCGTGCCGTAGAGATATCTTCCCGCAAGCGCGGCCAGAACTCATCGAAATTAACCAGCAGCTCCATCGGCATAGGTTTTCGGATTCGGTGGTGTTGATTGTATTCGATCCGATGCCGAAAGCGCGAACTGTCCAGGACTTGATCGTTTTGTCGCGCTCGGTGCTAGAATGCGGGCGCAAACCTCACCGATGACGGCCCGATGCTTCACATTCATAACGGCGATTCAACGGCCGGCACCGCAAGGGCCGCGCACATCTCGGGCGAGCACGTCGCCTGGCGTGAAGCGCTGGTGTGTGGGCCAACGCCCGGCGGAATTTCCGAGCCGGAGTTCATAGATATCCGCGCTCGCCATTTAGCTGATGCCTACAACGTGCCTTTCGAAAAGTGCCGGTCGGAGCTGGGCGCGATGCACGACGCGCTGAAGAGTTTCGG
>DASQYL010000384.1:0-5958 GCA_035639235.1 Pyrinomonadaceae bacterium | reverse complement strand
CGCGAGCGCCGTCACCACTGCCGTATCCAAGCCAAAGCATCTCTTTAGACCGCGCGCGACGTTGTATTCACCGCCGCCTTCCCAAACCTGAAAGCTGCGGGTCGTGGCTACTCTGCCATTGCCGGGATCGAGGCGCAACATTACTTCGCCGAGACCCACCAGGTCCCAACGGCAATCCGCTTTAGCTTTTATTTTCAGTCTGCTATCCAAGTAACAAGCGCTTGAGGTCAGTGTCAGGCTGTCAATCACAATGCGGTAATCGCCGGCCGCGCATCATCGAGCGGCGCGGGTTCCAGTCTCGGTGCCAGCAAATGAAAGATCGCCAGCGCAACCAAATAAGTACTCGCCGCTATTATAAAAATCGGGACGTAGCTTCCCGTCGATTGCAGAATCCAACCGACTATTTTTGAAATGAGCATGCCCCCGACCGCGCCCGCCATGCCACCGATGCCGACGACTGATCCAATCGCCTTCCGCGGAAACATGTCTGAGGTGGTGGTAAAGATATTCGCTGACCAACCCTGATGCGCTCCGGCTGCCAAACCAACCAGCAACACGGCAATCCACACGTTCGAAGCTTTCGCCGCGAAGACCACCGGTACTACGCCACTTGCACAAATCAACATGGCCGTTTTGCGCGCGCGGTTTACCGGAACTCCACGTTTAATCATCCACGATGATAACCAGCCGCCAGCAATACTGCCGGCGTCGGCAATCAAATAGACGATAATCAGCGGCAATCCGATACTCTTGAGATCGATGCCGTAACTCTTCTTCAAAAAGTCCGGCAGCCAAAAAAGATAGATCCACCAAATCGGATCGGTCATAAACTTGCCAATCGCAAATGCCCACGTTTGCCGATACGGAAGCAGACGCTTCCACGGAACTTTAGCCGGTGTGTCCGCCGGATCGCTGCGAATGTATTCCAGTTCCGCGCGCGAGAGACGCGGATGTTCTTCAGGCCTGCGATAAAAAACCAGCCACAACGCCAGCCACGCAAATCCAGTCAGACCGGTCACCACAAACGTCCAACGCCAGCCATAATTCAGCGTCAGCCATGGCACAGACACGGCGGCGACCAGTACTCCGACGTTGGTTCCGGCATTAAAGATCCCAGTCGCCAGCGCCCGTTCTTTCTTCGGAAACCATTCCGCCACCGTCTTGATGCAGGCTGGAAAGTTACCCGATTCGCCCAGTCCCAACACGAAGCGGGCCACGCTGAAACCGAAGACCGTGGTCACCAGCGCATGACCCATCGCCGCTAAACTCCAGATCAAAACGGAGAGAGAAAATCCTTTTCGCGTGCCAAGCCAATCCATCACTCGCCCCGTAACCAGAAGTCCGATCGCGTATGCAGTCTGGAAGAAAAACACGACCCAGGCGTATCCGTTCTCGTCCCAGACGTGCGCTTGCTGCAAAGTGTCCTTGAGCGTCGCAATCACCTGCCGGTCGAGGTAATTGATCGTCGCCGCAAAGAACAGCAGGGCACAGATGGTCCAACGAAGACTGCCTACGTGCGTGGTCACATGAAGCGCAGCGTGGGCCGCGCCCGCCGCAGTTGCCCCGCTGGATTGAGGTGGTGGAATTTCGGATTTTGATTTCGGAAGCGCCGTGGCTTCGACTGTTTCAGAGATTGGATCCATGTTTCCTAAAACGAGAATCACGCGCTAGTGTCAGTACCCGGAGCGATAGCGACGGGATCGACACGAGACTTAAAGTCCTGATCCGGTCGCTACCGCTCCCGGTACTGACACACTTCCCCTCACTGATTCACACCACTTGCGAGAAAGCCACCGTCAACGACGAGTATTTCGCCGGTCACAAAACTGGCGGCGTCTGAAGCCAGAAAGATCGCCGCGCCCGCAAGCTCTTCGACTTTTCCGAAGCGCTTCATCGGTGTCCGCAGCAGCAGTTCGCGCCCGCGTTGAGTTTCGTCCAACAGTTTTCTATTCAAATCGGTGCGAAAGACTCCCGGCGCAATCGCATTGACACACACGCCGTGCGGCGCCCATTCGATGGCCAAGGACTTCGTCAACGCGCCAACGCCGGCCTTGCTCACGCCATACGCCGCCACCTCGAACAAAGCGACAAAGGTCGAGAGCGAGCAGATGTTGATGATTCGTCCGTAGCCGCGCTCGATCATGTGAGGACCGAAAACCTGACAGGCGCGCATCGTACCCGTCAAATTGGTTTCCAGGATGTCCGTCCAATCAGCTTCAGGAAAATCGACAGTCGGTGCCCGCTTCGTTCGACCAGCGCAGTTGACCAGGATATCGACCTTCCCGAGTTTGGCAATTGATTGATCACGCAACGCCTCAAGCGAAAATCTGTCCGCCACATCGGAAGTAATCCGCAACGTCCGGCGGCCGCACGCTTCTATCTCTTGTGCTGACAATTCGACTTGCTCGGAGCGACGCGACGACGCGACGACATCGGCCCCGGCTTCGGCCAAGCCGCGCGCAATGGCACGGCCAATGCCGGAAGTGCCGCCGATGACAACGGCGACTCTTCCTGACAAATCCAAGGCTGAATAAGACATATGTGAACGGCAGTTGAGCTAAGTCTTCTTCTTCAACGGCTCTGCATAAATCTTAATTAGAATCATGGTGAAGTCTTTATTATCAGTCGTGCGCTGATGCGGCGTACCGCGCGGCACGACAATCAAATCACCTTTCTTAATTTCAAACGTCTTGCCATCGATGATTCGCGTGCTGCGCCATTCACCCGGATCAGTCTCCTTTGGGGCTTCGAGCTTTCCACCCAACACTAACGTCGCTGATCCATCCAGAACGTAATACACATCGTCTGACGCGTCGTGCAGTTCGGCGGCAGCGCCCGCCCGGTTTTTCTCATGCTGGACCGCCACCCGTAGCTGCATCCCCTCGCTGTCGATCAATTCGGAGGTCTTGTTGTCCGGCTTCAATGTCTGCTGCAAGTCCTCGAGTGACTGCGCGGACTTCACGACAAACGGACGAGTCGCTTCAGAAGGCTTCCGCTGCGCGAATGTGAAAGCGGCCGCTGATACGAGCACAATCGACAATAGGCTAATGCGATAAACAATCATCTGAGTTCCCTCACTTGCGGCTGGCTTCCAGGCCGCTGCCGCCCTGATCGAACCCGGGCTGCACGGTCACCACGCCGAATTGACGATCTTCCACCTCGCGATGTGCGGCCATCATCCAAACGAAATTGATTGGGTGTCCGGGCACTGAGACGTTCGGATGAAATCCCTTCGGCATAATCACCGCATCCCCGTCGCGTACGACGCCGATGAATTCGGGCTCGTCGGGATTTGTGTAAACAAACTGCACACCAAATGATGGCGCCGGCATGTCGTAATACACGTAGAGTTCTTCCAGGATCGACGCATGTTCGTGCGGTGGCCAACTGGTCCAATGACCCGGTTCAGACTTAGTAAATCCGGCCAGGATACGTCCAGCTTCGACGTTCTTCCCCAACGTGATGTTTACGGTGCGCGAGTTCGACGCGCCGCCAGTCTTAAAACTCAACGAGCTGTCCTTTGCGACATCGGCGTAATGAACGACCTGCAACGGATACTTATTCTCAACCTCTGCGGAACACTCGACCAAGTCAACGCTCGATGGGGTGGCGACTTGAATCTTGCTATCGCGCGGCAAGTAGATCGAATCGTATTGGCTGATACTGTTTGTCACGCCGTCGCACGTGATGGAACATTCTCCGTGAAGACAGATAAGGCCCGACTCCATTTTGCCGGTTGAGAATTCTGTGCGCGGCACCTCTTCATCGAGAATGATGCGCCCATAGACGAGATGCTTCATCGCGCTATTGTCGGGAGTAATCGACGTCGTGCGCCCCTTCATCGCGTTCGTCTTTCGAAAAATCAATTGTTCATTTGCTTCTTTCATTTGTGTACTCATGATTCGTTCTCCCCTTGTTATTTGACTCGGTGCTCCTCGAGCCAAAGCAAGTCTTCCAACAGATAGTAATTGCCATAGACGAGGGTCACGTCGCTGGGCCGCGTGCTTGAGCCGTGACGCAGGACGCCCGGCGGCGTCTTGTCATCAACGGAAGTCGGCGTCAAATAGCGATCGATTAAAGACTGGACAATACGTTCGCCCTCGCGCCGATAGTTGGCGGCCTTTGTCTGATCGGTCGTCAATTCGGAAAGCCGCAGCAGTCCACCGGCAAGAATCGCCGCCGCCGAACTGTCGCGATTACGAAAGTGCACGCCTTCATCCACAAAGTCGTACCAGGGCACGCCGTCTTGCGGCAAATGATCCAACACGTAGGCGGCAACTCTTTCCGCGGTGGCAAGCAGGCGCGCGTCCTTCGTCTCAGCATAAGCGACGGTGAAACCGTAAACGGCCCAAGCGGCGCCGCGGGACCAGGTCGTGTCGGCCGCGAAGCCCTGATGCGTGTGAGTGAAAACCTTCTCACCCGGTTTCGCACTGTTCGGATACTTAATCGAGTTGTTCATCCCCTGCGAAGAAGTGAACTCCTGCCGATTGTCGCCGGGGTTGTAGTGCACGGATTGTGCAACTGAACCGTCGCTTCGAATCAGCCACTGCGAAGACCGTAGCGCATGTTTCAATCCGAGTTCGCGCCACTGCGGATCGTTCGTCTCCTTCGACGCCCACCACCAGATCTGCAAATTCATCATCGTGTCAATGATGGTGTCGTCACCATTAACTGACCACGACGCGGCCAATTCGGTCGTGGGATTGTAGAGTTGCTTCAGCCGAGCCGCAGCCCGGAGCGCGCCATCGCGATACTTTGCGTCTTTGGTCGCGCGATAAGCCAGCACCGATGAGTAATAATTGAGAAAACCCGTGTCGTGATTTTCATTGACTTCGTTTCCCAACAGCCGCGCGTTCCAAAGTTCCGCCCAACGATGAAAACGTTCATCTTTGGTCTTGGCGTAAAGCTGCCAGAGTTCGCCGACCCAGAAACTGCCGGTCCAAAAGAAGCCCTTCTGCGCTTTCCATTCACCAGTTTGATTATCGCCCTCGGTGAAAAAACCTTCGCCCGCATCGCGCCCGGCGTCGTTCGGATTCGTTCGCGAGATCGCCGGCTCCAATTTTTGCGCCGTCCGTTCTGCCGATTGTTTGAGTAGCTCGATCGCTCCGGCGTAACTCTTTGTTCTTGCGGGTTGGAGAGTGTCGAGCGGCGCCGACTGTGCCGCCGCCGATGTAGAAATGATCTTGACCGGCGCCGGGTGGGCCAGCCTCGCCTTCGTATCCTCGACCAATGATACGAAGTCGTCGAAAGTTCTGGGCGACGGCCGCGGAGCAGCCATCGAGCCATATCGAATTCGCGCATCAGCCGTTGTTGCGGTCACTGAGAGATTGTCAGTATTCTCCTGGTCCCAAACAGCCATCACATACCATTCACTTTCACCCTTTTCGAACTGCGGCTGGACGAGCAGATTCAGTGGATCGTCAGGGGCCGCTTTGCTGTCTTTGCCGCGCGCGATAATCGCCAGGCCCAGGTTTTGATCGGGCAGCATGTGCGTCGCAGTCGCCGGCGGCCCCTCTTCTTCCACTTGATGTCCCCACCAAAGGCGTGCGAACGTCGAGTCGGCAGCCGTGGGCGCAAAAACTTTCTCTTGCAAGTCTGGTTCGCGCACGATCCCGGTGACGAAGGTTGTCCCGTCAGCACCCTCGGTAGCTACATGATGATCAAATCCGCGTTCACCAGCCCATTGTGTTATGCGGCTCTTGAGATTGACCTCGGAGCCGGCTACTTTCCAACCTTTGTAAGCTAGTTCGACGATTACACGCACGGGACCAGCACTGACAATTCGCCATTTGCGATCTGCGACGTCCGCAACTCGCACCGCCTTCCCATCTACCAAAGCGGCGACAGCGCCAATGCCGATCGCGTCACCGATGCGATAAATGTCGCGGCCAAGCGGGGATTCCCAGTGATACACATATTCGGGTGAACCGAACATCTCAAGATACAGACCCGGCCGAC
>DASQYL010000383.1:0-6440 GCA_035639235.1 Pyrinomonadaceae bacterium | reverse complement strand
CAGACCGAAAGGTGGCTGAAGGAGTACAACGAGGGGCGACCACATGACGCTCTGGGAGACATGACGCCCAGAGAATATCTCTTAACCCAAAACCCGGAACTCTCTACTTATGGCTGGTCCTAAAAGCAGGGTACTTACAATGAACGAGCAGTCGCGGATGAAGTAAATACACTCGCGGAAGAATACAATTCTATTCGTGCTTCACAGCCATCAGGGGATGCGCGGACGGACGCTATGACCAAGGTGGTCAGTAGAATGGTTGAGGTCGCGCGCAGAACTCAATCTTTCGACCTTATCACTTCCTTGGCGAGTAAGAATCGGGGCGCGCGTTTATTCGCTTATGCTTTTCTCTATGAACGGCCAGACGGAGCATTACTTCTTCCCCTCGTTGATAGTGTCACTAGGGTCGAAGACAAGCCATTTGGCCAGTATTGGGGCCTTCAGACACTTAAGAAGGTTTTGCCTCTCGCTCCAACGGACAAGCAACGGGAGGCGAAGGAAAGTCTCAGAGTGTTTTCGCAGAGGATTCCATCGGGGACGGACCGCGACTATGAATTACGGCAATTGTTACGGTAACTAAAAGCTTGGCAATATGATCATCCAGAAGGTTATCAAAGGCATTGCTGGTATAGATCCCTTGGACGCTCAGAGGATCATGGAGGCGGGCATCTATTGCAACTGGTGGCGCAAAGTTGGCACGCTTCCTTTTCCTCAGGTTCCATTGCGGCTCAACGCTCAAAATTTGGATTGGCATCAGAATCACTACGATGATCCTGATCCAAACGAGGGCGGCGAACAGTTCGGACGTCATACGCCTTTCATCTCAACCACCGCTGGTTCAGTCGAACGTGACATCGTCCGACGGCGCAACTTCTTACTTCCAGCACAACAAGTTGGGCTCGAGTTTGCCACTAACGGTTGGCGTCAAGATGGTTGTCTGTTTTACTGCTATGTCTTCATAATCGGCCGCCCAAGTATTGCTCATCAAGTATTTTCAGAGGAGATTAGAGAGCTAAACATATTCACCACCTTTAGTCTCTTTCAACCTGAAGGTGAGATCACCGCCAAAATCGTCATACCGCCTGCTCAAATCGAACGATTCGAGTTCTATGACATTTTAAGTGTGCGTCAAAATATCCGATCAGGACGCCGGCCCACGCCCAGCAGCGGAGGATTGAATGCCAGATTTTTTGAGCCCCCTGACAAGATATCGAACATACGGGAGTTTTTGATTTAGACGGCTATGCTGGATTCACTAAAAGAATTAGGACTCGATCCAGAATTGTGTTCTATTCAGACTGAGATGCTGACCGGGTTCGCGAAAGCTTACCTTGGTGAAGCCGAAACAACTGAAGACATGGATTCGGCTGAACTACTTTCACTGGCGGCGGCGACAAATTTTAGACGTGCAGGTAGTAATTCGCTCCTTTTGGATCGAACCCAGGACGCGAAAAGTTTCTTTTATCAGAGCGCTCAAGCTTACGGGCAGGCGAGGCTCCCCTATGCTGCATTTATATCGAATCTGGCGTCAGAACCTTATTGGTTCAAATTGCCAGAACGAGGCATTACCGAATCGGCCGATCCGACTGAGGTTTTTCTGTTGTGGGGAGATCAGTCCCTCGAGAACAGGAACGAAGCTGGTCGAATTCGCCATATCGCTGAGTCTCTTCGCACCCGACGCATTGGACTTCTCGGTCTAGAGGTGGGGATATATCTAGATCTATTCGATGCAGCCGTGGGCGACACCTCCTATACTCAGCTAGCCGAGAGTCTCTTACCCGTAATGAGTGCGTATTCGTTAGGCGTTAGGCAAGCACATCAAGATCAGTACCATTGGCGAAAACTGGCCATACCTTTTCACCCAGCGGAACCTGACATTCTTGCACTGCTTGTAGCTCTTGACCGCAGACTCGTAATCCGAAAGCGCTCTATTGCGTCCTTTCTAAAGACAATCCCGCTCGCATGGGAGTCCCTTTCCCTTATTCGGGGGGCGCTTGAGCAACTGGGTGCTTGGCGCGACGAGAAAACTGAACTGGCTTGATTTCCGCAACTCTGATTCTTCACTTTCCTTGATCAGCGCCCGCTGGCATCTTCCGGAATTCTCTTCCGGTCGCTGAGAAGTTCCACTATTTCCTGTATCAGCATGAGAACTTCATCGAGAAGGGCACGACCCAAAAATAATCATTTTGTGAGATTTGATGACCGATCTTGACTTCAAAGTGTGTGCGAAAGTGTGTGCGGAGCAAAACGGGCGCTGAGCGCCGCCCGTAAGTTATTGAAAACATGGTGCCCGCTAGTAGATTCGAACTACTGACCCCTCGCGTGTGAAGCGAGTGCTCTACCGCTGAGCCAAGCGGGCACTCTTTTTGGGCAAGCTTAAGCTATAACGCAACTTCTTTCAATTCCAACGCTTTAGCCGATTCGGAGTTGGTTCCCGATGTTCCTCTTGTTCCCTGAATTCCCGCAAAAGTGGCCAACAACTGGCCAACGCTTTCCATGTGTTAGTTAGCTAGTATACTGCCTCGTTGGGTTGCGTGAAGATAGACTTTGAATGACTCCATTGACCTGTGTCCGCGGTAACTCCATTACTAAGGCGACGTCAGATCACATCACGACTTCATGGGTTGCTCTCCACCCAATCGATTGGCCAGTTGTCATTTCGTCTGAAAGCGCGAGATTATTAATACTTCCCTCGTGAATTCCCTCAGCCTTATTCTAGTCCGCAGTGAACGGGAAGAGGAAAACTCATGCCTAAGGTCTTCAAACAACATCGTCTGTTGATACTGTCGGCAGTAATCCAAATCTGCGCTCTGACAGCGCTGGGACAAAACTCGGTTGCCATCAGAGTGGATGTTGATGCCACTCAAGCTCCACGAAATCTCCTTCACACTACGGTGCGCATTCCGGTTAAGCCGGGACCATTTGCGTTCTTCTATCCGAAGTGGATTCCGGGCGAGCACAGCCCGACGGGACCCATCAATGACATGGTTGGTTTGAGATCGACTGCAAACGGGAAATCAATTCCCTGGACGCGCCATCTGGTGGAGATGTTCGCGTTTCAATGCGACGTGCCGCCGGGCGTGAGCGAACTTGAAATCGCATTTGATGATGTGTCGCAGCCGGGCACGCCCATGAGTGCGCGACTGGCCCGCATCAAGTGGAATCGTGTCGTCGTTTATCCGCGCGGAATGAACAGCGATGCAGTGCGCGTGGAGGCATCGATTAAGCTGCCCACGGGTTGGCAATTTGCGACCGCCTTGCCCGTGCAACGTGAACGGCGCGACGAGATCGAGTTTAAGGAGGTTTCGTTGACTGAGCTGGTTGATTCGCCAATGATCACTGGTCTCAATTTTCGTAAGCTGAGGCTCGCCTCAACGCCTGCGCCGCACGAAATGGATATCGTTGCCGATTCGCCGGCCGCGCTCGACGTGAAACCAGAGACTTTGCGCGGTTGGCAAAATTTGGTGAACGAAGCCAATGCATTATTCGGCGCCCATCATTATCGCAGTTATCGCTTTCTGTTGACCTTGAGCGACGTGGGCGGCAGCGAAGGCCTGGAACATCACGAGTCGAGTGAAGACGGTGTGGGTGAGAAGGCCTTGAGCGATCCGGAGCAGTTGATCGATCTCGGTGATCTGTTGGGACACGAATACACACACTCCTGGAACGGCAAATATCGCCGGCCCGCCGATCTCACCACAACGGATTTCGAGCAGCCTATGCAAGGCGACCTGCTTTGGGTTTACGAAGGGCTGACTGAATATCTCGGAAAAGTTTTGCCGGCGCGCAGCGGATTGTGGACACCGGAAAACTTTCGCGAATCGATCGCTGCGGTCGCCGCGGAAATGGATAACCAATCGGGTCGCAACTGGCGACCAATGGTCGACACTGCGACGGCGGTCCAATTTACTTATTCATCGCCACGCGCCTGGATGAATTACCGGCGGCGCGTCGACTATTACTTCGAGGGACTTTTGCTGTGGATGGAGACGGACGTGATTATTCGCCGTGAGAGTCAGGGTAAGTTGTCCCTCGATGATTTCTGCCACAGATTTCATGGCGGCCCAGACACCGGACCGATGGTTAAGACTTATACGTTTGACGACATCGTGAAGACGTTGAATGACGTTACGCCATACGATTGGCGCAGTTTTCTTACTGAGCGCGTAAATAAAATAAATCAACGCGCGCCGCTTGGCGGAATCACGAACGGCGGGTGGAAACTGATTTACAACGAGAAGCTGAACGAGGAAGTGAAGTTCGCCGAAGGGCAGCGAAAGTTTATGAACCTCTCGTATTCAATCGGCCTGATTGTTAGTAACGATGGAACTGTGCTCGATGTGAATCCGGAGTTATCGGCGGCCAAAGCTGGCCTCGCTCCCGGCATGAAGATCGTCGGTGTCAACGGTCGCGCGTGGTCTGGCGAAGCGCTCCGCGATGCCATCGCCGCCACGAAGAGTGATACGGCGCCCATCGAATTGCGCGTCGAGAGCGGTAGCTTTCAGGACAATTACAAGGTAGTTTATCGCGGTGGCGAACGTTACCCTCATCTGGAACGCGACGCGACGAAATCAGATATCTTGAGCGAAATAATCAAACCACGCGGGCGTTAACTCTGGCACGTGTCAGCCGCGTTTCTACGGATCGCAGACGTGAATGAACGATAAATTCTTGTAGGCAGATGATTGTCTACGCTGGCCCACGGAAATGGTTACGTCTAAACTCACTTTCAAGGTTGATGAGAACCATTGCGTTTTTAGGAGGCGAAATGTTTAGATCAATTCTGATTGGTTCCGCTCTTTTAGTCAGCGGTGCGATGTTAGCCTGCAATCGGGCCGCGGCCTCGGCAGTTGTGATTCCTGATCCCGTTCTTGATGAGACCCTTACAAATTCAACGCAGAAAACCATCGTCCTGGCAGGAGGTTGTTTCTGGGGTGTGGACGCTGTCTTCAAACACGTCAAAGGCGTGACGGAGGTTAAGTCTGGTTATGCCGGCGGAAAAGGTTCAGCCACCTATGAGCAGGTCAGCACCGGAGAAACCGGCTACGCTGAATCGGTACAGATTACTTATGATCCATCAAAGATAACCTACGGAAAGCTTCTCAAAATTTTCTTTGCCGTGGCCCACGATCCGACAGAGGTTAATCGGCAAGGGCCTGACACGGGAACGCAATATCGTTCGGCGATCTTTTACTCGACAGATGATCAGAAGCGAATCGCGGGTGCCTACATCGATCAACTCAACAAAGCGCGAGTGTTCCGCCGGCTCTTAGCAACCCAACTTTCGGCGCTCGATTCCTTCCATGAAGCGGAAAGTTACCATCAGAACTACTTGGCAAACCATCGGGATGAGCCGTACATCGTTTACAACGATCTGCCCAAGCTTGAGAATCTCCGCAAGGAGTTTCCAGAGCTGTATCGAGACTAGCCCCAACTCCAAAAAGCATTGGTGCACTCCGACGAAAGGTCGCAGATTCAGTCACGACGCCGGCCATTGACTTAACTGGATAGCGCGTGAGTTCGCTAACATGTCCGAGGTAAATCATCGCGCGGTTACGACGAAGACTTTAACAATTGGCCGAGCAGCGAATCAATGCTGTTTAGTCACATAAGATGTTTCCGCCTCTTTGGCGTAAGCTCAAACATCCAGCGACAGGATCAATTGATCTGTATCGGCACGCGGGCTGCTCGAATCATCACGTGCCCAGTCATGAAAATAACCCACGCCAGCGGAGCGCGGCTTGCAGTAGCGCCTCGACCTGCGCATGGATGTGTTCATTCGCATAGCCTGCCCATGCAACTTCCGGCTCGACTGCAAGTGGCGCGCTCAAGGGCCGGCCACGAACGTCGGTCACGATTACCCCCGCTTCACGCGCGATCAGCTCAGTGCAAATGTCGTATGGATGACAACAGATGCCGAGCGGGGCGCTGCGATCTTCAAGCGTCGTTTTCATCAATGGCCGCAAATCGCAAACGAAGCGATCGGCGCCGCGCATCAATTCGTAGAGCTGTCCTCCGGATGAAGCATATTGATCTTCAAAGCAATGCGCCTTGCCTGCTGCGGGCGCTCCTAGAGCGCCGAAGACGATCTCCTCATCAATGCTCGCAAGTTCGTCGCGCGCGCCGGGAAAGAAACGCGACACCTCGGCGTAACCATGAGCGATGGTCCGCGCTGATGATGGGTGCAAATTGATTTCTGATTTCTCCCTCGTGATTCGATTGAAACGTTCCGCGTGCGCTCCTTTGCCTCGCACGGTCCACAACGAATCGGAGAGATGTTGCTTCGCGAGCGGAATTTCCGTCTGTAGCGCAGCTTGAATATCACTCAGGTTTGTATCCGGCCCACGGTTTGGCGCGATGCCGGTAAGCACCCAGGCGCTCCGCTTTTGATACATTAATCCGCGAGTGCCGTCGATCGGATCGACAATGATTCTCCACTC
>DASQYL010000382.1:0-4415 GCA_035639235.1 Pyrinomonadaceae bacterium | reverse complement strand
CTCAAAGACGGAATGCTCGAGTGTGATTGGAGCATCAAGAAATCGCAAGACTACTACAACCGCGTCATTCGGGTGGGCCGATCGATCGCGCGCGCGCTCAACGCCGAATTCATGGAGAATCCGGCATACGAATTCAACCTGCACCAGGTCTTGACCGCGCACCCTCTGGGCGGCGCGCCAATGGGCCGCGACGAAAACGAAGGTGTCGTCGATTCCTACGGCGAGGTCTTCAATTATCCCGGTCTTTACGTCGCCGACGGATCGATTATGCCCGGGCCGGTCGGGCCAAATCCATCGTGCACGATCGGAGCCCTCTCCGATCGCATCGCTGATCACATCATCGGCCAACATAAAGGAGTCACCTCATGAGCAATGGACAAAAGAAGCGCTCGCTGATTCTCGCCGGCGGCGGCATCAAGGTCGCCTTCCAGGCAGGCGTCTTGCAAGTCTGGCTGGACGAAGCCGGCCTGACTTTCGATCACGTCGATGCGGCCAGCGGCGGCGTCTTCAATCTGGCGATGATGTGTCAGGGAATGAGCGGGCTTCAGATCGCCGACAACTGGCGCAATCTGAATCCGCGCGCGGGCATCAGCTTCAACGCCGCAGCCTTTGTCGAACTGCTTTACGCCGAGTCACTGTTTACGCTCGAAAATTACCGCAAGCACGTCTTCCCTGGTTGGGGACTGGATTGGGACAAGATTCGCGCGACCAATCTTAACAACACCTTCAACGTTTTCAACTTCAGCGACAAGACGCTCGACGTAATCGAAGCGAAGGACATGAGCGAAGACATGCTCTGCGCGTGTGTCTCGCTGCCGATGTGGTTTCCTCCTGTGCACATCGATGGAAAGACTTACATCGATGCCGTTTACATGACCGATGCGAACATAGATGAAGCCATCCGGCGCGGCGCCGATGAACTCTGGGTGATCTGGACGGTCAGCGACAAAGATGAATGGCATCCCGGATTTGTCGCGACCTATTTTCAAATTATCGAGACCAGCGCCGACGGCCATTACAAGGCGGCATTAAAACGGATCGAGGAAAGCAACGCGGCGATTGCTGCCGGGCAGCAAGGCCAGTACGGTCGTCACATCGAAGTCAAAGAACTAAAAGCCGACGTCGCTCTGCATTACTTAATCGACTTCAGTAAGGACCGCATGACTGAGACGGTAAATCTCGGCGTCGAGCGCGCCCGCGAATGGTGTCAGGCCAACGGCATTCCGCTCAATCCCCACCCCGGCGAATTTCCGACCGACGTTCATACCGTGCAAACCAAGTTGAGTTTCACCGAAGAGATGAAAGGCTTCATCACTTTCGGAGAATTGGATTACGACAAGGGCGCGCGCGCCGGCAAGAAAGCCGGCAACGACATCATGTTTCATTTGACGATCACTGTCGACGGCGTCAATCGATTCGTTACCGATCCCGAACACGATACCAACGACGTCAAGGGTTACATCAAATGCGAGTCCCTCGGCGGCCAGCGCGAGGTAGAAAGCGCAACCTTCAATCTGTTCGTCGATGATAAGGACCCGGCAGTGAAGCGCATGTTCTATCGATTGTTCTTCAGCGACGATCAGGGAAATCCGCTGACGCTGAGCGGCTTCAAGTTGATCAAAGACGATCCCGGGTTCGATTTGTGGCACGACACCACGACGCTCTTCACGCGCATACTCAACGGCCATGTCAGCGCAGAGGATGAAGCAGCAGCCGCCAACGATCCGGAAAAACTGAAGCAGATAGTCAAAGCCTCAGGGATCATCATCATTCACTTCTTTGATTTTCTAAAACAGTTGACGACGTTTCGCACCGAAGGGCCAACCTTGTCGGATCGGGCTTCGGCAATGGCCCGCTTTGGCAGACTCTTCATGGGCAAGCTTTGGGATGTTTACGCGCGTAACGTGCTCACGAGCGGTCCATTCTAAAGCTTAATCGTTTAGCAGCCGCTACCGGGGAGTCGGGTGGTAGCTCCACCGTAAACAGGAACAGGAACACGAGGCTATGAACAAACCCCTGAAATGGTTTGGCCGAGTCGTTTGGATCGGCATTCTTGTCAATATCTTGATCGCGGTCCCGGCAATTGTCTCACCGCAGCTACTAAATATTAGTCTGGGCTTGGGAGCAGAGGTCTCTGACGTTTGGCTCCGCAACGTCGGAATGTTGCTGCTTTCAATGTGCGTCTTTTATGCCGGCGCGGCGCACAATCCTCTGCGCTTTCCGGCCTACACCTGGCTGGTCGCGATCTCGCGTCTGATTGCCGCGGTCTTCTGGATTTACATGATGCGCGTCACTGCATATCGCGCGCTGATGCTGCAGTTCTTCTTTGTCGACTTCGCCTTTGGTGTCGTGCTGTTCGTGCTGCTTCAGATGGGCCTGCCGGCAGAGAACAAGTTCAGTCTGGCCAACGTGAAGAGATGGCTGCGCGATTTGTTGGCGCTCATCAAAATGCGCTTGCGATCCAAAACCGTGCAAGTCGCGATCGTTATCGTGATCCTCCTGGCCGGATTCATCGGTTACTTAGTTTGGGATCACCTGCTGCGCAAGCGGCCCGACATCTATTACGCGTCGCCGCAGGATCATTGGAAACACGGCGCCATCGGCTTAGGCAGCGACAGCCGCATTCCTTACCTGGTCTTCAAAGTTCTGCCGAAAATGTTTCCCGAGAAACTTCCCGGGCCCGGTGGCTGGGCTTCGTTCGGCTTTATCATCGAAGACGGTAACGAATTGCCGGTCGGGTTCGCTAAACGCGACATCGGCTTTCCCGCCGTGGAAGCGAACTGCGCGCTTTGTCACACGGGTTCATACCGCGAATCGCCTTCGAGCAAACCGAATTTGATTTACGGCGGTCCGGCGCACGAGATGGATCTGCAGGGATTTCAGCGCTTCCTGGCGGCGTGCGCGACCGATCCACGGTTTACTCCCGACAACATTCTGGCCGAGATCAAGAAGACCGAAAATATTTCGTGGATCGATTCACTCTTTTATCGCTACTTCATTTTGCCGGCAACCATCCAGGGCATGGCCCAACAAAAGCAAGACTACGCCTGGGAGGATTCGCGCCCTGCGCAAGGACGCGGGCGGGTCGATACCTTCAACCCGACCAAATTCATTGTCTATCACCTGCCCGATGATCACACCATTGGCACAACGGATTTGCCGCAGGTCTGGAACCAGAAACCGCGTGAACATCTTTGGCTGCATTGGGACGGAAACAATAACGAGATCGAGCAGCGCAATTATGCCGCGGCGATGGCGATTGGCGCGCGCCCCGACACCGTGATTCCCGAAAGCTTTAAGCGCGATACAGACTTTCTGCTGCAGTTGCCGCCGCCGGCTTATCCTTTCCCGATCGACAAAACTCTGGCCGAGCGCGGGGCAGACGTATTCAAGAACACCTGCGCTGCCTGTCACACTCCGGAAGGAAAAGAGTTTGGCCAAGTCATGCCGCAAGTCGGCACCGACCGTCATCGGGTCGACTCGTTCACCCAGGAACTGGTCGACAAATTTCACACCGTCAAGTTCGGGAATATTCTGTTCACGGCCTATCGCAAGACCGACGGCTATGTCGCCACCTTTGTAGATGGCGCGTGGGCGCGCGCGCCATACCTGCATCACGGCGCGGTGCCGACCATGTGGGACTTGCTGCAACCAGCAGCCGCGCGCCCGAAAGTTTTTTATCGCGGTTACAACGTTTACGATCCAAAAAATCTCGGCTACATCTCATCGGGTCCGGAAGCCGAGAAGTTTGGTTTCCGCTACGACACCTCGATTCCCGGCAACAGCAACGCCGGCCATGAATACGGCACCACGCTCAACGATGCGGACAAGTGGGCGCTGATTGAATATTTGAAGACGTTGTAGGTCTGGATCTATTGCTTAGCGGCTACTGCTGCTCGCTTTCGTTTAGTAGCCCAACAAACAGGCAGGGTTGAGGTTTTCCAAAGGAGTAACTCCAGTGGCAACCGACATCATTTTCGAGCCGCTAAAGTTTCGCAACCTAACGGTCAAGAACCGAATCTTTCGCTCGAATATTTCGGGCCGCTTCGATTACTACAACGGCATCGGCACTCAGGCGCGCATCAACTGGGAAGAAAAATTTGCGCGCGGCGGAGTCGGGGCAATTATTTCTTCGCACGTTCCCATTTCGGTGCGCGGTCGCATCCTGCCCAATTACGCCTTCATAGACAATGACGACAAGATTCCTTTCTGGCGCAAACTTGCTGAGAAGGTCCACGAATACGATTGCAAGTACATCATGCAGCTCAGCCACGGTGGCCGCCAAAGGGACATCGCCGGCGTGGAAAACCTTTACAACCGCGGACTGAGTTCCACTAACACGACCGATTCTTTTCACGGCCTGTTGTGTCAGGCGATGACCGGCGCTGAGATCAAAATGGTCGTCCAGCAATTCG
>DASQYL010000381.1:0-5259 GCA_035639235.1 Pyrinomonadaceae bacterium | reverse complement strand
GCCCGCGCGACTGGCAATCACCTCCGAGCCGTCGCTTAATTTCAGTAATAGCCTTCGATCCATTCGCTTGCACGAAAGCAAATGATCCAGATTAACGATCGCGGAACGATGCACACGGCGAAAATGCTTCGGGTCGAGTCGTTTCTCGAATTCAGCGAGCCTCACATTCACAAGGTATGAAGTCTTACCTACGTGGATGTCCACGTAATCATCGGCGCCCAACAAACGTGTGATTTCAGCAACTCGCACTTGAATTATCCGACCTCGACGATCACGGACAAAGAGGCGAACCAAGTGCTCGCGCGATGTTGACTGAAGCGCGTGCTGCGCTCTTTCGCGGACAGTAGCTTGCTCCCTCTCTGCCGACTCAAGTAAACGGTTCCGGACTCTCGTCAACATTTGACGGAAGCGCTCGCGGCCGAAAGGTTTGAGAATGTAATCAAGCGCCTCCAACTCAAATGCGGTTACCGCGTGATCGTCATAAGCGGTGGTAAAAACGACTTCAGGATCGTGCTTGATTTTTTCCAGCACTTGCAGGCCCGTCAGACCCGGCATTCTTACATCGAGAAAAAGCAAATCCGGCCGCAACTCATCGATGAGAGTTACGGCGCGCACGCCGTCCGCAGCTTCACCTACTACTTCCAGCCAGTCTTCGCCCTGCAAAAAATCCCTGATGGTTCGGCGCGCCAGCGGTTCGTCTTCGATGATGAGCGCACGAATTGATCGTTGTGCTTTCATACTCAGATCAACTCGCAGGGATTTTCATTCGCACCGAAAATCCTTTTCCGGGGGCTGTGTTCACCTGAAAGCTCGCTCGATCTCCATAGCGGGTCATCAAGCGCTGGCGAACAGTTTTCACGCCGATTCCATTTGAAGTTTCTACTTCCTTCATCTCGGCGCCGGGACCGTCATCCAGCAATTCGATGGACAAGAAACCGTTACGACGTTCGGCATTAATTCGAAGCAGTCCGCCCTGCGGCTGACTTGAAATTGCGTGTCTGATCGAATTCTCAATCAGCGGTTGCAGAGTAAATGGCGGCAACCGGCACTCAAGACTCTCGGGGCGGATATTCCTTTCAATGCGCAGCCGGTCGCCGAGCCGCAGGTGCTCAAGCGCGAGATAGTTTTCCACGAAGTCCAATTCATCAGAGAGTTGAACGTCTTCCGGGTCCTTCATCGTCATCAGCGTGTGGCGCAACAGCAGCGCTAATCTTTCCAGGGCATCTTCTGCCGCAGCCGGATCATGTCTCACCAAAGCCATCAGCGAGTGCAGAGTATTGAAAAGAAAATGCGGATTGAGTTGAGCGCGCAACGCTTCGAGTTCGGCCCGAGTGCGCAGGCTTTCCGCGCGTTCCGCCCGAGCTTTCTCCAGACTCAGGCGTTCATTTGTTTGCACGGCATAGACGATGCCGACGGTACTGAGATAAATCATTACGCCGCTAAATATCCCGCCTCGAACTCCCGAAAGATCTAGCTCCCATTTGCCATTCTGAATCACCTGATCGATTGCATCGAGGAACGGTGGGCCTACCAGCCAAAGAACGAGATACAAAGAGACCAGCAGCAGATGCACGGCGAGAAAAACGTGACGCCGATCGTGGGACCAGGGAAGACGCCGGCACACCATAACCACTACAACGCCAAACAGCGCTGTAGGCACGGTGTTAAAGACGGCACCCTTAAAAGACGCGAAGAACGATTGTCCGAGATGTGTAAAGAAGAGGCTAAAGTGGCTCGCCGCCAGCGCGATCCAGGCAACGCTGTATATGAGCCAAAACCGAATGGATTTTCGCATCGGAACTTACGTTCTTCGCAAAGCGGCGATTAGAAGACTGATTACTTTCGCCTGAAGATCAGATAGTCTCCAATTCGCCACGTCTTACCATCGCGACTAATCTCATAAGTCATTCTAAAGGTGGTTGCTGACTCGCGTGCAAAAGTGAATCTTTCCTGGACGGATGACAGAACCAGGAGTTTCTCGCTATTGAAAACGATTCGGCCATCGAGCCATCCGTCACTTACAAATAACCGCGCCCCGCCAAAATTGTCATTCAGCAGCATTACAAATCTTCCCGAATTGCGTTCAAAGCCCCACATCCCCCGGGCCTTATATTTATTTGGCGCGCGATCGTTATGACTATAGTTCAGCCATTGATTATCAAGATCCGCGGCAAAGCTTACATCTGCTTCAATGTTTCTGCCGTTGGACAATTCTCCGGCTCCAGTCCACTCTCCGACAAAGAATTCTTCCAACCCAGCGGGTAATTGTTTGGGTGCGTTTGGTTGAGATGGTGATGATGTCGCCTTTGGCGTGCCCTGGCTGAACGTAACACTGACCGCCATCAAGACGATACCGATAGTCGTGAGAAATATTCGATTCCAATTCATTGATCTGAGTCCTCAACTGAAACCGTGGACCTGAAAGAAGATGTTTTGTCGCAGGTCTTCTGCTGCAAACAACTCTTCTACGATAAGATCAAGGATGAGGTTTTCCACAGCTCCTATTCGATCTGGCCGGTCGTATTCGATTCGGGACTTGTGACCAGTACGAAAATGCCGGCCGTACACTTCTGTTTCTGAGGATTCGCAGGCTAACGATTTGGCGCCGTTAGGGCCAGTGGCTTATCGAATTTAGACGCGTCTACCGGAACATTTATCTTGATTTCTGCAAATTTACGTACTATCGGCAGGCTGCCGGAATCGACGAACGCCATGGTGATGGTGAACGGAAGTCTCACGCCCTGAACCTCACGATAATCTTCAAAATCAGTTTGCTGGGGAATCGTCCCGATTAGCGTGCGCGTGTATCCGACGCGCCGTCTTAGCAATCCACTCTCAACATCGAAGTAGAGGCGTTCGACTTTGTTGTCCGATAGAACCGCGCTAATGACATAAACATCGCGATCGTCAATTTTGTCACGGCCGGAAATTCGAAAGCTCGCATACTGATCTCTCAGTCGCAGAATTCCAAAGAGTGGAAACGATAGTTTCTGATCGTCGAGCTGCTGGCCGACTAATTCCTGTACGCCCGCGCCGCTCTTAAGCCAACCTTGCGATCCGTTGATTACGCGAGCGTATTCACATCTGGAATCGCCGGCACAGGGGCGGCCAGTGTTGCTTGGTAGGGTGAAACTCTCACGGCCCTTGTCAGGCGCCAACTGTTCAGACTCATAGGCGACCGTCTGACCAATCGCAGTCGTGGTAGTGCCCTTGACGACGCAGCTGGTAATCAAATCGCCTGCGGCTTTACCGCCGATCGCATCCAGATACTTATTCAGAACCTCATCCACGGAAGGCAGGGGTGACGCGGCGCTTGAACTCACTCCGATAGGCACTGCTAACTGTAGAGGCAAGGTTGGTGCAGTCACGGGCGAGCGACTACCGCGATGACAAGTGTAACAACTCACCGTGGGATTTCCGTCAGCGTAATTCTTATTGATGTATTGAACCATCCTGATCATGTCGCGTGCGGTTTGTTTCTCAGGTTTATCGTCGGCTGGGAAATCGCCGAAGCTGTTCCCGATCACATGACACGAGCCGCACTGAAAACCTAACGAAGCGGCCATGAATCTCATCGCCGGATACAACTGCGACTGCGGCATTCCGTTCAGCACCTTAATGTTCTTAAAGATCTCGTCGACAGGTTTCTCCTGAGTCGGAGCTTGTCCGGCTTCTGACGCAATCCTGGTCTCTCTCGTAAAGATGTCCTGACCGGTGGAAATGTGATCCCACTCATAAGTTGTATTCGGCTTAATGTTGAACCATGAAGCGGTAATCTTATTGTCCTTGAAGTATCCGGTGTAGCTGGTAATGCTTCCGTAAGTCGTGAGACTCACGCTGAATGAGATGGTGATTACGTTGTCCAGCTTTTCTCGCGGCGGGGCCGAACTAACCCAACCCACGACCTCAAATTCCTTGCCCGCAGCCGCGCCTGTCGGTGGTATCCATTGACCTTTCAATAAACCCGTAGCGGGATCGACTGAAGTTATATTCAGGACTGCTCCCTGAAGTGACATGCCGGTGTAATGCTGTATCCATTTGCCGGTTAGTTTCGTCGTTAACGACGCATCTTGAGCCTGTCCCCGCCCAAAGCTGACCAGGATTAAGCAGCAACTCACGACCAATAATCCGGATGTTCTCCTCATGCGTCGTTCTCGTTCTGCCGCTTGAATACGGCGCGTGATTTGTTAGAGCCGGCTCATACTAGGAGGTGCGGGGGATTGTCCCAAGAACATTTCGGTTAACTGCGCATTTTTCTCGGTGAACGAGCTGGTTGCGGATTTGCGAGATCGAAACGCGGCGCGATTTGCGCTCTTCCTCAACTGCCCCTGCGAACTGTCTAAAGAAGCTAAGAAAGCGCGTCTCTTGCCACTCGCCGAAGAAAGTGGACGGTTAACCGAATTGTTTTGCCGGAGTTCTGCCGGTCTCTCCTATTATCGTCGCGCTATCGATTGGATGTTTCAGTTCAGCAGCGTGGCCACTCGAAGGGTTGAGTGTCAGCACATCCGACGAAATTGTCTATTCCCTTTCGCATGATAGTGGACAAAATACTCTTCGTGATTGTGACAGGCTTGATTGCGACTTCCGTTGCGGGCCAGTCAAGTCAACCTCCGGCAACCGTTGTCCCCGTGCCTGGTGTCGGTAGCTCTAGAGCAAAAGTTGTCTTACCTCCCGAGAAACAAAACCCGATTCGATTGCCGCAGTTTGATCGCCCACCCGTCATCGATGGAAAACTTGACGATGAAGTTTGGAAGCAGGCCGTCAAACTCAAGGACTTCTATCAAACTACGCCCGGCGACAACATTGCGCCCTCACAACCGACTGAAGTATTTCTTGGTTACGACGCAAAATCTCTCTACGTGGCTTTCCATTGTTACGACGACCCCTCAAAGGTGCGCGCCAATATTTCCAAACGCGACAATATCTTCAACGATGATTATGTCGGGATGTTGCTAGACACATTTAATGATCATCGCAAAGCGTACGAACTGGATTTCAATCCGTTAGGGGTGCAGGAAGATGGTATCTGGCAGGACCCAATTTATAACGAGGACTTCAATCCTGACTTCGTGATGGAGTCCAAAGGCACGCTGACCTCTGACGGGTACGTGGTCGAAGTCGCCATACCGTTCAAGTCGTTAAGATACGAAGCCGGCAAAAATAAACTTTGGGGCGTTCACTTTTACCGCCGCATCAAGCGAATCAACAACGAATTTGATAGCTGGATGCCAATCGATCGCGCTGACTCTGGTTGGTTGA
>DASQYL010000380.1:0-9147 GCA_035639235.1 Pyrinomonadaceae bacterium | reverse complement strand
AGCTGATCAAGACGTCGCGCTTTGTAAATCAAGTTGTGATAGTGGGCAACAATCGAAAATTCCCGGCGGCGTTAATCGTACCTGACTGGCACCAACTGCAAGGATATGCAGAGTACAAAGGTTACAACCTGCACACCCGAGAGCAGTTCTGCAATGACCGCCGCATAGTCGATCTTTTCGAACGACAGATCGCCGCCCGCACGAAAGACCTGGCCCAATTCGAGAAGATCAAACGCATCGCATTGCTGGAAAAAGAATTTACGCTGGAAGGTGGCGAGTTAACGCCGACCTTGAAAGTGAAGCGACGCGTGATCGATGAAGAGTATCGCGACGTGATCGATCGGATCTATGCGGAGTAGCTTCCCTCTCCCTTTGGGAGAGGGCACGCCCTTTAAAACGGCGAACCGTCACGCACGCTGATATCGAAGTCCGCCAGAATGTGGTCTGCGGCATCGATGGATGTTTGCTTGATCGAGTACTCGGAATAGACCGGCCCGTTTTTTGAAGGCAGCGAAATGCCGCCGCGCCCATTCTGATAAATGTGTTGCCGCGTTTGGCCCGAATGTTTGATCTTTGCGGTCTCTGGCTCGAACGCAATGTAACGCACGTACAACTCGTCGGCATTGTTCTTCACTTGCTTGCCCGCATCCGTGTAGATGCTGCGGATTTCCAGTTGGACCACCCAACGAGTTTTTTCCTGCTTCGCTGCTTTAACTGCGTCAGCGCGATTCATTCTGCCGCCGGAATTCGCGAACACGATCTCCGCCTCGCCCAGCCTCCGAATAACGTTGTCGAGTACCGTGTCGTAAAGGTAATACGGCACGGTGCTAAAAACTTCGGGGCGGTCGATGCCGACCAGCAACTGCAGCTTTGGCGTGGGCGCGGGTTTCCTGTCCGTGGTCTTCGGTCCCGCGACCGACGGTGTCGTGGTCGTGGTAGTAGAGGACGAGCCGCCTGTGGATTTTCGTCCCGATTGCGCGCATACGATACTGGTCGAGGCCAGCATTAATGCGATTGAAAGAAAGAGAGTCAACTTCATAAGGGTTTGAAATTCTATCACCTTTCCAAAGCGGTTTGGATGCTCCTGGTCGCTCGTGCGTGTGTCGCCATTTTCGTTTTTTGTCGAGTATGCCTGAGTTGATCAGAACATAACCGCAGAGGATCGCCAAAGAAACACGCAGAGGGCGCAGAGCATTTCGACCATGCCCCGCGTTTTCAAATTTCGCCGAGTGTAATCTAGACTCCGATCATATGATTGAGCAGAAGGCGCGCACGCTAGTCATCACTTGCGTGCGCGAACAGGGGCGCGACATCCGTTCTTTCCAATTAGCGCCCGAGAACGCGGGTGAGACGCACAGTGTTTCATTCGTCCCGGGCCAGGTGGCGCTGCTTCGTGTAAAAGAAGAGGAACCAACGTACTTTGCATTCGCTGGTGCGCCCGAAGATACTGAACTGGAGATTCTGGTAAAACGCACCATTGGCGCCAGCGTCGCGGTCTTCGACATGAAAGTCGGGGAACAAGTTGCGTTGATCGACGTCGCCGGTCACGGCTTCGATCTCGATCGATTGCATGGCCGCGATTTGGTTTTCGTCGCGATGGGCACGGGCGTGGCGCCGTTGCGTTCGGCGCTGAGACATGTGCTGAAGCGCAAGGATGAATTTGGAAAACTAATCGTGCTCTATGGCGCGCGCACCCCAGACGACTTTTGTTATCGCGATGAAACTGATAGTTGGGAAGATGCGGGGGTCGAATTGCGGCAAGTCATTTCACGTCCCGGCAATCATAACTGGTCAGGACCAACCGGCTACGTGCAGTCGTTATTGGACCACGTGCTGCCTGAACTGACATCACCGGTCGCTTTAGTTTGCGGCTCACGCGAGATGATTGCGCAGACACGCGGTCGTTTGCAGCAGATGGGATTTGCTCCCGAAGAGATTCTGACCAATTACTAGCCGCGGATGACGCAGATCGATGCGGATAAGAAATTAAGCCACAAAAAGACACAAGAGGCACAAAAAGAGTGGAGACATCATCCAGTCTTTTGCCTTTTGCGGTTTTTCGTGGCTGAGTTTCTTGTCTTCATCCGCGTCTATCTGCGTTTATCCGCGGCCTGATTTTCAGTTCGTCGCGCCGAAGCCGTGCTTTTGCTTACACAACCGACAGAAGGTCGGCGGCTCGAAATTATCGACCTGATGCTTCACTGGCTTTACCGTTTTTAAAAACGCGAAGATCGATTTCAGATCGTCGTCCGTCATCTTGCCGAAAAAGTAGTAAGGCATCGTCGCGTGCAGCGGACGCGCGCCAACCTTGCCTTGTCGCAAAGCCTGGATGAACGTGCCCTCGTTATAATACGCGATGCCCGAAGGCGCGGGCGTGATGTTGGTCGAGACGACATCGCCCTTGGGTTCGTGGAACAAGAAGCCGCCGGCGAACTCCATGTTCGGAATCGGCTGCCCTTTATCCTGCGGCGTGTGGCAGTCGATGCAGGCCGCCATGCTCACCAGGTACTGGCCGCGCTTTGCCGGATTCGAAACATCTGGCCCGGCCACGGGCGCGTTTACGGGTTGCGGAACATTGTTGAGCAGGTATTTTTCTGGAAAGGGAAGTTGCGTCATTGGCAATTGATTTCGCACGGGCGGAACGCTGCGAATATAGACGACGATCGACGCGAGATCTTCGTCGGACATTTCCCGATAATGCGGATAAGGCATCAACGGAAACAACGTGCGGCCGTCATGACCGATGCCTTCGCGAATGGCCCGCGCGAACATGTCGTCGGTCCAATCACCCGCGCCGGTCTCTTTGTCGGGAGTAATGTTGGGCGCCACCAGCCAAGGCAAATCCTGATCGGCCCAGATGTGTCCCGAGCCTTCGCGTCCCGCGACTGGCGGCGCGCCGGGTTTGGACCAATCAGGATCAGTGTGACAGCCGAAGCATCCGTTTACACCGTCAACTAAATATCGTCCGCGCTCCAGGCGCGCCGGAGTGACTTCGAACTTTCGATCTGTCAACGCGCGTTTTTTCGCGCCGATGATTGGCCGCCATCCGATCGTGAAGGTGACGCCAAGACATAGGAACGCAATTATTAGGATTAAGACAATGCCAACAATTTTCGGCCAACGTTTCCCTGCCATGTGCTCTCCTGATGATTAGGTGTCAATAGCTCAACCGAGTTCTGTCAGAATCGGGAGCGGGAGCGACCGGATCAAGGCGCGCGTTCTTTAACTGTCGAGATCGGTTATTTTTTTCGCGAACGCGTCGCTTGATCCGGCCGCTACCGTTGCCGTCGGGCTGCTGACACTTTATTTATAAATTCAATTATCGTTTTTGCCGCGCGATCTGACGCGCCCGGTTCGCCGATTCGTTTCATCGCCTCGCTCAATTCCGAGCGCATTCGCGCGTTGCGATCCGGCTCGAGTAGTAAAAGCAATTCGCGCGATAAACTCTCGCCAGTGAAATCATCCTGAATCAACTCGGTTGCCACGCGGCGACCGGCAATGAGATTCACCAGCCCAAAATGTTCTGTGGTGATGAGACTTCCCAGCGCGTGCCAGTTCACCGCCGATTCTTTATATACGATGACGACCGGTGTCCCCAAAAGTGCGGCTTCCAAGGTCGCAGTGCCGCTGGCGACCGCAGCCACGTTCGCGTTTGCCAACGCCTCTCGGGTTTGCTGATGAACTATGCGCAGCGCGTTTGTTGATAACCGATGCGCTGTCACGATCTGCTGCGCCTCGTGCGGGTCGCGATTTGGAGCGACGACGACGATGAACTGCGCGTCGGCGCGGCTTGCATGAATTAATGCGGCCGCATCGAGCATCGGCGGCAGGATGCGAACAAGTTCCTTATGACGACTGCCGGGCAACAGTGCGATGATGGGTCGCGCCGGATCCAAATCGTGTTGACGGCAGAATTCTTCGCGATCAAGACCGTCATGCAGTGAGCCCGTGAGGGGATGGCCCACATACTCGACGTGCGAAACCCCGCGCGCCGCGTACCAGTCTTTTTCGAAAGGAAGAATCGACAGCAGCAAATCGACGTCACGCTGAATGTTGCGCGCGCGATAAGAACGCCAGGCCCACAACTGCGGACTGATGTAATAAATAACGGGAATGCCCCGGGCGTGCAGCCAACGCGCCAGCCGCAGATTGAAATCCGGCCAATCAACGAGAATCGCGGCCACGGGTTTCTTTTGTTCCGCCGCACGTTTCAGATCGCCAAAGGCGCGCCAAAATTTCGGCAACGCGCGGCCGATTTCCCACAAGCCCAGGATTGCTAACTGATCGGAATCGACAATCGAGGCGACGCCGGCTGCGCGCATCTTTGTGCCCGTCGCGCCGAAGAAGTCAAATTCCTTTTCAGGAGACGCGTTGCGCAACGCGCGCACGAGTGAGGCCGCATGCGTATCGCCCGAGGCCTCGCCGGCGACAATTAGAATTGGAACTTCTTTTGAGGGCGCCTCTTTCATCTCCCTCTCCCTTTGGGAGAGGGCTGGGGTGAGGGTTTAGCGCGACACACCATGCCGTCAATCCCCGCCCCGCTCGCGAAGCGAGCTGGGAGATGGTGTTGAATCTCCCGCAGCACATTCTCGGTGTCATGCAATATCCGCTGATTCGTGAAACGGAAAATCCGGAGTCCCTGGCCTATCATGTAAGCATCACGCACTTGATCGTGATGCCACTTCTCACTTGTATTGTGCACATCGCCGTCACATTCGATAACCAGATTCGCATCGCGACAAAAGAAGTCCGCGATGTAATCACCGAATTGATATTGCCGACGGAACTTGAAACCTTTCAACTGCCGATTTCGAAGTCGCTGCCATAGCAGATGTTCCGCCGAAGTTTCCTCATTTCGAAGTTGGCGTACACGTTCTAACGAACCCGTGCGCTGATAACCGCCTCGGTATTGACGTTTTGCTTTCATCGGATCACGACCTTGGGATTCGTCAAAGGGAAAATAATAAATTGCTTCGCGCTAAGCCCTCACCCCAACCCTCTCCCAAAGGGAGAGGGAGTCTTGGCGCTCATCGCGCGCGCATGTTAGCATCGGCGCGTTCCGTTCACGAAAACGGCGCGCTGATGCGACTCTCTCCGATTTCGCACAGGCGCGATTGAGTATCAGCGCGGAGGTTGCACTTTCACGCGTGCGCCGTAAGTCTAAGATAAAAACATCAACCGCCCGCCGCGTCTCTGCGCTTTTATCATGCCTGCTCCTCATCCTGGTTTTGCAGCACGTCGCTTCAGGACAACAACCCGCTCCCATCGAACGCAAAGTAGAGAATCCGGTCACCGACACGCCTTACGTTAATCCACTGCAGCAGGATCAACCTGTGCGTACGCAAACCAGGGGCAAACCACCCGCGATTCAGGCCGGCGATCAGTTGGAAGTTACTTGCGTGCACCAATCGTTCACCGGCCCCAAAGAAGCGTTGGTTACTGTTTGCGAAGGCAACGTTGATGCGAAAATCGGGACGTATCGTTTGCAAGCGGATAAGGTAACAGTCTATGACGCAAAATATTTAGTCGTCGCGGACGGCAACGTCGTTTTCGATCAGGGTGAGCAGCAGCGCATCACCGGCAGCCACGCCGAATGGAATTACAAAACGAAGACCGGCTTTTTCGTCAACGCTACGGGCTACACCAACCAGACGAACGACGGGACGCGCATGTATTTCGTTGCCGATCGGGTCGAACGAATCAATCTCACCACGATCGTTTTGACGAACGTCGAAATCACGGCCTGCGATGAAGAGAAACCGAAGTGGAGTTTTCGTGCAAAGAAGGCGCGCATCAAAACCGGCGATCGCGCGCGCATCACTTCACCCACCCTGCGCGTGAAGGGCGTTCCGATCCTCTACATGCCCTATGCGTCGATGTCTTTGAAGCACCAGGATCGCGACTCGGGCTTTCTCACTCCGACCTTTAGCGGTTCAGGCGAGAAGGGCTTTCGCATTTCCGAGGCTTACTACCTGACGCTGGGCCGATCCGCGGACTTTACCGTGCGCGCCGATCTGTTTTCGCAACGCGGCGTCGGCATCGGCGGCGATTTCCGCGCGCGCCCGAACTCCCGATCGTTTTTCGACATGGGTTTTTATACCGTCAAGGATCGCATCCTCGGTCCGAAGAAAGACGCCACACATCCCGATCAAGGCGGCAGCAGTTTCTATGTCGACGCCGTGCACTACTTCGCGAACGGTTTTCTGGCCGCCGCAGACGTCAACGTAACTTCGAGCCTGACGTTTCGCCAGGTCTTCTCCGACTCGATTCAGCAAGTCATTTCGCCCGAAGAGCGTTCGCAGGTATTTCTAAATAAGAATTACAACGCGTACAGCTTTAATTTTCGCATGAACTCGCAGGCGACGACGCTGCAGGATTCACAGATTCGCATTCGTGAGCTTCCCAGTGTCGCACTGGATCGACGGCCGTCGCCGTTTCCATGGTTCAAGAAAATTCCGATGTACTACACCTTCGAGGGCAGCGCCGACGGCGTCAGCCGCAAAGAGACGCCGAGCGACTTGACTCTGTTCCTGATCGAAGCTGGACGCTTGCCGATCGACACGCCTTCGGTGGTCCAACGGCTCGATCTGCACCCCGACGTGGTTTTGCCTTTGAGCATCGCCGGTTGGAACTTGACGGCGACCGCCGGCGTGCGCGCGACGTATTATTCGAATTCGATCGACCCGACGACGCAACTGGTTTCGTCGCGCGACGTGATTCGCGGCTACGGCGAATTTGAATTCGACGTAAGGCCGCCGGCGCTGGCGCGGAACTATCGGCACAGCGACGGCTCAGTCATGTTTCGGCACACGATTGAGCCTTACGTGATTTTTCGTCGCGTCGCCGGCATCAACAACTTTCACGAGGTCATTCGTTTCGATTATCTCGACACGGTCTCAGATACGAACGAAATTGAATATGGAATTACGAACAGGTTCTTCACCAGGCGCTCGACCGAAACCGTGGGCAAAAAGGCTGCGCGCCAGGCGCGCGAGAAAAAATCGCTCGCGACGCAACCCTACGAAGCTTTATCGATCACCATTCGCGGAAAATATTTCTTCGATCCGTATTTCGGCGGAGCGCTGATTCCCGGCCAACGCAATCAATTCGATCCCATCGACACGCTGTCGGGATTTTCTTACGGCGCCGTTCCGCGCAGGTTCTCGCCCGTCAACATCGAGGTCCGTTATCGTCCGAGCCAGGATCTATTCGCCGACTTCCGCGCCGACGTCGACACGCATGGCAGCGGCTTGCGCGCGATGTCATCGACGATTGGATTCAATCGTCCCCTGCTTCAGTTCTTCTCACGTTTTTATTACACGCGGGCCGTGCAATTGGTTGGGTCATTGAAAAAATACGCGGACTCGTCGGGTCATGAGCCCGGCGCCTTGCGAGGTTCGCAATGGAATCCGACGGTATCGCTGGGCAATCAAGAGAAAGGTTTGTTCGGCGGCGTTTCGCTCTTCTTCGACTTTCAAAAGCATCCGTTTGCCGGCAGCAACCGGGCTCTCATCAGCTCGACGGCGACGATCGGCTACACCTGGAAATGCTGCATGATCACGGCGCAGGATTTTACGTTCAATGTGGGCGTGCGCAACGAGAACCGGATCGTCTTCGCGTTTCGTTTGAACGGAATTGGAACGTTTGGGACGGAGAAGATCGGGCAGTACCTGAAGTAGTGTCAGTCGCCCCCTCTCCCACTGGGAGAGGGGTTGGGGGTGAGGGATTTACGGCGACAAATCTGATCCTTTACTTCGCGAGAGATGAATTCGCTTTCGCGAATCCATCTCTCGCGAAGAGACTCAACCTTTCAGAGCACGCCGTAACCCTCATCCCAACCTTCTCCCAGAGGGAGAAGGGGAAAGACGCAACCATCGTTGACAACCCGCACATTCAACTACGAAAATAAATCGGTCGAATTTGATTGATTACCCGACGAACCGTTTGCGTGCTTTCTTCATCCAAGCACAGCCTCGACAGTTCCGCACGGAAATTCCCTATGAAACGAAAAA
Organism: Pyrinomonadaceae bacterium; assembly: GCA_035639235.1. Lineage (GTDB taxonomy): Bacteria > Acidobacteriota > Blastocatellia > Pyrinomonadales > Pyrinomonadaceae > UBA11740. Next base: position 1,135 of record DASQYL010000380.1, on the reverse strand, counting down.
CCTTAGCCACAATCGTGATTACGATTCTGCTTCTCTTCATGATGATTTGGAGTTTTGGATCGTCGGCCGCAAATAAGAGCCTGACTACGAGCGAGGAGAATTCGGAAACTCAGCGACAGCCGAGTAGTGTTTTCGCCGACGAAGACGAGAACGAACCCGATGCGGACCTGGGCAAATTCGCTTCCAGCATCAATCGGGAAAAATGGCTGGAGCAGCGCGACGATTACATCGCGCGCAAACGCGGCATCGAACCAGGTCGCCCCTTCGATCCAACTTTGCGTAGCCGCGCCGTCGAACAGATGGAGCGCCAAGAGCAGAACCGCAAGCTCGAGTCGATTATCAACGGTGATCTTGCGTCAGCCTCCGACGTTACACCGGCGGCGGGCGGCGCGTGGACGCCGATTGGTCCCTTGACTTTGCCGAATGGCGTCGGCAGCGCCAGTGGTCCCACCAGCGGACGCGTCACGGCAATCGCAATCGATCCGACGAATGCGAACAAGGTTTATCTCGGGACAGCTCAGGGCGGCGTTTGGCGTTCGCTTGACGGGGGTACAACGTGGACGTCGATCTTTGACAATGCGCAGACGATGTCGATTGGCGCGCTCGCAGTTGCGCCTTCCAGCCCGTCGACTCTTTATGTCGGCACGGGCGAGTTCAATGCTTGCGGCGATTGTTTCTTCGGTATCGGACTTTATCGCATCGATTCTGCCGACACGTCACCGAGTTTGGTTGGTCCAATCAATCCGCAACAGACGATCGGCAATCTGACCTACAACATTTTCAATGGCCGCAGCATTACCAAAATTCTTGTTCATCCAACGGATGCAAACACGATCTGGGTTTCGACCGCGCGTGGCATCGGCGGCAGCGGTGCAAATCAATTCGGAGTGGTTCCGGGGCTCGCCACCCGCGGCGTTTATCGCTCGAACAACGCGACCTCTTCCAATCCGAGCTTCACCAAACTAACTGTCAATACCGACAACAGTCCTGATTCTCCAGCCACCGGCAACGCGGACATTAGTGACATGGCGATGGAGCCAGGAAATCCCGATAACATTTTAGTTGCCGCAATCGGAACTCAGTCCGGTTTCGGCGGCATCTATCGAACCACGAACGGAACCGCAGCGACCCCAAC
>DASQYL010000379.1:0-4735 GCA_035639235.1 Pyrinomonadaceae bacterium | reverse complement strand
TTTGCTTGTTTGTGGGATCGCGGCGCGAAATACGCCGTCGCGGGAATTTACTTGATTGGGCTATTCAGCGCGGCAACGGTGCTACACCATCGTCACCTCGGCCCACGCAATCTGATCTGGTCGTTGACAATCGCGTTTGCGATCCAAGTCCTGATCGCCGCCGCGCTTTGGCGCGCGCGACGGCCGCTGATCGATTTCGCGAAACGTTTGAAGATTCCGCCACGGCTCGACGAAGCGACAAATGAATTGAAATGGCTGCTGTTATTTAACTCGATCGCAATTTCACTAGTTGTCGTCTCTGTCTTTTGGATCGCTGTCGTGTTCGTTGAATGGCCGCTGCGTACGCTCGCGGCGCTGGCGATCATCGCACAAATGCTGACGTTCGGTTTGATGGCCGAAGGCCGGCGAAGACGATCGTTACAGCAGGCAGCAGTTGCCATGTTCGTAGCCGGACTGGTCTTCGTCGGCTGGGCGTTCTTGTCACCGGGCCCGAGCGGCACCTGGTTGAATCGCGCAGTCATCCTCATGATTGTTACGTTCGCCGTCGTTGGTTTATTCGGCGGTGGGTTGAGCAAGTTCGTCGAACGCGAACCTGATTGGACCTCAGCTTTTCGCAATTGCATTCCTGCGATCACGATCAGCGGCATCGCCGCGCTCGCTTTTATTGTTTGCACTGAAGTCTATTTCCAAATCGAGTTTCGCGCGGTGCGCGTCAGCTTCTGGGCTTTGGCCACCGTGGGGGCGACACTCGCGATCGCCACGGCGGTTTGCATTCTCTTCGCGGTTTCATCGAAACACGATCCACTGGCGCTGCCCGATCGTTGGCGTGGCGGTTACGTGTACGCGGCTGAGGTGCTGCTGGTTCTACTCTTCATGCACATCGGCTGACTATGCCGTGGCTGTTTCATGGATTCTTCCAGCGATATTGGCCGCTGGTCGTGCTTGTGATTGCCTATGCCGGCGTCGCCGTCAGCGAGTTTTTCAAACGGCGTCGCATTCAAGTGCTCGCGACACCGATCGAGCGGACTGGCGCTTTCTTGCCGGTGCTGCCGGTAATCGGTTTCTGGGTTGCGCAGTCACAGGTTGAATACTCGACGCTGCTTTTTGTCGTCGGCGGTCTCTATGGTTTATTGGCGATCCTGCGCAAGTCTTTCTGGTTCGGACTGGCTGCGGCGTTGGCCGGCAATGGTGGCCTTTGGTACCTGCTGCATGAGACTTCCGATTACCATTTCTATCAGCATCCGCAACTGTGGTTGATCCCGGCCGCGCTTTCTGTGTTGGTGGCCGCGCATTTGAACGAACCGGATTTTTCGGAATCGCAGATGACGGGTATTCGTTATCTTTGTCTGGCAACGATCTACGTTTCTTCGACTGCCGACATCTTCATCAACGGCGTCGCTACGTCGCCCTGGCTACCTCTGGTGCTGGCTGCGCTTTCGATCGTGGGAGTCTTTGCCGGAATGATCTTTCGCATTCGTGCGTTTCTACTACTCGGCTCGGTTTTCCTCCTCCTCGCAATTGCGACGATGATCAAGTTTGCATCTGTAAACTTTGGTTGGACGTGGCTGTGGTACGTCGCCGGCATCGGCACGGGCGCCGCCATCATCACGACGTTCGCAATCTTCGAGAAGCAACGCGCCGACGTGATGCGATTAGTGGAAGAATTTAAAGACTGGAAGGGATAAAGAGCGCGAGGTCAAATTTCAGAATATTGATATGTTTGACTAGATAGCCGTTAAGGATTGGTCGAGGGTTTAGCCGCGTTCTTGTGGCCCAATTTACAATGGAGGAACTGCCGACCACAACGTACGCCGTCCATGAAAACCTTTTAGCTCACATTCCAGGTGTTCCATCCAAATCAGATTGGCATGGCGACGCGCCTTTTCCAGATCAATGTCATGCTTTACTGGGTCGCTGGTCCAGATCTCAGGACCGTCAGCCTTGCCAATAACGCGGGAAGCAAAGTTAACCATCGTGCCAAACGCGTCGTCTTCTTCTATTCTAACTGGACCGACGTGAATTCCAGCTTTTATCTTTATGCGATTGCTTCCGGTTCTGGAAAACACGGACAGTGCGAAATCTAAGGCCTCGACAGCTGTGCGGAAGGCTACCATAAAGGAATCGCCAATGGTCTTAATTTCGTAGCCATTGTAGTAACGTAGTTGAAGTCTAACCTGTTGAAAATGCTCTCGCCGTATCCTGTTCATTGCCTCATCGCCCAACTCGTTTCCGATCGTGGTTGAGCTGACAATGTCTGTGAAAACGATTGCGAGTGTTGCTGCCGCAGCGCCGGCCCATTCACGGAATGGCGTCGTGCGCATTTCACCAGCGGCCGAAATCAAACCGGCGTCGATTTCACGCTGCTCGTTCGCGGCGCGATCGATCTCAGTTACGATGCGCGATTCAGCAGTCACCGGTTCCTTCTCCTCACGAAGCTCGATTATTGTGTTGCAAACCGGACAAGACATAGAGCTGAAGCCCAGTTCAAGCCGCTTCTGCACTTGACCGTGAGTAACTGCTTCGTGACATGACCTGCATGTAATCACTCGACGCTTGTTAACGGTCTCTGGAAGTGCGCGCCGCAGGAGATGTGACGAGACGTATTCCTCGAACTGAAATTTGGTTTCCTCCGTTGCGGCGGCGTCATAGAACAGAGTTAATTCGCCTGAACCTTCGGTGGTCTCTCGTAAGAAGATGCCGCAAGTGCCGTTAATGCCGCCTGAAAAGGTCGCGGCATTCTTCCACATCTCCTTTCGTTTGAAGATACGGCTATGTGAGAGACGCACTGCGAGCGTGGCGTAGACACTCAAGATTGGCCCTTCAAAAGTGAAGATGACAGCCTTTCCGCGCGGTTCTGGAAAATCGGGGTGCTCTCGGCGGAATTGGGAAGGAAAGACGAGAAGCGCTCCGTCATCAGAAACCTCTCGCAAGGCAATCTCATGTCGGATCATGTGTTCAACCGTTGCGATAAGTAGCAATCCTTCGGATTCCTTGTTCGGTATTCTCTCATCCTCTGGCATTCGAAAACGGCCCGTTCGTGCATCGTCCTCTGATATGGTTCCCAGCTCATGCGGCTCATCCTTCGCGGCGTTTATCATGGATGAGGCGTAGGCATCTAACATTTCGGGTTGAAGCAAAACCAAGTCACCAAAGCTAAGCCGTTTGATTAGCCCACTCGCCTCTACTAAACCTACGCACGTATCAAACTGCGCCCTCAAATCCTTCGTGTTGGGTGGTACCTCACCGGAGTTGCGAAAAGAATGAAACAGGGCGTTCACGGTGGATAGAAGATGACCGGCTTCTTTTTCGTTCAGCAGAAACTTCTTGATACTGTGGAATAACTCAGTTGAACTAACCCGCGGCATCTTGTCCCAGCTTATCGCCTCGTTTATGGCTTCTATTAATTCATTAACATGCCACCCTTCCTTGGCACTTGTCTCGAAATATCGATCAAATTCCATCTCTCTTAGCAAGTTGTTAATCCGTTCTTGACTTACTCCTATCCCGCCTCGGTCGCAACGTGCAGCAACTAGAAACTTTCGAATTGGTATTGCTGATTCACCTTGCAAAAGACTGGCTTGACGAATCGCGCGGTCCCAATGACGAACACCCGAAAAGGGGTCCGTTTCGCTTCGAGAGTCAAAAACAACAAGGGCGACAGAGACCACATTTAAGTGCAATTGGTGTATGAGGCGATATCCCGGCTGCCCCGCAAGATCCCAGAGCAACGTTTCCCTGGTTTCGGTTCGATCATTAGGCAAATCGATCTTTTGTTCGGCGAATGTCCATATATGTCGACCATGTGTAGATTCTGTAGGACAAAACTCTTGTTTAGTTAGCACGAGACCGAGACCTGTTTTGCCTACTCCAGTATCGCCAATAAGAACAACCTTCGCATTTGTATATCGGACAGACTGCGTCTGTGGCTCGGTTGTCAACAACGAATCCGCGTCCACATCCCAAAGCCAAATTTCTTTTGAGGTTGGTGAGACACTCGCTAGTATCGGTCTCGCAGGATGAAAGGATAAACCGGAGAATAAAGAACCATTTGCTTCGAGATCTGCGACGAGTTCCCAACGATCAGTGCGCCATATCCTTACCGTCGCGTCACGACACGCCGAAGCGAACAGTCTTCCATCCGACGAGAAACAGACCTGTCCAACGGTTCCAGTACAACCTTCAAGTACGTTAGTTTGCTGTTTCTTTGTTACGTCCCAAATCCGTATTGTCTTGTCGCTGGATCCCGAAGCGAGGGTGTCGCCACTAGGTGATAGTCGAAGGGCATAGACGGGCTCCGCGTGTCCGACAAAAGCGCGGATCAGTTTTAAAGACGTCATTTCGAGCGCGTAAATGTCTCCGCTCAATCCACCGAAATATAATGTGTTATCGGGCGACCAATCCGCAGCGTATACCCAGCCGGTTCGAAGAGAAGTTAGTACACTTTGACTCGCCACATCCCAGATCTTAAGTGTTTCGTCATAACTGCCTGAAGCGATAAATTTTCCATCCTTCGACCATGCTATCGAAAGAACCACTTTTGAATGATCGTTCAAAGTGCCTATTGGATCTCCAGACGGCATTTGCCACATTCGAATTGAGTGATCATCCGATGCTGAAGCAAGCATCTTGCTATCAGGAGACCACGCAACGTCACGCACCAAATGTGTGTGGCCCTTCAAGATTGCGACCGGCGACGCCGCATATCTGTCCCAAATACTTATTTCCTGATTGTTTG
>DASQYL010000378.1:0-4330 GCA_035639235.1 Pyrinomonadaceae bacterium | reverse complement strand
GGCACGATTACGGTAAAATCAAAGCTCGGCGAAGGAACGACGTTTACGATTACATTGCCCGTGTCAGAACCACCTGCGGTAGTGTCGGAACCGCAAGCGGTCGCCGCCGGATCAAGTGGTTGGGCGGGAACTCCTTGATGCCGTCGCTACCGCGCAGGGTTCTAACACTACGCTCCGGGCTACTGAGCAGACACAACAATTTCCTATGTCACGAAAATCCATACTTGTAGTTGACGACGAGAAACCACAACGCGACATCTTGCAGGAGATCCTATCCAGCTCAGGCTACGACGTTACGTCCGCCGCTTCGGGCGAAGCCGCGATGAAATTCGCGAAAGAACGTAGCTTCGATCTCGCGCTGACGGATTTGAAGATGACCGGCATGGACGGCATCGAACTACTGCAGCAGTTGCTCGCACTCGATTCCTCGATCATCGTCATCCTGCTGACCGCGCACGGCACCATTGACTCGGCCAAAGAAGCGCTGCGGCGCGGCGCTTTTGATTACTTGCAGAAACCTTTCGATCGCGAACGTCTGATGGCCACGATCAAGCGCGCCCTGGGCACGCTCGATAAAATCGACGTCGAGATCATTTCGGCTTCGCCGAAGATGGAAGCCGTAAAGAAGATGATCTTGAAAGTCGCGCGCTCGAGTTCGACGGTTTTGATTCGCGGCGAGTCAGGCACCGGCAAAGAATTGATTGCTCGCGCGATTCACAATCAATCACCGCGCTCATCTGACATGTTTCAAGCCGTCAATTGCGCTGCGATTAACGAGAACCTTTTGGAGTCCGAACTCTTTGGCCACGAAAAGGGCTCGTTCACCGGCGCGCACGCCGACAAGAAAGGTCTGTTCGAAGTCGCCGATCGCGGCACATTGTTCCTGGATGAGATCGCCGAACTCGACATTGGTATGCAGGCAAAGCTGCTGCGCGCTTTGCAAGAACGCCGCATTCGCCGCGTCGGCGGCACACATGAAATTCCTGTCGACGTGCGGGTCGTCGCCGCGACTAACCGCGACTTGCGCGCCATGGTCGGCGACGGCCGCTTCCGCGACGATCTCTATTATCGAATCAATGTGCTTTCGATCGACGTTCCGCCGTTGCGCGAGCGGCGCGATGACATTCCTGTGCTGATCGATTATTTCCTGAAGAAGCACACCCGCAACACGTCGCGTTTGATCAAAGGTCTCGCGCCGGAGACAAAACGCATGCTGCACGACTACGGCTGGCCGGGGAACGTGCGACAGCTTGAATCTGCCATTGAGCGCGCGATCCTTCTCTGTGAAGGCGACACTATCACGCCGGACGATCTACCGTCCGAGATTCGCCAGGAATCGCAGACGGCCGTAACTGGCGGATTCAAACTTCCCGCCGAAGGAATTAACTTCGAGGAAGTCGAGAAGAACCTGATCCTGCAGGCGATGGACCAGACCGATTACAACATCACCAAAGCCGCGAAGCTACTGGGTCTGACCTTCCGCACGCTGCAATATCGTCTGGAAAAATTTGGAATTAAGCGTCCGGACGGAAAGGGAGATAGCGAAGAATGATTTACAGCCGTCGTCTCATCGTTTTTATTACCGCGCTTGCCGCGCTTTCGAGCTGCAAGCCGTCTAACGCTCCAGTCGCATCGTCATCAACGCCCAGCGACATCTCCTCGTCAGCTCAAGTCGTCAAGGCTTTTGGCCATTTCATTCCCGCGGGCGCACCACAAGCAAACATCGAACTCGTGATCTCGCCGGGATTTCACATCAACGCTAATCCAGCGACCTTCTCTTATTTGATTGCGACCGAAGTGCAGCCCGTTAAAGTCGAAGGCGTCACAATACCCGACAAACTCACTTATCCTCAGCCAAAGATGGAAAAATTTGCCTTCGAGGAACAGCCGTTAGCGGTCTATGAAGGCAGTGTCACAATTCCAATCCCGCTGACGGCCGAGCCCGACGCGAAAGGTCAGCGAACAATTCCATTCAAGATTCGCGTGCAGGCGTGTGACAAGGAGAAATGCTACCCGCCAGCAACCGTGGATGCCGCGCTGGTTTTTGATCTCGGCTCTCTCAAGCGATGATCGAGCGGGCATGGATCATCGCTTCCGGTGTGCTGTTGGTAATCGCCGCGGCTTTCGTCTGGCGGAACAATTTGTCGGCGGCGTTCGTTACTGCTGCTTTGGGCGGGTGCGCCTGGTTCCTTGGTTATCGCGCCCAACTCCGAAAGAAGATCGAACAGTATGATCAATCACACGACGACAAATCTGAAACGGCTGATGAAGATTAACGCTACAATTGCGCCGGCGATTCTGTTGATAATCGTTTCGACGTTTGCCTCGATAAGTGCGGCGCCTTCGGATCAAGCAGATGTGCGCGCAGCCGTGCAACGCATTTTCAATCAATTGAAGAACGGCGAATATTCGTCGCTCTACGACGCGTTGCCGTCCTCAGCGCGATCGCGTCTGACGCGCGACCAGTTAGTGAGCGGACTGCAAAAGACACAGGAAACTTTTGAACTGCAAAGGATCGAGATCGGTTCGGTCAGCGTTGCGGGAAATCTGGCGGTCGTCAACACGACCATGTTTGCCCACGTCAAACCTTTGAATGCCGACGGCAAGCTGGTCGTGCAACAGTACCTGATTCGCGAAGACGGGACCTGGAGAGTCGTCACCGGCGATACCGCAACCATCAATCGTTTTCTGCAAAACAATCCCGCATTCGCCAAACGCTTTCCGATAAAGCGGCCGCAGGCCTTCGTTTATCAAAACGATAAGTGGGTGCCGTTGCCGATGGGCCAGAGACGCGGTTGACTGTCAGTGACTATCGGCGCACGCGCGTCGCTTCAGCCCACAAGCAAATCTTCAAACGACAACTGAGCGTCGTCGGTTTGCACGTGTTGAGGCGACGAGACTCGGGGAACGTCAAGCGCTTCGCGCACCGCATCCAGATGAAACCTGATGATGCGCGGAGTCAACTTGACTGAGGGAATGCGACGCCTTTGTGCCAGACGCCGCACAGTTGATTCACTAACTTGCAGAATCTCTGCCAGTTGCTTCGCAGTTAGAAATTCTTCGCGCTCGGACATTTGTTTGGAGTACCGCCTTCAGGCGGCATCGGTCAAAGAGCGCCGCCTTAAAGGCGGAACTCCGAACGCTATTTCGGATTTTTTTTATACGCCAGCGCCACTCGATACACGGCTGCCGATTCAACTTCGATGTCTTTGGACACTGCTTCAGCGCCGTCCGCTTTCAACGTCACGCGATATTTCGCCGCATCCGGAGGCAGACGAAAAACAAATTCGCCCGTCTCGCCGGTCACGCGTGAATCAAGTTTCTGCACCGCGCTCTCGCTCGTGACGCGCACCAAATCCACCCGCACTCCGGGAACGCTGTGGCCGTCTTCGCTGAAAACACTGCCCCGAATAAAAGCGATTGAACCTTCATCGATGTTCAGCAACAGATCTTTGAACGTGCGCGTCTGTCCAGCTTTGAGCAACACGTCGTCAATCGTGCCGACGGCGAGACCCGGCTTGCGAAACTTGACGCTGTAGGTTCCCGGTGCGATGCGTGAGATGACAAAACTGCCATGCTTGTCCGTGCTCGCGCGCGTGACTTCTCTGTCGCCCTGCAACAGAATCACGGCGACGCCGGCTGCTGAGCCTCTCTCTACCCCGACTTTGCCTTTGATTGCCGCCGTAGTCTTGTCCTGAGCCGCACAGACAAGAACTGAAAACGGCATGAGAATCGCAGCAGTCAGAAATGATTTCGTAAGCGTCATAAGCAACTCCGATCCGGCTGTGAAAGTATCACGAACGTCAATTGGTTGCGAGCGCTTGAATGAAGCGCTGATGTCTCGATTACTGAACCATTACGAAGCGCTCTATGGACCGCTCAGTTGCCTGTGGCGGCCAATTGGATGTGCCACGCGCATCTTGCGCGTGCCCACGGGCGCGGGACGCGCGTGCCACCCAAAATAGCGCACCAAATTTCGCCAGCGTATAATCGCCTCAATCTTTATGTCGCTTTTTTCGAAATCCACATCGTCACGATTATTACTTTTTGGTTTGACTTTCACCTTCATGCTGAGGGTTTCAGTATGCGCTTGCGCTCAGCAAAGCCCGGCGACCCAGGAACGTCCGCGGCGCGCGCTGCCGACCGATAGCGAACCCCAGGAAATAATTAAAGTCGATACTGACCTGGTGCCGCTGGACGTGATCGCCACGGACGCAAAGGGCCGGCTGGTGCGGAATCTGAAGAAAGACGATTTCAAATTATACGAAGACGGCGTGGAACGGCCGATCGCGTCATTCAACATCGAGAAGATCGAAGGCGCGCCACGCCC
>DASQYL010000377.1:0-3397 GCA_035639235.1 Pyrinomonadaceae bacterium | reverse complement strand
TTAATAATTTCGTAGCGGAAGCGCTCGACGGCCGCGCCAGCGGCAACGCCACAATTTCTTTGAAGAAAAACGGCGCCTCGGTCGTCGATGCTGATTTCACGAACTTTGATGTGGGTGGAATGATCACACTCGCCGCGGGACGCGCGCTGCCGATCGCAAGTAAAGCGACCGGCAAAGCAAACCTCACGTTTACTGATTCTGATTTAGCCAACGCGACTGGCACTGTCAACGCCGAACTGGTTGCGGCGCCGAACGCTGCCGGCAATACTCCGCTCGCCGGCGAGGTCGCCGTGACCGCCGATCGCGGCGTCTTCCAGGTGCAACGCGCGAACCTGCAAACGGCCGCGACTTCGTTGACTGCTGCGGGCCAATTTTCGATCGACAAACCGGTTTCGAACCTGCAGGTGAACGTCGCTGCGACTGATGCTTCAGAGTTGCAGCGTTTGATAATTTCATCCGGCGCTCTCCCGGATCTCGAAGAACAATTTCGCACGTACAGCATCGATCTCGCCGGCAAGTTGGCGTTCAACGGAAATTTGACGGGCGCGTTAAAAGATCCAATCGTCAACGGGCACGCGGAACTCGGCTCGTTGAGTGTAAACCAACGCGAACTGGGGTCCTTAATTGCTGATATTTCTTCCACTGCGGCCGAAACGCGGGTGAACAACGGTCGGCTGGCCCAGGCAACTGGCGGTGGCGCGCAGTTCTCGCTCGTCGTGCCGCGCACCGGTGAAAACAACGCCTTGATCGACGCGACGCTCGATCGGATGAATCTCGGCAATTTAATCGCGGCGCTGCCATTCACTAAACAAACGCGCGAACAAATCGGCGATACGCAAGGGGACGTGTCGGGCACGATCCATATCAACGGCATGCCCAATGCAATGAGCGGCGTCGCGGATATTCGTTCCTCGGCGGGCCGGCTCGGCGGCGAGGCCTTGCAGGGGCTGACTGCGCACGCGACGTTCACCGGCTCGTCGATCGACATCGATAAGGTCGACTTGAATTTCGATGCCGGTCACATCGCGGCGGCCGGTAAGTACGACTTGAAAACGAAAGCTTTCGATTTCACCGGCAGCGGCGATCGGGTGCAGCTCGACGGCTTACGATCGTTTCTCGCTCGCCTCGTGGGCGAATCAACCGGCGGCAACTCTCCATTGACAAATCCAAACCTAGTGCTTGCCGGAACAGCCACAATCAAAGATTTTCACGCCACTGGCATTGGGCCGGACGTGACGACGTACGCCGTTTCTTTCGACGCGGAAAGTAGGGACGTGACCCTGAACGGTAAAGCCGCGGGCACCGTGGCGATTGTCGGCCGCACCGAAAATAAGCTGTTGACGGTAACGCTTACTTCGACGTCTTTGCTCGGCGAGGAACCACAACTGATCACCGCCCAGGTTGATTTGTCGAAAGAAAAACTCCCGGCAGTCGTCGAGTCAACCATCAGCGACGCCGACATCACTCAATTATTGAAAATCGTGCTCAAGAACCCCGACGTAACAGTAAATGGCCGCGCCAGTGGAACTTTGCATCTGGCGGGCGATTTGCTCGATGAGGATGGGTATCCCACGTTGCGCGGACTGGTGGGTAACGCGACGTTTTCGGAATTGTCGATCAACGTCGGCGAACCGGGTCAGCAGATAAATCTCTCTGCCGCCGAGCCGGTTGTCATTGAAGTCACGCAAAACGAAATCGTCTTCCATGACAGTCACTTCACGGGGACGCAAACAAACATCACCATAGGCGGCGCCGTCGCGACAAATTCCGGCGGTCGTAACACGCTGACGCTGAACGGCCGCGTGAACATGCGCATCCTGGGCTTGTTCTCGCCGGACGTCTTCTCTTCGGGAACGCTTGAGTTGGCGGTCACCGTCGGTGGCACGTACGAGAACCAACGCGTCACGGGCCAGGCATCGATGGCCGGCGCGACGGTTTCGGTTTATCTCGGCGATCAGCGAGTGACGCTTTCGAATCTCAAGGGCTCGATTCTTTTCAACGCGCAACAAGCGCAGATTGAGACGCTGGAGGGCACGCTCGGCGGCGGCAAGTTCACGGTTACCGGCGGAGCGCAGCTTGATGGGTTCTCAGTCTCGAGGTTTCTTTTCAACGTTAACGCCAACAATGTGACGTTGAATTATCCGCAGGATTTCGCGTCAACAGTCAACGCGAACCTCGAAGTGCAGGGAACGCCGGCGCTGCAATTCATCAGCGGCGACGTGCAGGTGCGGCGCGCGGAATACACGAAGGACATCGAACTGACTGAGCTGATCAATCAGCGGCCACAACCCACGCTCGAAGAAGGCGCAGAGTTCACATTCGCGCAGACGGCAAACTTCGACAAGTTGCATGTCGAAGGCCGAAACGCCTTGATCATGCGCAACAACATCGGCGACGTAGTGGCATCGCTGTCGCTGCAACTTGATGGACCAGTCAAAGATCCGATCATCGAGGGCCGCATCACCGCGACGCGCGGCACGCTTAATTTCAGAAACAATCCGTACGAGATTACGCGCGGTTTGATTTATATCCCGGCGCGTCTGGATGCCGATCCAATTCTGAATATCGAAGCGCAATCGGTGATTCGCGGCTATCGCGTGACGGCAAACATCGAAGGGCCATTGACACATCCGACGACGACCGTCGGTTCAGAACCGTCTTTGCCGCAGGCCGACGTCGTCTCGCTCATCTTAACCGGTACACTGACTTCGACGGAACAAAGCACTTCGGTTCTGGCGCAGTCGGGTTTGGGAACTGCCGCGAGCCTGTTAACCGACGCCTTGATCAACGCGCCGATTTCGCGAGCGACCAATAAGCTGTTTGGATTGAGCCGCCTGGAAATCAATCCGGTAATCTCCAGCACCAGTTCAACCCCGACAGCGCGCCTGACTGCCGCGAAGCGCATTACCAAAGACATGACGGTGACCTACTCGACAAACATAGCGTCCGATCCGAACCAGGTGCTTTCGGTCGAGTATCGGGTGTCGAACCGCATTTCCTTTGTGGCCGAATATGAACAAGGTTCGAATCGGAACCTGGCGACGCGCAACAACAATTACAGTTTCGAGATCAGGTTCCGGAAGAGATTTTAGTGAAGCAGAAGACACAAAGCAGAAAGCAGAAGGCAGGAAGCGGCCGTGTTCACATGAAAGGCCGGCTTTTGTTTTTCTGGCTGCTGCCTGCTGCCTACTGCCTGCTCTTCTTTTCTGTCGTTCCGGCCCAGGTCGGTGATTACGAAGGCCGGCCGGTGTCTGCGGTCGACGTTGTGATCGAAGGAACCCCCGCCGATCCGCTCGCGCAGAGCGAATTCAAAGGGATGTTGAAAATCATGGCGGGCAGCGAGTATTCAGCCGTGAATGTACGAGAGTCGTTGCACGCACTATTTGCTTCAGGCCGC
>DASQYL010000376.1:0-5426 GCA_035639235.1 Pyrinomonadaceae bacterium | reverse complement strand
CAACTTCTTCAAGGGCAGATCGCTTAGCGTGTCCGGCAAGAACATTCCTTCGTCGCCAAGCACCCGAACCGGAAGGCTGCTGATGAAAAGAAGGAGCGAGACGGACAGCGCAGTCGCCCGCGCGCGATTAAGTTTCATTTAGGTTTTCCTTTGCGATTGACGTGAAGGGATGGTAGCAGACGCGGAAGTGTATACGAAACGAGAGGAATCTCAGCCACAAAAGTTTAGAGACGGCTACTGCCCGCCTCAGCTTCCATTCCCATTCGATGGCGGGCATTAGCCCGTCTCTAAACCAGGAGATCTATTTTTTGTCGGTCGCGCCAGGCAAATTTCCATCCGTCGCGCCCGGCAGATACGGTTTCGGATCAACCGGCTGATTGTTGATGCGTACTTCGTAGTGCAGATGCGGTCCCGTGGACCGGCCGGTTGAACCTACCAGCCCGATAACATCTCCTCGATTCACTGTCTGGCCCACGCTGACATTGATCTTCGAAAGGTGGCCATAGCGCGTTGAGATCCCGCTGCCGTGATCGACGTACACGACGTTGCCATAGCCTCTCTGCCAACCCGCGATTGTGATTTTGCCTGACGCCGCTACTTCAACCGGCGTCCCCCAGGCCGCGTCGATGTCCTGGCCTTCGTGATATTCATGGCCGCGACCTGTGAACGGGTTGCGGCGTCCGCCGACACCGCTCTCGAGCCTGCCGTACACCGGCCAAATCGACGGTATCACACCGCGCGATCGCAAGAAGTCCTCGTACATGCGCATCTCGCGCTCGAGTCTCTCGGTCTTCGCTTCCAAAGCCGCGAGTACTGACGCATTAGTCACAGGGCGAGCCGGTCCACCCTGTCCATGTGGCGGCGTGTCTTTGTCAACGCCCGAAACTTCGGCAAGTTTGCGCGAAGTATCTTCGACGGCATCGACACGGTTATTCAGATTCCGCAACTCTTGTCGTTGCCGATCGTTTTCGGCGCGCAGTTTCTGGTTCTCATGCTCGATGCGCAGATGTTCTGCTTGTTGAGTCAATCCATAAAAGCCATACATTAATCCAGACAAGACCACAAAAAGCCCTGCGGCTGACATTTTCAACCAACGTTTGTGAACGCAGACTCTGCGAATGTGGGCTCTGGATCTGGATGTACGGGCAACTATAAACGCATAGAAGCGGTCGTCTCTGGTCATCTTCTGCTCCTGTCGATCACAGCGCGCGCTTTGGAAAACGGGGGCCGCTCTGCGACCGCAAAGGTTTACAGACGCCGACGGAGGGCGACTGAAAACTATTCAAATGCGAGGTGCTAAAACTAACGAACCTGCTAGAAGGTTCAAACCCTGCTTGGAGCTAGCAACTGATTCCGATCTGAATCGCCGGGATCGATTAGGATCGCGTCCTGATAGCTGCTAGAGCGGCAGACCCTATCACACGAAAGTGGTGAACGCAAACGCTGAAGTGTCGAAGTGGTGGCGAAGATCACCAGATCGTCACACTATTGGCACATTGATTTATTTTGTACGGAAGTGGGACGCAAAATTAAGCGTCTTTGGCGTTGCTCTTCTGAGACCAATCGCGAAGCATGGCTACGGCAATTGAGACGAGCAGAACAACAAAGATGAGGACGATAGCGAATTTTATGATGGCGAATAGAAATCCAAAGGCGATAATCAGTTTCTTGAGCAAGGCAAACGCGAAAATGATAGAGGTCGCCACGGCGGTACCTCGAAAAAGTGCGATTAGAATTCCCATAATACCGTTGCCGCAAACTGTTAGGTTTGCGATCCTCTCTTCGAACCCTACTTCGCCGAACGAAGCCGCGAACTCACGTGCGTGGGAAAATCAGCGCTCAACCTCGCCGAATCAACGCGCCAACTCGACACCATCGCAGACGGCGGAGTGGCTTCTACCGAGCGCAACTCTTCGCGGCGACGCCGACGCTTCAAATAATCAAACAACATGTACAAGCCAAGAATCACGAGCGCCACCGGCAAAGTCCGACGCACAGGAAATTGAATGCCGAGTAATGTGTGCGACAAAAAAGCCAGACCCAACGCAACCAACGTCACTCCCCAGGCGACCGGATTCCCGTAAAGTTGTCGCGCGATTGCGTCTTCTTCGGCATCGGGCGCCAAGCCCGCGCGCATCAACTGCGCCGTGCGGCAAGCATCGACTGCCGCGAACAGCCAGGTACCAATAACGCCGAGCACGAAGAAGGTCACGCCATCGGTAACAACTGCCATCTGAAAGAAACTGGCAAAAATTGCAAAGTGAACAATTGCCTTCGACGTTTGGCCGTTATACGCTGCGCCCAATCCCGGCACGAATAATGAAAGAAAGGTCGCGATGAATGGCGATGTCTTCCGACGAATCACGTGCGCATCAGTAGTGCGCGACTGTTGATACCGAAGCATCTCCACGCCCGCGACGATGCAATCCTGACAAAATGGAAACCCGCGAATGCGATGATCGCATCCCGGACAAAGTGCGCGGGCACACTGGCTACACTGAACGGTGGCGGGATTTCTGGTGTGATAGGAGCAAGTCATAATTCAAATGCCACTCGATCAAAAGCCTTTAATCTGAGTCTTTAACGACCCCTCGGTTGCGGACTATCCTTGCGTTTGTTCTGAGAATTCTGCGGCGCGCTGTTTTGATTCTGATTCAGATTCTGGTTCTGATTCACGTTCGTTTGATGCTGAGGTTCAGCAGCCGGCTGATCTCCCATCAAATCGTCGACGCTGCCTTCTAACTTCTTCACCCCATCAGGAACGACGGAACTCTTTGTAGCGTTATCCGCGGTCTTCTGGGCGAGCTGCAGAGTCGCTGCATAAATTCCGCCAACCGAACCGTCCGTCGAAACGGTATTCGTCAACACAAAGACGGCCATCAATAACATGGTTGCCACGGTCGCGAGTTGCGGCGACACAATCGGATCGAGCGCGCCACGGATCCATTCAATCAAGCGCGAGGTAAACGGTGGACGAACTTCTCTCGGCAAAACGTTGCCAATCGTACTTTGCAGAATCCGAGCTTCAAGGCCTGCCGGCACGGCCATTTCATCTTCCTTGTAGGTGTAGCACGCGCCAATCGACCGCACTACCGCGCCCGGTAGCTCATTGCAACTCTCACACAACGCGGCATGTCGTTCCCAACGGTGATAGAGCGGCGCGACTAAAAACCCGTCAAGATAATCAGTCAAGTAGTCTTCGAACTCATCACAGCTTATCGAAGCTTCGGGAACCGTCCGCATCAAAATGCGTGCTTCCAGCGCCGGGCCCGCCGGCGGCGCTTCTGACGCCGAACAGGCCACCAGCGTATTCTTCACGTCACTGAGAAGATCATGACAAACGGGACAACGCAACGCATGTTCGGCAAAGTTCCTGTGCGCCTCCACGTCGAGAGCCCCGTCGAGATAATCCGTCAGTTGATCTTCAAACTCGTGACAAAGCATCTTCTTGAATTTTGAATTTGGAATCTGCAATTCGCCGCTTCGGCGACTAAGCCTCCACTACTCGCATACGACGCAAAATCTTCGCAAGTTCGATGCGTCCGCGATTAATTCTGGATTTCACCGTTCCTTCCGGAATTTTCAATAAATCTACAATTTCCTGGTAGCTCAACTCCTCGATATCGCGCAGGATTACGCACGTTCGCAGATCCGGCGAAAGCTTGTCGATTCCCGCTTGCACTTGCGCTCCCAGCTCGCGGCGCTCCATCTCTCGTTGCACGGTTCCGCCCGCCGCGCGCAGATGATACTGATGGTCTTCGAGATCGTCCGCGGCCTCATCCTGGGGCGCGCGCTGGCGCTTGCGATAATCGTCGATGATCAGGTTGCGCGCGAGGCGCATCAACCAATTTTGCAGGTCACCTTGTCTTGGATTGTATTGATCGAGCGAACGATAGACGCGGATGAAAACTTCCTGGGTCAGGTCTTCGGCCGAGTCGGCGCGCGAGGTAAATCGATAGGCGAGATTGTAGATGCGCCGGCTATAGGTCTGGACAATCTCTTCCCAAGCCGCACCATCGCCCCTGCGGCATCTTCTGACTAATTCAGCGCCTTCACTGGTAGCCAAGAGTTTGGCGGCTCCCAAGGTTTCCGTTCTCCGATTCGTGCGGCGTTACGGCCAGACCAACAGTCCGGCGTCTGACAGGAGCATCTTACGTCACCTCGCGAACCAAAGTTCCGCCGAAGACTTAGCGTCGATCGTCCTGAACAAACCCCATTCTTGCGCGCACCATTAAACTGTTGTAGCCTTTGCTCGCCACCCAATATATTGTGGTCGAGCGATTCCTTAGTCAAGGTACCGCCGGCTCTCTGTAAACAATTCCAGATGGCCACGACAACTCTGTCCAAATACCGAAAGCTAATCGAATTCGTAGCGCTGCTTCTCTTGGCGGCGCTCATAATCTGGCTTTTTGGACGTAAGCTTGACTGGCATCAGGTTAAGTTGGCGGTTGAAAAATCGGAGTGGCGTCTGATTGTAGTCGCGGTCGGTATTATTCTGCTGGCTTACCTTTGGCGCGTAGTACGATGGCAAGCATTCCTGAGGCCGCTGACACCCACGAGCCTGCGCGAGGTTTGGATCGCCACTTGTGTCGGCTTCGCTGCGGTGTTGACGATTGGTCGAGCCGGCGAGGTTGTGCGGCCGCTGGCGCTGCCGATGAGAGACCGCCGGGTACGACCGGCTGCGTCATTCGTCACGATCATGATCGAGCGACTCTTCGACACGATGACGGTCGTAATGATGTTCGCGCTAAATCTCCTTTGGTTTAGGCCAACCAGCTCGGCTTCCGAATTCGGCTGGATCCGCATAATCGGATTCGGCTTCCTGACAGTCCTTCTTGCCGGCGTTGTTTTCCTAATTTGGTTTAGACGACGCTCGGCTACCTTAACCGGATGGTTAGATGGCCGCATCAACCCACGCTCAAACCTGGCAAGTCGAATCAAGCGCGGGTTGTTGAGCACGCTCGATCAACTGGCGACTGCTTTAGGCGTTCTCTCGGACGCTCGACTGATGGGAATCACAATCTTCTGGTCGATCGTTTTATGGGGATCAGTTGTCGTGGCGAATTTGCTGGTATATCGCGCTTTCGGAATTCCGTTTGGTATCAGTCAAGTGATTTTCGTTCTCGGATGGTCCATGGTCGGATCCGTGGTGCCAACGCCCGGCGGGGCCGCGGGCGCCTTCCATGCCGCGACGGCCGCCGCGATGATTCTGTTGGGTGTCGGCCGCGATCAAGCCGCGGCGGTATCGATCGTTCTGCACCTCGTTGACTTTGGTCCCGCGGCGGTTTTCGGACTGTTCTATTTCCTCCGCGGCGATGTGAATTTGGCGCGATTAAGATCGCTAATGTCGGTCGAGACCGTCGAGCACGCGGTCGAAGACGAGCGCGTGGTGGCGGCCGAACGCGCGTGAGGATTTTCTGGAAAAG
>DASQYL010000375.1:0-23631 GCA_035639235.1 Pyrinomonadaceae bacterium | reverse complement strand
TCGCCAGTTTGAAACAGCAGCGGCGATCCACCGGGCGGAAAAGTGAATGGCTCGGCGCTAAACATGCCGCGCAATTGCAGAGTGCCGGGGCCGAGTTTGTGATAAGCCATCGGCATGAACCAATTCGCAGATTCAAATTTCGTCGCACCACGAAAGCCGCCTTGATGATTCACATCGACGAAGACGCTGTAGTGAAACATCAGGAGCCAATCCTGCTTTGTCCAATGCTGCATGTACATCGGCGATGACGACGGGAGCCACGACGTGCCCGAACCCGTCGCGTTCATCGAGAGGGCATTGGTCCTGCTTTCGCCTACGCGGATTCCCATCTCGTTTCCGTTCATGACCAGCAGCGGGCTCATCTCCATGGAACCTGACTTCATGCCGCCCATGTTCATCCCGGGCATTTGGCCCATTGGATTCGATGCGGGACTGGCCGAGGGCATCGGCATGCTCAGAGCGGGTGACGGTGAGGGAGACGCGGTCGGTGTAGGCGTCGGTTTTTGCTGTGGCATTTTCATGCCGGGCATATCCTGCGCTTTCGCTCCGTGCATCGATGTCATTACAATGAAGATAAAGCACAGTAAGGCGAATCTTGCTCTCAAGGCCCAGTCAGCCCAATTCATAATCTTTTTCCTTCGTTCATTAACCAAGCGAACGATACCGGTTAAAATCGGGCGCGGCCTAAACCAGCACCGCGCCCGCGGCAAGAAAGATTGAAAGCAAACCTATGATTACGGTTTATCTTTCACATCTTTCATATTCTTCATGTCTTTCATCTTGCACGAGTCGCCACAGCAGCAGCAATTCCGGCTTTCAGAAGACCTCGCGTGATTTTTCATCGCGTTTTTCTTCTTCGTATCGCATGAGTCACCACAGCAATCGCAGCAAGCGTCCTTGTCCGAAGCAGTCACGTGATTCTTCATCGCGTTTTTCTTCTTCGTATCGCATGAGTCACCACCGCAACTGCAGCAACTGTCCTTGTCCGAAGCAGTGACGTGGTTCTTCATCGCGTCCTTCTTCTTCATGTCGCACGAGTCGCCACAGCATGAGCAGCAACAAGACTCCATTTTGTTGGCGGCTGGCGTGGCGGACTGCGCGAAAGCGACGCTGGCGACAGCCATCGTCAAACCCAAAACACAAATGAACTTCCTAAACGTATTCATGATGATTGCTCCTATTCAGAAATGAATTGCCTTACATCAGCGAACACACTGATGCGTTGTCAGAACCGCCTGCGTAAGCGGGCGGGCACCGTCTTGCAGGCAGAGTTCTAGATTAGGAAGGCACAACCGAGCAGGTAGGAGTGCGCTCGATTAGGCAATCGAAAAGGTAATGCGACGGGTATGGCGTTCGAACTTGATAATTTGAGCGAAGATTCTGTTTGATCAAGAACGAACGTGCCGTCCGCTGATTGCGAACGCGAAGCAACTACGATCGAGCCGCTGGTCAGCGGGCAACAACTCATGGCATCGCTGCGAATCGGTAAGGGAAGGGTGAATTCGGTAAACTCAGTGTTTAGAAGTTGCCGCGCACCGCGAGTTCGCTTGACCGCCTTGTGCTTTGCTTTACAGCAGGCGTGCGCATCCATTGATGCGGACATCCCGCGCATGGATTGTTCCGCATCGATGGCGGATGCATTCACGTCGCCCATCGTTGAGCGCGCATAACTGACCATCATGCAGCCGGCGCCGGCGCACCAGAAGATCAACGCCAGAGCGATGACGTAGCGAAGTTTCAATAATCGTCTAAGTGATCCTTTCACTGTCGCGATTCTACGCCCGCCCATTTCATTCTGTCGAGCAACTTCAGCTTGTTTTGTCATGCTGTTGTGACGGCCGTCACATCCGGCAGGTTCGAATTATTTTTCAACGCCCTCATGAACGCGACTCACTGGCCGCCAACCTTCGATTAATTATGGCGATGTGGCATCTGCATTTGATCGCCGCTTTTGGCGCTTGCGAATCGTGGCGAGTTCACCTTGATCGCCACGTCTTCCTGGCGCACGCCGTCCACCACGCCCGTCAGCGGGGCATCGACTTCAGTTTGAATCACCGTCGCGATCCATTTCGGATCGGCGCCGCCTTCACACATCGCCCAGCGCATCAACGGTTCAGTTCCGATGACCAGCATGCCTGAGTGATTATTTCGATCAGCATCTTCCTTGGGATCGTCGTAAAAGAAGCCGAGCGATTTGCGTAGCAGAAAGATGTCTGCGGGCTTACCGGTCAGAAACGTCCAGCCTGGACCAACGTGGTGCATGCTTGCATAAGCTTTCAAGGCGCGAGGAGAGTCCTCTTCAGGGCTGAGCGAAATCGAATAAAAGAAGATGTCGCGTCCGACACGACCGTTCAGCAGACGCTGCACCTCGACGAGGTGATGAGTAATTACCGGACAGATGTCCTTGCACCGCGTGAACATGAATTGAATGACCACGCGCCTGTCTTTTACCACGTCTGAGTAAAAGTGAACTTTCCGGTTGTCCTGGGTGATGAGTTCAACGTCGGGCAGGTGACGGCGCTGAAGTAGTTCGCGCGGCGAGATCTTCTGAAAATTATATTTAGCCGTCGCGGGCGAGTTTTGCTGGCCCAACACGGCGCCTGCGGTAATGGTCGCGGTAGCAGTTCCCGCCGTCGCTAGCCATTGTCTTCTGGTGATTTTTGCCATGTCGCTTGCTCCTTGCTTAACCGCTAACGCGGATTCGTTCATTCGATCGCCTCGCCATTTCATGGCGCTTCGCCATCGTTCCCAGGTTCAGGGATTTTGATTGTTATCGGTGACGTTCGGCTGCACCTGAAATAACAGCATCATCGCGTGGTCTTCGTGAATGGTGTTGTGGCAGTGCATCGGCCAGTCACCCGTAAAATCTCGAAAACGCATGAAGATCGTGTCTGTCTCGTCGAGTTGAAGTCTCGTGACATCCTTGCGCGAGACTTCCACCGTCGGCACGCCGTTGTTGTTAGTGCCGCCGTTGCTGCCGCTTCCGCTGCCATAGCCACCGCTACCCCAACCGTCGCCGCTGTATCCGTTGGAGTTTGACCATTCAGTACGATCGTGTCGGCCACCGGAGTTGCGTTGCAGGATCTGATGCTCTTCGAGGTGTACGTGGATCGGGTGCTGCCAATCGCGCCGGCCGTTGGTGAGCTTCCAATTCTCGGCACTGTTCTGGGTGACTGTAAAGCGAAGCTCGTTACAACTCGCGAACTTATTGTTGATGACCCACTGCCCGTTGTTGCGATCAAAATTGAAGTTGCGGGTGATGCGCGGCGCTACCACAGCGGGCAGTTGATAGAACGCCGGATGAGTTGCCGGATCGACGCTCGCATCCGTAGCGGCTGCGCCGATCTGGAATTCCATGCAGTACATGCCCTGACCAGGCGAAAATATGTTGCCACTCGGCCCCTGACCGTCCGTTTGCTCCAGCCGATTTTCCAGGCGCACTTTTGTGTGACTGCCAATCAGGCTCTTCACTTGATTGAAGTCGATAATGATGTCGTAACGTTCGCCCACGCCGAGTCGAAAGCTCGTAACCTGCACCGGCGTCGGCAGCAGGTTGCCGTCATTCGCGATTACCCAGAAGGGTATGACGGTGCTGGGTGTCAGCGGATCGGTCAGGAACAGCTCGTAGAAGCGCGAGGGACCGCCGTCCAACACGCGGAAACGATAACGTCGCTTGCTGACACTCATGAACGGCTGAATCACGCCGTTGACGAGGATGACGTCTCCGAGCAGCCCCTTGAAATTGAAGGTGTCGAAGCAAAGCAGGCCGGTGTTGGAATCGAGTAACTTGTCCGCCAGCATGAGCGGAATGTCGTACTGCGGATAACTCGGAAGGCGAAAGCCGGTCGTTTCATTTCCGGTATCGTACTGGTTGAACATCAAATGAAAGCCGGCCATTCCTTTGTAGACGTTTTCCGCGGTGTGGTCGATCCGGTGATCGTGATACCACAGCGTGCTGAGAGATTCGTTGATGTCGCCGAAAGGCTGATGGGTTGAAGCAAAGCCTGCCTGCTGCGCCGTGTAGTACTGATCGAAATATTGGCCGCGGAAAAACCAGCGGCATGGGCCGCCGTCGCTCTCTGGCGCAGTGTGAAAATTGTGCAGGTGTGTCGAGACTTCTGGCACGCCGAACCCGCCGTTCTGACTCTGCGTCGGCAATTCATTAAAGCGACGAACGACCCACGGCTCCTGGTAATGAGTAACTAGAGTTGGGGCGGGAAACGTCGCGACGTCGCTCGAGGCCGAGCCGCCGAGATTAAATCCCCAAATGGTCTGCGCCGGGATGTTTGTGTCTGAGGTGAAACGAAAGTTCGCATTCGCGCGCATGCGCTGCACAAAATATTTCTGCGGCGGATATTGATTGAAGAATTGAAACGCGTCCGTTCCCGGGCGCAGCGAGCCGTTGAACTGGCCGCGACCTTCGTAAGGCAATCCGGTATTGGGATTGGTAATGTTGTTCGGAAACAATTGTGGCGGTGCACCAAACTGCAAACCCGGATCGCTCAGCGGTCGCGCCGGCAGCTCCGGCGGAATCGGCAACGGATCGACGAAGACTTGCGCCGGTTGCGGACTACAGCCGACGTTGCATCCGCCGCCATAGCAACTGCCGCCACCCCAACTCGAGCTACTCATTGTTTGACCCTGAACGTGCGTCAAACCGAGCTTAGGAATAAGAACGCCCGCGCTCGACATCAAACCCATTCGCATCAAGTCACGGCGGGTGAATCCTGCCTCGACAAGTTCGAGCCGATTATGCAGAGCTTGTTGCAGCTCCTTCTCTCTGCGGCGATTGCGTTTTGAGATGAAAACCATGGGCACAGCCTCCTTTTTCGTAGGGGACGTTTTCAGAAACCAGCGGAACGGATGACTGCGTAAATAGCTGTCGATGAAAGGTTCGCCGATAACAGCGAAGGACAAATGCGAGACGCACTCTATGGCAGCCTAACTATTGTGTCAAGCTTTTATTTGCGCTATTAGCAATTACTTTGCGGAATGCTCTCAAACCTGATCACGTAGCGGTGCGCGCGCGGAAAGAAATTCGCAGCAATTAGAGTTTTTTCACACGAGGCGGCTCGTGCTGTTCGCCATATTCTGGATATTCAATTGTGACGAATTCGCCCGGACGCGTGTTCTGAGTTAACAGCTTCAGCGCGTCGCGGAGGACTCTCTTCTGCAAATCGCGCATGCCTGGTCGCCCGAGACTGTTGCCAATCTTAAAGCCTTTCGGATAGAGCGAACGCGGCGGGCGCATTTGGGCTGAGACTTCAGGACTGACGGTTATCAAAACTGTGGGGATGCCTTTCATTTCAATTTCACGTTGGACCGCGACGACCGTGCGGTGACAGACGCTGGGTCAACCGCCGGTCAATACTACCGCGTCGGCCCGCGAGCCTTTGTCGATATCGTTGGCAATCTCACGGGCCGTGCCCTCGTACATCGCCTTGAGCTGCATGGTGAACCCCATGTAGCCGATATGTTTTTTCGCGGTCTCGGCAACGAATCCTTCCGCTTTCAGATCACGCAACACATCAATTGGGAACACGACGTTGATATCCTGATCGGCATCGGAATGGTCGTAGTGGTGATGCGTCACCATCAACTGTGATGAATCGACGTCTGGCGGAATCTCTCGGTAGGTTAGATCGCCGAGCTCGTCGGCAATATTGAAACCTTCTTGATCTTTAAGGTGTACTCCCCCCGCGGTAACAATCGCAATCGTGCTCTTTGATAGTTCACGATCAAACGGCGTAAAGGGAACGCATTTGCGGGAAAGGGTCATTCCAATCTCTGGGTTTACCTCTGTGCCCTCTGTGGTTCAACTATTCGCGAGCAAGAATCACCACAGAGGACACAGAGAACTGTCGTTTACAACTTCCTAAGCACTTCAAACAACTCTTCGTTGTCAGGCTGATCGGCGATGTTGTGAATGTCGACGAACGCAAGCTTGCCTTCCTTATCGACGATAAAGAGCGCGCGCTCGCTGATGCCGTCGTTGGCCCGATAAGCACCATAAGCCTTCGCTACTTCGCCTTTAGGATGAAAGTCGCTGAGAAGATCGTAGGAAAGGCCACCGAGACTCTTGGCCCAGGCGGTGTTGCAGGGAACGCTATCGACCGAGATGCCCAGCACCTGAGCATCGTAGCCCGCGAAACGTTCGAGGTCGGCCTCATACGCGGGCATTTGGGCCGTTCAGACCGGGGTCCAGGCCAGCGGATAAAACGCGATGATTACATTTTTCTTGCCCCGAAAATCCGAGAGCTTCACCTTCTTATCTTTTTCGAGGTGACTCTTCAACTCGAAGTCCGGAGCCATGTCCCCAACTTCAGGCATGAAACCAATACCTCCTCCGATTGATGATTCAATTTCTCGTTGAACAGCTTAAGACTACTCGCTCACACAAATTCATTCAAGGCCGCTGGGTCACCATCACAACGCAATCCGGCGCACTTCCGGCGCCGCCGGACAAGCCGTCTAAACGGAACATGATTTGCCAATCCGCCCGTCAGACTTGACTATTATTTTAGAATTATTATAATTCTAGTCATGCGAAAGCATAAGACTCAGACGGCGGTCGCGTTGACGCGTCAGCGTCAGATCGTACTCGACGTCGTGCAGGCTGGAGATCACCATCCCACCGCCGCCGAGGTCTTTGACGCAGCGCGCAAGCGTTTGTCGGGGATTAGCTTTGCCACGGTTTATAACTCGCTGAGGTTTTTATGCGACAAAGGGTTGATTCTCGAAATCACGTTCGGTGATGGCGCCAGCCGATTCGATCGCGAAACTGATCGGCACGACCATGCAATCTGTTCGGCGTGTGGCAAGCTGGTTGATTTTGATTTGCCTGGTACGGTCGGGTTGACACGGGCAGCGGCGCGAGCATCGAAATTCAAGGCGGAATCGATTCGTTTGACTTTAGTCGGTCTTTGTCCGAAGTGCCGTGAGTAGCGCAGTGTTGCGCTACAAAAATGTCGCGATCGTAAATGGAGAAGTTCGTCTTAATTCTGAAAAGCCGCGCTGGTAAATCCACGCGGCACTAAACAACCAGGAGGAAGAATGTCAGCAGCAGGTACAGCAGTAGCAACACAATATGAATCGGCTCAGGTCGGCAAACCCGCGCCTGATTTTGAAATACCATCAACCAAGAACATTGAGAAACTGAACGAGCCGGTAAGGCTCTCGGATTATCGAGGCAAGTGGGTAGTCCTGCTTTTTTATCCGTTGGATTTTACGTTCGTTTGTCCAACCGAATTGACAACATTCAGCGACCGCTATGAGGATTTCGAAGGAATCGGCGCTGAACTCATCGGCATCTCGACGGACTCGGTGTACTCGCATCGCGCGTGGCTACAAACGCCGCGCGATAAGGGCGGTGTTGAAGGACTTCGGTATCCGCTGGGAGCCGATATTACCAAAAAGATGTCGAAAGATTACGGCGTGCTGATCGACGACAAGGGCATTGCGCTTCGTGGTTTGTTCGTCATCGATCCGGAAGGGGTGCTCCGTTACAAAGTGGTCCATGATCTGAACATTGGACGCTCGGCGGAAGAAACGCTGCGCGTGATTCAAGCCCTGCAGACCGGCGGACTCTGCCAAGCTGAATGGCGGCCCGGTCAGGAAACCATCAAAGCTTAACTTGCTTGGGTCCCTTGCGTCCCTTATGTCCTTTGTGTCCCTGAGGGACTACGGGGACGTAAGGGACCAAAAGGACAAATAGGACAAATACCGGAGAGTTCATCATGCCAATGAGAATTGGGACCCCGATGCCTTCCCTCGAAGGCGCAACTGAATGGCTCTTCGGCTCAGCCGAGGAAGCACTAAAAGACGCGGAAGGCCGTCCCGTGTTGATTCATTTTTGGTCCGTGAGCTGTGGCATGTGCAAAGACAACTTGCCGCACGTTGCTGAGTGGCGTGAAAAATACGCGGCGGCCGGATTACGTGTGATTGCGATTCACATGCCCCGTTATCCTGAAGATACGAACATCGACGCAGTGCGTGAAACGGCCGCCAAGTATCAAATCACCGAGCCCCGTGCGATTGACAATGAACATAAGCTGCGGGACGCATTTCAAAATGAGCACGGCTACGTGCCGGCTATTACCTATTCGATGAACAGCACAAACTGAAGAGCTTCGCGGCAGGCGAATACGGCACCAAAGTGATGGAGCCGGCGCTCGAAAGGTTGTTCGGTGTGAATATGAAAGGCGCCGCGTCGTAACGGCTATGCGGCTGCGCATCGGTCGTCGCACGATGTCGTCGGTGCCATTGTCCGCTGGAACTGCCGTTCGTTGTGACATTCGTTGAAGATCGGAGGAAACTCTTCCGAGTCGCTCGGCTTACCCAGAAAATAACCCTGACCTTCATCACATCGCAGCAATCGCAGGAACGCCAACTGATCCTCCGTTTCAATTCCTTCGGCAATTACTTTCAACCGCAGATTGTGGGCCAGCGTGATGATCGCCATGACCAGTGCGGCGTCGTCGGGATCGTTCGTGGCATCTTTGACGAATGACGCGTCGAGCTTGACCGAATCGATCGGCAGACGCTTGAGATAACCAAGCGAAGAGTAGCCGGTCCCGAAGTCATCGATGGCGATTTTGACGCCCATCGCTCGCAGCGCAGTCAAGGTTCGAATTCCCGCTTCCGGATCCAGCATCAAAGACGTTTCGGTCACCTCGATCTCTAAAGTTTGAGGCGGCAAGCCGGCCGTCGTGAGCACCTCGGCGACGGTATCAGGAAACTCTGCCTGTTGCAGTTGCCGCGGCGAGACGTTCACGCCTATGCGAAAGTCTCTGAATCCCGAAAGATGCCATCTTCGCGTTTGCGCGCAGGCCGAACGCAGGACCGATTCACCTAAACGAACGATCAGTCCCGTCTCCTCGGCGAGCGAAATAAAGTCCACGGGCAGACGCAATCCACACTTCGGGTCGCGCCATCTCACCAAGGCTTCGGCGCCAACAATCCTTCGCGTTTGAATATTGACCTGCGGCTGGTAATGAACAATGAAGTCGCCATGGTCCAGGGCCTCTTGCATTCTGGCGGCAGCTCGATCCCTGAGATTGCCGGTCACGCGCGGATTCTCCAGCCGTTGCTTATGATTGATCGCGCGCGAAACCACCGCCCGGACCTGATCCAGATCGAAAGGCTTGGTGACGTAGTCGAACGCGCCCGCACGCATGGCTTCGATCGCCGATTCAATCATCAGCTGGCCACTAATCATGACGACGACGGCGTCCGGCGCCAGGTTCGTGAGATAAGGCATCATCGCCAGCCCACTCATCTGCGGCATGTTGATATCGGTCAGAATCAAATCGAAGGAACGCGTTGCCAACAACGACAGCGCGTCCCTCGCCGAATTGCACGCGCTGCATTCGTACGAATTGGTCAATGCCTCATCGAGGACGCTGCGGATCTCATCGTCATCGTCGATGATCAGAATGCGTGGTTTTCTCTCGTTCATATCGAAGCCTTGTGCGAATCGCGGCCGACCTTGGGCAACAGGGATGCCACTGGCACATCAAGAGAAATCGGCCAATTAGTCCGCTGGAGAGTCGAGGCTCGATGTTTTTTGCTGCGGTGACATTGGCGACATGCAGAAATCCGCAGATGGAGTCAGGACCTTGTTTTTTTAGGCAAGTGCCGGAATAGTTGAAATCAGCGGCCCGTCTCTTCGCAATCGACTTGCTTTGCGATCAATGACATCGGGTCATTGCCTGCAGGTTTTGCTTTAAGTGTTGCCGATTCTTCTCATTCAATGAACAGGGCATTTATGTCATCGGCACGGCTGTTGCCCAAGCAGCGCCACCCGTTTTGATCGAGGCCGCACCGATTTTGGACCACGCATAGAGGCCGTTGATATGCGCACTACTCGAAAATTTCTCGCGTTGGCTCTGCTGGCGACCTGTTTCACCATGGGTCTTCCGGCCAAATGTCTTGCGTCAGCCACGACCAAGAGTTTTTCTCGCAAAGTTTCTGTCGATCTAATGCAAAAGGCATTGGCTCCGCGAAGGGATGATCGGCTGAAGGTTGTCGTGCAGTTCGATAGGTCGAGCGCTCCGGACGCGATTCTGACAAACGTCGCTGGAAAAGTTACGCGGACCATGAATGCGCTCAACATGCGCGCGATCGAACTGCCGGCCAGCGCGATCGCAGCACTAGCTTCACAAAGTTCGGTGCGCTACATTTCGCCGGACCGGCACATTGGCAGTTTCGGACATGTTGAAAATACGACCGGCATCGCGCAGTCGCGTGTGCAAACAACAACGCAGCTCGGCGGGCTAGTCACGACGACGAGTGTTTATGATGGCACCGGTGTTGGGATTGCGTTTGTCGATTCCGGAATCGATACCGGACATGTGGCCTTCAACAACCAATTGGGACTAAGCCGCATAATATTTTCACGCGACTTCACGGGTGAAAATCTAACGGGCGACGTTTACGGTCACGGCACTCACGTAGCCTCAATCGCCGCCGGTAACAATCAAATTGCCAATGGTGCTTATACGGGAATCGCGCCAAATGCGAACATCATCAATCTGCGGGTTCTCGATTCCGGAGGCACCGGCTCGACCTCGAGCCTTTTGGCGGCGCTCGATTGGATTCTGACAAATCACAATCTCTACAATGTCCGCGTCGTCAACATGAGTATCGGCACGCCGGCGATTGATTCATACACGGACGATCCCGTCTGTCAGGCGGTGCGAAGCCTGAGCGATGCCGGCATTGTGGTCGTAGCTGCCGCCGGCAACAACGGCAAAGACTCAAACGGCGACAAGATCTATGGACAGATTCATTCGCCCGGCAACAAACCCTCCGCGATCACTGTCGGCGCCGCGAACAGTTTCGGTACCGACGCGCGCGGCGACGATTCAATCACGACTTACAGCTCGCGTGGCCCAACTCGAAGTTTTTCGACCGATGCCGACGGTACCAAACACTACGACAATCTGCTCAAGCCTGACCTGGTAGCGCCCGGAAACAAGATCGTGGGCGCGGCGGCGGCGGGAAATTATTTGCTGACGGCGCACCCCGAATTGGACGCCAACGTCAGCACCGATCCCGCCCGCCGCATGATGTATCTGAGCGGATCATCGATGTCGACACCGGTGGCTTCGGGCGCGGCGGCGGTGCTGCTGCAGGCGAACCCAAATCTAACGCCGAGCCTGATCAAGATGATCCTGATGTATACGGCTGAGCCGTTACCAGGATCGAATACCTTCGAGCAGGGTGCAGGGGAAATCAACATTGAAGGCGCGCTGCGGCTGGCCCAACTTGTGCGCACGGATCTGTCAACTTCTACGGCTTTAGGCGAGCCTTTGTTAACGAGCCCGTCGCCGGTCAAGCAAACGATCATTAGCGGACAGACTTTCGCCTGGGCCGGCGGTGTCATCTGCAATCATTCATATGCCGTCAGCGACGAGTTGATGACTAAGTATCAACGCGTTTACGGCAATGGTTTCATCCTCTCCGATGGAATTGTAGAGGCCCCCCAGGGTCAATCTATCGATACAAACAAGATTACTGCGGGCGTGTCGCTGGGATTGAGCGCCGTTACGAGCGACGGCGGCACGATCGACGAGGGAATGCCGTTTCTCGATTTGAATCTTCTGTTGAGCGATGGCGTGCTCGCGGATGGATTCCTGGTGAGCGATGGCATCCTGGTGAGCGATGGCATCCTGGTCAGCGATGGCATCCTGGTCAGCGATGGAATTTTGGTTTCGGATAGCAGTCTGAGTTCGCTAACGGGCGATGATACAGCGCATATGAGATAGCAAGCATCAGTTCGATTGACGAAAAGCAAGGGCAGCAGTAGTATCTTCGCCCAACCCTTTAGCTCTCCTCGTTGTTTAATAAGTGGGCCTCCACCCGACAGGCAAGGCTGGTTTTATTGGACACGTTAGTTCTGCCCCAGGGGAATTTATTCCTGCAGGCACAAAGTCAGGTCGGTGCGTCGCCTTAAAAACGTACCACGTACGACTTCAGAATTGCCCCTCCCTGTAATGCGTTTCTGAGCCGTCGAGAAACCGAGGTGACATGAAAAACGGTTGCCCCACCGTCAAGTACATTAGTCTCTGTTTACTGCTGGTGTGTGCTCTGATCGTAATCATTAATCCACCACGCGCCAGTCTTCGAGCGCGGCCAGGTTCGCCGCATGCTCACAAAATTTCGCGCGATGTAGTTGAGAAGGCTCGCGGTGTTTCGCAGAGCCAGCCGATTCAATTGATTGTGCAACTCAACGATCGGGTTGATTCGACCTTTGAAGGAGACGTGGTCAGAAAAGCCGGCCGCTTGCGTGGCGCGATCTTGAAAAATTTCAATCTCAGAGCGATTGAAGTGCCGGCGAAATTCGTCGATGACCTGGCGGCACGGGCCGATGTCGACTTTATTTCGCTGGACCGCCAAGCTTTGGCCCTGGGACATGTGACCAGCACTACCGGCGCGGATTACATCCGCAATAGCAGCAGCATCCTTCCGCTAGAACTGGACGGCACGGGTATTGGAATCGCGGTGCTCGATTCCGGCATCGATTCCGATCACACCGCATTTGTGGATCGCTTCAACCGCTGTCGAGTGATCGCCAGTGTTGATTTTACTGGTGAAGGCCGCACTGACGATCCATTCGGGCACGGGACGCATGTCGCTTCGATTGCCGCGGGTAACGGTCGCATCTCGAACGCTGAATTTACGGGCATTGCGCCCAATGCAAACCTGATTAACTTGCGGGTCCTGAACTCCACTGGCTCCGGGAACGTTTCATCAGTCTTGAGTGCGCTTGATTGGATCTTGGAGAACCGCTACCGATTCAACATTCGGGTGGTGAATATGAGTCTCGGCGCGCCGGCAGTGGACTCTTACACATACGATCCCGTCTGTCGCGCCGTGCGAAAGCTCGTCGATGCCGGCATCGTGGTGTTCGCAGCCGCTGGCAACAACGGCAAGAACGGTGAGGGACAGAAGATTTATGGGCAGGTGCACTCGCCGGGCATTGAACCGTCGGCAATTACGGTGGGCGCAGCCAACACCTTCGGCACAGACGATCGCAGCGATGACGCGATCACTACTTACAGCTCGCGTGGTCCAACCCGCAGTTCCTACGTCGATTCGCAGGGTACCAAGCATTACGATAATTTGATCAAGCCTGACATTGTCGCGCCAGGTAACAAAATTATTGACGCCGAATCACCGGACAATTACATGGTCACGCACAATCCGTGGTTGGACGCCGGCGTGAGTCAAGCGCCTGAGCGCCGCATGATGTATATGAGCGGTTCTTCCATGGCTGCGCCCGTCGGCGCCGGCGCGGCGGCGCTATTGTTACAGGCGAATCCGACTTTGACGCCAAACCTGTTGAAGATGATTTTGATGTACACGGCGCAGCAGCTTACTGGCAACAACGTTCTGGAACAAGGAGCGGGAGAGATCAACATCGAGGGCGCCGTGCGCTTAGCGCAAGTAATCCGTCGAGACCTTTCGCAAAACACGAAGGTTGGAGCGCCACTCTTGATCTATGCAGCCCCCAATCCGCAAACGACTATCGCAAACCAGAGTTTCACCTGGGCGCAGGGACTGGTTTTCAAGTACAACTGCGGAACTGGAAATGATCTGATCACAAAGTATCAGGGCATTTATGCCTTAGGAGTGCTGTTGAGCGACGGCGTCCTCGTCAGAGATGGCGAGTTGATCGGCGACTCTATGCTGACGAGCAAAGTCATAATCGGTGACGGCGTCCATCTCAGCGACGGCACAACTTTGGCCGGCGGCACACTGTTCTTGAGTTCGGGCGTGCTGGTCAGCGACGGCGTGCTGGTTAGCGACGGCGTACTGGTTAGCGACGGAGTGCTGGTCAGCGATGCCACCCTCGGCCCGGATTCAACTATGCAAGCGATGTCGGCGACGACGCATGGTGACCCCACGTCAGTAACGGTGGTGCCCGTCGACACCGGCCGCGATTGTCTCAAGTACTAACGCTTAGTCTCAGAAATCAGACCCGCAAAGGAGTGAAATGATAACCCAATCGCCCAACCTCATTGAGGACCCGAAGACGGCGCTCTCCTCGTTATCGTTATACGAATCAGTGGTAACGACGCGCCTGGTAAACGAAGATCGATCACAGGCGCTGAGATTTCTCGCCGAGCGGCCGCTACACAACGTGGTGATGGCCGGATTGATTCGCGACAATGGAATTGAGAGCAAGTTCAATCGCGGAACTTTCTATGCCTCGCGCAATGCCGCTGAGATGTTGGTCGGCATCGCGCTCATCGGCCATGCAGTTTTTATTGACGCGCGGTGTGACGAAGCGCTGAGGCAGTTTGCGCAGTTGGCCCAGCACTTTCCGCGTACGCACATGTTGATGGGCGAGGCTGAAACCGTTGAGCGCTTCTGGAAATTTTACGCGCCGCACGGCCAGCCCAGACATCGCGTCTGTCGCGAGGTTCTCCTCGAGTTGAGCAGCCAGCCAATGCGAACCGATTCTGTTCCTCATCTACGGCTGGCTGAAGTGACTGATTTGTCGCTCGTCGTACCTGTGCATGCGACGATGGCTTTCGAAGAGAGTGGCGTCAATCCCTTGCAGGTTGACCCGGACGCATTTCGCCAAAGATGTCGGCGCCGGATCGAAGAGCGCCGCACCTGGGTCATGGCCGAGCAGGATCGGTTGATCTTCAAAGCGGATGTAATCAGCGAAACGCCGGAGGTCATTTATCTGGAAGGCGTTTACGTGCATCCGCAGCATCGCGACCAGGGACATGGTTCGCGGTGCCTGGCCCAGCTCGCACGGAAACTTCTGGATCGAACTAAATCAATCAGTGTCTTAGTAAATGAAGAGCGTGTGCAGGCGCAAAGATTTTTCTGCAAACTTGGATTCGTGCCCCGCGGCTGGTACGACACCTATTTTTTGCGAACTCAGCCGCAATTACTGTAGTCCGTCTTAAATTTTTGGAACTCGTCGAAACGAGGTCTTATGAAAAAAACTTGCCCCTTCTTTCTCATTTTGCTGCTCGCGTGTGTCTTTGGTATCCACTTCATGCCGCAAACGGTCGGCGCTCGGGGTTCAGGCTCCAGACGCTCTCCGCGCAGTCCGTTCTCGCACAAAATTTCAGAGGATGTCTCTGATAAAGCCCGCGCCGTCTCGCCGAATCAGACGATTCCGGTGATCGTGCAACTCAACGATAAGGCAAATCCGAATTTTGATTCTGACATCGCGAAAAAATCCGGGCGCGTGAAGGCGACGTTGACGCAATTCAATGCTCGCGTCGTCGATGTGCCTGCCAAAGGAGTCGATGAGCTAGCGTCGAGGCCTGACGTCGATTTCATTTCGCTCGATCGACAGAACTATTCATTCGGTCATGTCACGACCACGACGGGCGCCGAGGCGGCGCGCCTCGCCACACCTGTCAATACGACTGCGACCGACGGCTCCGGAATTGGCATCGCGGTGCTCGACTCGGGTATCGACACAACGCACACGGCGTTTCTCGATCGGCACAACCGTACACGTGTGATCGTGAGTCAGGACTTTACTGGTGAAGGCCGCGTCGACGATCCGTTTGGCCACGGAACGCACGTGGCTGCTATTGCCGCCGGCAATGGCCGCATCGCCAACGCCCAATTCACCGGCATTGCGCCGAACGCCAATCTGATTAACTTGCGCGTGCTCGGCGCAAACGGCTCGGGCAGAGTGTCGGCGATTTTGGGCGCCCTCGAATGGGTCATGAACAATCGCATGACTTACAACATTCGTGTCGTGAATCTGAGCATCGGTGCGCCCGCCGTCGATTCTTACGCCTACGATCCGGTTTGCCGCGCCGTCAGAAAATTGGTTGACGCCGGCATCGTAGTAGTAGCCGCTGTCGGCAATAACGGTCTCAACGCGGCCGGCAAAAAGATCTATGGCCAGGTACATTCACCGGGAATCGAACCTTCGGCAATCACCGTGGGCGCCGCTAACACTTTCGGCACTGATGAGCGCGGCGACGACGGTGTGGCCACCTACAGTTCGCGTGGGCCAACGCGCAGCAGCTACGTCGATTCCAGCGGAGCGAGACATTATGACCACCTTATCAAGCCGGACATCGTCGCGCCCGGAAACAAAATCATCAATGCGGAAGCGCGCAACAATTATTTAGTCGCACACAATCCGTGGCTTGACGCCGGGGTAAGCCGCACCGACGGTCGCCGCATGATGTATCTCAACGGTTCTTCGGTGGCGACGCCGATCGTTTCGGGAGCGGCAGCTTTGTTGTTGCAAGCAGATCCGAGTCTCACACCAAACATGGTGAAGATGCTCTTGATGTACACCGCCCAACCGTTGGCCAAGTTCAATATGTTCGAGCAGGGCGCGGGCGAGATCAATATCGAAGGCGCCCTCCGCCTGGCCGGGTTGATGCGGAAGAACCTCAGGTCAGGCGTGACCGTCGGCTCACCGCTGTTGACCATATCGGGAACGCCGATGCCGCAAACAACCATTGCCGGCCAGACTTTCAAATGGTCGGAGGGTCTCATTCTCAAGCACAACTTCATCACCGGGGCTGATCTGATCACGAGGTACCAGGGCATTTATAGCTTAGGCGTGCTGATGGGCGACGGCGTAATGGTCAATAACGGAACATTCGTCGCGAACCCGATGCTCTCCAGCGGCGTTCGCCTCAGCGACAACGTGCGTGTCAGCGATGGGACAACGATGGCCGGCGGAACCCTGTTCCTGAGTTCAGACGTGCTGGTCAGCGAAGGCGTGCTCGTCAGCGACGGGGTGCTTGTCAGCGACGGCGTGCTCGTCAGCGATTCATTGCTCGGGCTTGAAACCAATGTGCAAGGCATGTCGACGACGACGCATTCGGATCCTATGACCGTGACGGTTATCCCGGCCGACAACGGCCGCGATTGTTTGAAGTATTAATTTTCTTTAGTTGCCGCGCGATCTCCGGCGGCTAACCCGAGGACATTTTATGAACCGACAATCATTAATTCGCGCTTACATGCTGACGATCATCGTCGCGGCGTCTGGCGCCGTCCTTTATTCATTGCGCCATTTTCCCGTCGAGCGTCTCGACGCTCGCCTGTTGGCGTTAACGGTCTTGACCATCGCCGTCAGTTCGCGCTTGACCATTAGAATCCCGCGCATCAGCGGTCACATTTCAGTCTCCGACACCTTCTTCTTTTTGACCATTCTGATTTACGGGGGCGAAGCTGCCGTTCTGCTCGCGGCCCTGGAAGCTTTCTGTTCTTCTTTTCGCTTCAGCAAAAAATCGATTGCGATTAGTCCGCTCACCATCGCCTTCAACGGAGCGATGATGGCGCTAGCCACGTTCATCACGGTCACGATCGTGCGGATATTTTTCGGCGACATCGGCGCGTTGCGACATGGTTCATTTTCAGCCGCATTCGTGGTGGCTTTGTGCGTGATGGCCCTGATTCAATATGTCAGCAACTCATGGCTTGCGGCGATTTACAGCGCCTTGAAATCACACGAAGCTGTTTGGCACACCTGGACCAAATATTATCTTTGGGCATCAATCACGTACTTCGCGGGCGCCTCGACGGCGGGCATTGCCGCCAAGATGTCGGACACTGCCGGCTTCTACGCCTTCGTGGCCATGATGCCGATTGTCGCGATCGTTTACTTCACCTATCGCACTTATCTACGAAATATCGAAGTGATGGCCGCCGCCGCGAAAGCAGAAGAAGCCGCCGCGCATGCGGCTGAGGCTGAACGTCACGTCGCGGAACTCAATCACTACATCACCGAACAGAAACGCATCCGCGAACAGTTCACGCAAATTGAAAAAATGTCAGCGCTCGGCGAACTGGCTTCCGGCGTCGCGCACGATTTCAATAATACTTTGGCGGGCATTCTGGGCCGCGCCCAATTGCTGTTGGACACGCGCGACCAGCGGAAGATTGAAGCCGGACTCAACATCATCATCAAGACCGCGAAGGACGGCGCGAAAACGGTGAAGCGAATTCAGGATTTCGCGCGCCAGCGCCGCGATCACGACTTCCAGCCGATCGACGTGCGGCAATTGCTGTTCGACGTTGCCGAGATCACCCGTCCGCGCTGGAAGAACCGCGCCGAGGCCGCCAACATTCACATCAATCTCGAAATGCATTGCCCCGCCGACTTAACGATCAAGGGCGACGAGTCGGAAATGCGCGAAGTACTCGTCAATCTCGTTTTCAATGCTGTCGATGCCATGCCCAAAGGCGGCGAACTCGCGCTGTCTGCTCGGAAAATGAACAACGCAATCGAAATCTCGGTCGGCGACACCGGCACGGGCATGACCGAAGAAACCAGGCTCCGCGTTTTCGATCCATTTTTCACGACGAAGGATCATTTGGGAATGGGTCTCGGTCTCGCGGTGAGTTACGGCGTCATCCGGCGACACGAAGGCACGTTCGATGTTGAATCGAAACTCGGCAGCGGCAGCACGTTTCGCATTCGCCTGCCAATCCCGAAAATCAGCCAGGTAGCCATCGCCAAGCAGACTCTCTCGACTGCGCCGGCGATTCGCGTGAACAGCTCGCGTCCACGCATACTGGTCGTCGACGATGAAGAACACATTCGCGATCTGCTGCGCGATATTCTCTCCACGCAGGGTTGCGACGCGGTGGTTGCCAGCGGCGGAAACCAGGCGCTGTCGCTGCTCGATCAGGGACACTTCGACGCCGTCTTTACCGATGTTGGCATGCCGGATATGAACGGTTGGGAGCTGTCGCGCGCCGTACGTGAACGTGACCGCAATATCCCCGTAGCAGTGATTACCGGTTGGGGCGAAGCCTTCGGCACGCAGGATCGACAGGCGGCACATGTCGACTGGGTGGTCGCCAAGCCCTTCGAACGTCATCAGATTGTCGAGATGACGCACGAGATTTCACGCCGGCTCCGCGCCGTACCGGCAGCGCAGAATTCTGCCGTAGCTGCTTAATTAGAAGGCCGAGGACTAGGACAGGCCATTTGTGGCGCCGCCGTTAGTTGCGTCCACATCATACCGCTCGAGCTTGCGTTGCAAGGTTGTGCGGTCGATTCCCAGGATGCGCGCGGCCGCTTGTTTGTTACCGCCGGTGCGCGAGAGCACTCGCAGAATGTGACGACGCTCAATTTCATTAAGCGGTAGGAGTGTCTCATCGTCAGCGTCGCCTTCGGATGATCGATAGCCGTTAGCTTCTTTGCCGATTGTTTTGAACGACCGCCGCACACGCTCAGGCAAATCTTCGGGACGAACAGTTTGATCGCAAAGCGCGGTCGCGCGCACGATCGCGTTCTCGAGTTCGCGAATGTTGCCCGGCCATTCGTAGTTGTCGAGCATCCACAAAGCCTCTTTCGAAAAACCAATCGGGCGTGCATCCTCGCCGAGTGTCCGCTCAACAAAATATTTCGCCAATGGACGAATGTCTTCGCGCCGCTCACGCAACGCCGGCAGGTGAATCGTGACAGCGTTCAGGCGATAAAGTAAATCCTGTCGAAAGCGCCCCTGACGCACCTCGTCTTCGGCGTCGCGATTAGTCGCGGCGATCACGCGGACGTCTACGCGCTGAGTTTGATTCGATCCGACGCGGCGTATCTCGCCCTCCTGCAAAGCGCGCAGCAGCTTCACCTGGAATGCCGGCGTTGTTTCCGTAATTTCATCAAGAAAGACGGTGCCGCGATCGGCCTCTTGCCAAAGACCGCGTCGGTCGACTGTCGCGCCGGTGAATGAACCGCGCACGTGACCAAACAATTCCGACTCGATCAATTCTGCCGGCAACGCGCCACAGTTGACTGCGACGAACGGTTTTTCCGCGCGCGTACTGCGGCGATGAATCGCGCGCGCGACAATCTCTTTTCCAGTTCCCGATTCACCCGTGATCAGTACCGGAAGATTAGTCGACGCAACCCGGCCCACCAGTTTCATAACTTCGACAAAAGCACTGCTGACGCCGATGAGTTCGATATCAGAGGTGTAAACCGAAGGCGACGGCAGCTCGCCGGTATCGCTGCGCCGGGCCCGCTTTTCGATTCCGCCGCGAACAGCTTGCGAGATACGTTTGACGTCGGCGATCTCGAAAGGTTTCAGCAGATAATCGTATGCGCCCGACGAGACCGCGTCGAGCGCACCGACCGCCGAACCGTGCCCGGTCATCAAAACGATCTGCGCATCCGGCTGCTCTTCAGTGAAAGTGCGCAAGACGTCATATCCTTCATAATCGTTTTTGCTGCTGAGTCTTACGTCGCAGAACACGAGTGACCATGCGTCGTCACGCAGTAACGCCAGTGCGCGGTCGGCGGACTCAGCCTCCGTCACGTCCCAGCCTTCGTTGCTCAAAACCTCGGCAACATTGCTGCGAATCAGATCGTCATCGTCTACTACTAATGCTTTTAGGTCGGGCATTTCTGTAAGATTTATTACCTTCATCATATGAATGTCAAAGCCCTCGCGCCCGTGAGTCCGCAGTCAATCCAAACCTCTTCGTGTAAACATCTCGCTTGAGTGGACCAACTGTCGGCTCGCAGAAAACCAATCGCCTCCAATTCGAAAGGACAACCATCGCGCATAATCAGACGCGTGCTGATCTCCAGGGCCAGGCGTCGGCCATCTTTCGCACAGATCTCAACTTCATAAACGGCGCCCAATCCAGCATCGACTGCGCGCGCGATTTGCGACCGAACGTAATCGGCGTGCTGCGGTGGCACCAAATGCGCGAGGTTCATTCGGCTCAGCTCGCCGGCCGAATAACCGAAGATGCGTTCGGTCAACGAGTCGAGGGATTTGAAATTTCCTGCCAAGTCGAGCGTAAACAGAATCTGCCCTTGCCCAACCGCAGTATCAATAAGTTCGCTTTCAATTGTATGAGTCATAACGGCTAGCTACATCACCGCTCAAGAGCAAAGACATTCCCGTTTATTCAACCGCAGCGAGTTAGGCAAGAAAACCAGCAGTGCAAAAGAAGACAGGTTGTTGCATTCAACCTCGGCGAGACGCTGCATGAACGACGATAAATCAATCGAGACCGCATGTTTCAGCGATCCCCGGGTCACCCTTCGCATGATCTGTGCCACTGGAGACCCGATGCGACGAACGAGTTTTCGGGCGGCATATCGGTTGCTCTGCAATCGTGCGACGCCCGCGACCACGCCGCGTTATTGACATCGATCCACTGACAGGAAGTCGAGTACTCGGACTACCGCCTCGTCAATAAAGAACACCTGCCCTGAAGAGCCTCAGCTTTCGCGCAGTCAAACTGATCGGGCCAGGTCTTACCGGCAAACCGATCGAACCATGATACTTCGCGCTCGACGATTCGTCGTGTCGCTAAAAAGTCAAACTTACACGGTGAAAATTACATGCTGATGAATCTCCTCCGAACTTCTTGCTTACGCGGCATCATGGTTGGCGTCATTTCCCTGCTCGCTTTGATCGTTCTGCAGATCGCCGCAGCGAAAACTGTCACGCTTCCGGAGCTGCCGGATGATTCAACGAGTGGACCGGAAGCCGCGGCGAATTACCAATGGAACCTCAAAGATAAAGAGCTGCCGCTGCTCGGTCTGAGCGCGCCGCGTTTGAGCATCGGTTTCGATCAGTCACTCGCTTATCCGACTGGTCAATTTGATTTGGTAATCTCGCGCAATCTGGCCTTTGATGAAGAGACCGGCAATTATTTGGTGCCGGCGCTGACGAAAGAAAAGACTGTCGGCTTCATTGAGCTGACGCCGACGGGTGTGACGAATACTTTCATTTCGGCAGATGGAATTGAACTTGTCGAGAAGAGCGGCATGAAGGTGTTGAAGACCCACGACGGCGCCAGCTATCTATTCACTCAATATCCCGATGGTGAATTGCGTTGCTCGACAATTAAGCAAGCCGATGGGCCGACGTTGTATTTGCTCTACACGGCGAATGGATTGATGTTGCACGGCGTCAGCGATTCGTCGGGCCGCAGCGTGACGTTCAACTACGGCAAGAATGGAATTCAATCGGTGACGCAAACGTGGATGGCGAACCTGGAAGGCTTTACCAGGACGTGGCCGGTCGGTGAAGAGAGTGCGGAAGATAACTCTCTAAAATATGCGCACGCGGTCG
Organism: Pyrinomonadaceae bacterium; assembly: GCA_035639235.1. GTDB lineage: Bacteria > Acidobacteriota > Blastocatellia > Pyrinomonadales > Pyrinomonadaceae > UBA11740. Next base: position 1,582 of record DASQYL010000375.1, on the reverse strand, counting down.
GCCTCAAGAGCGCGAAGTTCTTGCCGTTGAATGCAACGGTGCATGAATACACCAGCGCGATGGCTGATTCCGACAAGCTGCTGGCGCAAATTTTCGGTGGTCCAAACGCGGTCGCCGGCGCAAATGGATTTGAACCCGCGGGATTGGGCGCGTCTTATCCGCTCTATCGCGGCGACACGATCGGCGACGACGGCAAACTGCGTCGCGGCCATTTGTCGTACGCGATGCATCTATACGGCAGCCCGGACGGCCGCGGCGATTCGCCCGTGTACGTGCCCGCCGGTTTCACTTCGCACAGCAGCGAACCGACGCCGACTGATGCAGCGGTGACTTTCTATTATCCGAAGTTGGGGAACTTAACCGACGTGACGCTCGCGGTCTTTCATGTGCAAGATTTTCAAATCACTTCAGAAGGCGATCGCGTGAGGATCGGAAACCTGGGCGGTCCCGGCGGCTCATCTCCGCTCTACAGGCATTCGCATATCGAGTTCTACAAAGGAAACGTCGGCCTACCGGCAGCAGCGGCGCGCGCTGCATTGAGGATCGATCCAGCGAGTGTGTTCGGGAAGTAAGAACTTGGCTCCGCTAGGAGCCAAAATGTTTATAGCACCAACCGCTCAAACGAATTCGAGTTCCGGACTCTAGCTGGAAGGAAATTCCATGGATCAATTCTGCTTGGGTTGGCATCCTTCGCCGCTAGCTTTCGAATTCTCTCAAGATCTTCCGTCGCCCAACGAATATGCGTCGTCCTCAAGCAAATTCCAGTGTTGAGGCTTGGCAATCGTTCGTTGAATTTATCGGCCTCAGAACATAATCCCATCACAAGCGAGAAGTTATTGCTTATTTCCTGTCGAAATGAGGGAACTTGTTGCCAATACTCGGTCAGGCTTTGTCGTTTCGTTGCATAAACTAAATAGCTCTCGCCTACCTTAAAGAGAACGCCGCAGGTTCCGCCACCATTATAGATAGCCGACACGATCTCGACTGTTTCGGCTGGCAAACCCTTGAAAGATTCTGTAACTTGCAGAGTCACGCGCTGAACTTTGTAAACAGACTTTTCCCACCGAGATTCCGATTTCTTTCCACTTTTGCAGCAGTCGCGGACGGCGAACACGACACTCGCTTCTTTATCTTGGGTTATCTTTAAAACCTTGCCGACAAACACCGCAGTTGATTCTTTAAAGGCCTGTTCGACGCTGACGTCACTACACATGCATCCAAATGCCGTTTGGGCTTGGCAAAACAAAAGACTTAACCCAAGAGGAACAGCTAGCAGACTCTTCTTCATACTCACCTGTGTATCCTGGCTATTTCGCGCTCACAATCTGCAAATCAGCAACTCGCGTTCATAGATCATTTCCGGCGGCAATCGATCATGTAGATCGAGGAACAATTCCTCCTGGCCCAGAACCTCCTGACGCCACGCCGCATCGTCGAAGTCTTGGAGCTCGGTAAACTTTTCTTTCGGAAAATTCATTCCCTTCCATTCCATGTCTTCATAGTGCGGCGTCCAGCCGATGGGCGTTTCTTTGCCCAGCGTGCGGCCGTGCGCGCGATCGACGACCCATTTCAGCACGCGCAT
>DASQYL010000374.1:0-6639 GCA_035639235.1 Pyrinomonadaceae bacterium | reverse complement strand
ACACGCGGACAGAAATGGGCAAGAGAAAACGCGCCATATGGCGCACGGGATTGTTAGCCATTACGACGCTGTTGCTGGCAGGCGCTTGCCTGGGCCAACGGCGGATCACGGAAACGCAGAAGGCAAAGGTTCAGCAACTTGAGCTTCCTCAAAAGCGAGCCAATACACGACCTTCTATTACAAGAACGGCGACCTGAATCTCGAAGCCTATTTGTACAAGCCAGACGGCAATGGGCCATTCCCGCTCGTCATCTACAACCACGGCTCGCGCTCAGGACAGGAGCACGTCGAAATTCCGTGGAAAGGCATCGCCGCGATCCTCGTGCCGCAGGGTTATGCCGTGCTGGTTCCTGAGCGCCGAGGCTATGGCAAATCTGATGGGCCAACCTACGATGAAGAAGTCCAGGGCGACCGCGGCGACCGCATGATGAAACGTTTCCGCGAGGAAGCGAGCGACGTGCTGGCTGGTATCGATTATCTCAAGCAGAGTGAGCGTGGACCTCTCCTGCAGATTGATCGCGCCACAACAACTTCAGCCCGCAACCTGATCGATTTTAGGCGCGTCGCGATCATGGGATGGTCGCACGGCGGCGTCGTATCGCTATTGACGGCGAGCGAGCGCCACGAGTTCGTCGCGTTAGTCGATCAAGCCGGCGGCGCGTTGACCTGGAACAGCAGCACGACCTTGCAGCGTGAGCTGCCCGCAGCCGCGCGCAAGATCAAGATTCCCGGTCTCTGCATGGATGCTGAGAACGACGCGACGACGGACGCGGCGAAGGTGGTCGGCGAAGCAATCAAAAATTCCGGCGAATGGGAAAAGACGATCATCTATCCGCCGTTCACACCGACGACCAATCCCAGTCATATAGCTCCGGGTCACCTAATCTTTGGTCAGGGTGTTTCGATTTGGCAGAACGATCTACTTGAGTTTTTGAATCCGCGACTCGCGCGGCGATAGCGATTCGCTCAAGAAATCTGTGGGGATTAAAACTTAGGAGGAACTAAATATGAAACTTCGCTTGCTTTTCTCAATGACGATTCTAATGGCCGCTTTATCGGCCTCGTTGACGGCCGCCGGCCAGGGAACAGTCATGCACTGGACGGTGAATACCGAGAAACGCGAGGCGCTGGTCTTTGCGCCGACTGACGATAAGGCCGTGAAGCGCCCGCTGGTGTTCGCCTGGCACGGACACGGCGGCAACATGCAGGGCACATCGAACTTGATGCACATTCAAACGGTCTGGCCCGAAGCGATTGTCGTTTATCCGCAAGGCCTGCCCACTGTGAGTCACGTCGATCCGCAAGGAATCAAACCAGGTTGGCAACAAACTGCGGGAACCAACGGTGATCGCGATCTGAAATTCTTTGACGCAATGCTGGCGACCATGAAGCAGAAGTATTTGGTCGATGACGACCGTGTATATACGACTGGATTTTCCAATGGCGCGATCTTCAGTTATTTACTGTGGGCCGAACGCGTGAATGTGATCGCCGCCATTGGCGAGGTCGCGGGCCGATTGTTCAATCCGCCTGAACATCTGACGCAACCGCGCGCGGTTCTGGCAATAGCAGGCACAATGGATACAACCGATCCTTACAACCTGCAACAGCAGACAATCGATAACGACGATCGTCCGGTTGACAATGCGACCGGCCAGGGCCAGCAATGTCCTTTGCCGAACGGCGCTGCGAGCGGCACAAAATGCACTCTCTATTCATCAACGACGCATACTCCCGTAAAGACCCTGATCCATCCTGGCGCACACGTCTATCCATCGTGGGCGCCCGCGGAAATCGTGATATTTTTTAAGAACCATAAGCGGCCGTGATTCTTTTTTAACGAGGCGATCATGCAGCGATCAGCGACTCATCCTAGCGTTGCCACGGTAATCGGTGTGGCCTTACTGCTTGCCGCGGTGATTTCATTTTCGGCCGCGGCGAACAGATTCATCGCCAGCCGAAGCAGCAGATCGTGGGCGGCCGCCGAAGGCGTAATCATCGAATCGAGACTTCATTCGGATTGCACTTATTGTAGTCCGATTATCAACTACCGTTATGTCGTTAATGGCCAGAGCTTCGTCGGTGATCATATCGTGGCTGGTCCGCAGGACTACTACAGTTCCCGCGATGCTGCCAGCAAAGTCAGCTCTTATTTTCTAGGGCGAAAAGTAAGCCTCTACTATGATTCGTCGAACCCGGCAACATCATGTCTTGAACAAGGCTTGGTACGCGGAATCGCTTACGCGCTTTCGATCGTCGGCGGATGCTTCCTCATAGCAGGTTTGTTTCTTTTGTGGCATGCATTTCGAGCGCGAACTATTTGATGATCCTGAATCACAGTAATGGAGTTGAGCAACTCGATGGAGAATAAGATGAGCAATGCAAGACTGAATGTGGCGATCATATGTGCCATAGTGGCCGCGGTTTTTCTCGGGATGTGGTCAGCAGTGCATTCACAACGCCAGCAGGCGCCGGTTAGAACCGCTACTCCCGAACTGGAGGTGATTCAATCAGCGACCAAACCGACGGTGGCAGTTCAATTCACCTCAACTCTGTCACCCGCGCCGGCCAACATGAACAGTTCAATGAAGACGCGTCGTGATCATGCATGGGAAATCGTACAGAGCGTCTGGGCGCCAGTTCAAGTGCAAGGTGGTAAGGTGCCAACGTGGATGACGTGGTATGACCAGGAGGATGTCGAACAACTCTACAAAGAACTGGTGAGTCAACAACCAAACCGGACGATCCGCGTACAGGCGGCTGCGAATGCAGCAGCCCTCTTGAAGAAACACTCAGTTAAGGATTTACAGGCATCGTTTACTTCGGCCAGATTAGGAAAAACCTTGCGGCAGTTTACGTTTCCCGAATTCAGAGCGCTCGGCGGAGACACTCAGCCCAGGACCGGAGCCATCTACTACAGCCCAGCTTTTGTGCAACACCTCCTGGAGAATGCGACGACGATCGCCAAATGCGATCCCAAAGCTTTCCCGACTCCGTCGTCTAATTCGAGGTCATTGGTTCGACCAAACGCGCGTCAGCCAAACCGTCCGGAAGGGATGTCTCAGACGATGGGCGTCCCAAGCGTGCTCAGCATTGACAGCGTGCCGGCAAATCTTCGTCCCGCCGATCCAAATAACATCTATGCGCTGTGTATGGATCATGAAATGCCTTCGGACGCGATCATGATGAAGGCTGCTTGGGAGCCGGTATCTATAGTTCCGGATAAAGATGACCCAAAGAAACGCGTGGAAGTTGTCAAAGGATCAAAAGTCTTCATCGATCCTATGGAAGGCCAGGAGGGTCAGGAACGACTCTCTGCAAAACTATCGGTTCAACCAGCAGGCGCATGGCCCAATGCCTTCACGTCGTCATACACAGATGGGTACGGAGGGCTATATGCCTCTTTGCCGTACGGATTGAGCGGGATGTCACCGCCTGACCTTTTTACCGTAACCGACGAGCGTGGACAGAAATGGGCACTGCTCGGAATGCATATTGCAGCAAAGACTGTGCGGACGTGGCAGTGGATAAGCTTGTTCACAGGACCGGAAGGCTGGAATTGGAATGCTGACGCGCCAAAGTCTTTGGTGAGGGAATGGCGAACTCCGTTCGAGAACTTCGGGATGTGTACAGTTTCCGATTTCAATGAGGGCGATGCCGCACCCTGGTCGGCTTATGAAAGGGCAAGGACAGACTTTCAACACGTCGAACTTCAAAGTCTTGCCGTTAGCATCAAGGGAGTCGCACGTGTAATGAATGGCGCGCAATGGTGTGCCAATCCGTACATTGAAACCAACATGTCACACGGCAACTGCATCGGCTGTCATCAGGGGAGCACGCAGTCGTTTCTTCCGGGAGTGATCGCGCCGGAGCAGCGATTTAATATCAGCGACTTCTCGTTTTCATTCGACACGAATCGCGCAAATTTTCGAAAAGTCAGAGCTGCGCACGCTCGTGAAGTTGGGCAAAAGTGAGAGCAGACATGATCGCAGAGGTGAGAGATAACCAACAGAAAACTGGGCAGCATAGTTGCTTTCTTAACCATACTTGCTTTCAACATCATCACCGGAGCGCGTTTACAGCGCCCGCAGCCACAAGAAAACCAATCGAGACTCAACAGCTCGTCGTTCCTTTTACTTGGCGGCATGGATATTACTCACCGCCCGCTGAGGGCTTAGGAAATCTTATTCGACGCTTAGTAGACGCACGAGATGTTATCGGCGCGCAGCCGCAATTATCCCGATTACAGGTGGATCGCAATTAAGCGCGCGTCGCCGCAGGCGCCGGTTTCCTTCACGCTGACTTCATCGCTCTTCCCCTTAGATCAGAATTGAACGCTGTCCCAGCGGTTATTTTTCTGAAGTCAACGACTCTCTCGGCTGAACGCGCGGATTGTAGAATGAAAGAAAATCATGCGTGGCTTCGTCGATCACATGAATACCTAACGCGAATGTGAAGGCCACCATCGAACGCGATTACGTGCTCTCATGTTTATCCGTTGCGCGTCAATCTCATGAGCCTGTCTCTGCCCAGCTAACTACGCCGAATCTCTAGGCAAACTTGATCGGCAGCAGTTCGCGGCGGCGCCATACTGAGTAGTGATTGTTTTAGGGAGTGATACGGACCGCCGCGATGAATCAGATGTAACCGTGCTCCAGAGCTTTCAGCACCGCTCGTGTGCGATCGCGAACTCCCATTTTTGAAAGGATGTTGGACACGTGGTTCTTGATTGTTCCTTCTGCGACATGAAGAGCTTCGGCAATCTCACGATTGCTGTGACCGCCGCTCATTAGCCTCAGAACTTCGACTTCGCGATCAGTAAACGATTCGGTAATCTCCAAACTCGTAAAGTCATTCGAGAGTTGTGCCGCGCTCTTGACGATTCGTTCAGTGATCGCCGGCTGAATCAGCGTTCCGCCGGTCGCCAGGGTTCGGATTGCATTGACCAGTTGATCGAGAGAGACGTCCTTAAGCAAGAACCCTTTCGCTCCTCGGCGAATACCCTCAAGCACAATGGGCTGATCATCGAAAGTGGTGAGAACGATTGTCGGCGGCAACTCGTTCGTGGCGTCCAACTCTTGCAGCACTTCTAACCCACTCTTCAACGGCATGCGCACATCGAGTAGAACTACATCAGGTTTCGACTCGCGAATGACGCGTAGCGCCTCGTCACCATCGACCGCTTGCGCTACCACGTCGATATCATCAACCAGCCCAAGCAGACTGCGGATACCCTGGCGCACGAGAGTTTGGTCATCGACGAGGCAGACCCGAATCATAACAACGCTCCGGACAATGGCATCCAGGCATTGACTGCAAATCCATCTCCGATTTCGGATGTGATCTGCAAGCTGCCACCGATTCGCTCGAAACGACGACGCATTACACTTATGCCCTTGCCGGCCTGGACGGACTTGGCGCCGCGACCATCATCTCTGGCCCTTACTTCAACGCCACCGTCCGCTTCATAAACGTCAATCCAGAGATTCTCTGCGCCCGAGTGTCGCAGTGTGTTGGTTATGATCTCCTGAATACAGCGCAAGAGTGTGTGAGCGCGAAGGGAGTCCTCCACTTTCAACTCGCCCGCGAGTGAAAGATGTATAGTCGGATAAGGTAGCCCTTCAACCATCGCCTCTACGGCTTTCGTGATGTCTATCTTCTCGTCGCCGCTAAAAGCGCTCACGACTTCTCGCACATCTTTTAAAAGAATCTTGGCCAGCGATTGGGATTTCAGGACATGGTCGAGCGTTTTACCGTGGGCGAGGTGCCGCGCGACTTCAAGATGAATGTTCAGAGCCGTGAGATTGTGGCCAATCACGTCGTGCAACTCGTCTGAGATGCGAGATCGTTCGCTGATGCGGCTGGTCTCTGCGAGCAACTCTCTGGTGGCGCGCAATTCTGCGTTAGCGCGGGCGAGTTCGCTGCGCGCGTTGGATTCCCTCCCAGCAATTGTGGCCGTGATGAAAGCAAACAGTTGAAAGGCGAGCGAGGTGTTGGTCGCGAACAGGGCCAGGCCGGAGTTGACGCCCGTATACAAGATTGTTGCCAGTAAAGCCGTCTGAAGAAATATCCAAAAGAGCGCTGATCGCCACGGAAGTAGCAGCGCAACCTGCCACGCCACGACGACCAGAACTATGCCTATCGAATAACAGGGTACGAGGTAGACCATCAACAATGCCGTCACTGTCTGCACGACGATGAGACTTAGTTGACGCCTCCGTATCTGTTTCGTTTTCGCCTTCATACCACCGAAGGTGAGCCAGAACGCAATTCCAAATATGAAAAACGATCCGAGCCAAAAGCTGAATTTAGCAACCGAAGTCCGCGGCGGGCGATTACAAACATCCCAAATTGTCGGCAGGCTCGCTACCAGCCAGGTGGATAAACCAACTATTCGCAACCAGCGTCGATGTTGCTCCAGCAGGTACATAGCCACTGCAGATTATACGCGCCGGGCAGGGCTTGCGTCCTATGCCAAAAGTCATGGATCAAATTCATTACTTTCGGCACTTTTGACGGTTTTGTCTTCCGTCTACTCTCAACGAGTCCGAAGCCGGCAAAGTCCTTGACGATTGTAGAAAGGGTGAGCCGGTTAGCTGAGTGAACATTCTCTAATGAGTGCATGGTGTTTAGGGAAAG
>DASQYL010000373.1:0-5299 GCA_035639235.1 Pyrinomonadaceae bacterium | reverse complement strand
CTCCTACGTCGCCCGCGCCACCACGCCCGGTGATTTCATCGTGCCGCCGGCGAAGGCGGAAGAGATGTACCATCCGGAAACGTTTGGAAGAGGAAGAACGGATCGCGTGAGAGTTGAATAAAAGAAAGTTATCCGCAGATTACGCAGATTACACAGATTGGAAAAAGAGAATGGAGAGGTTTTACTGACAGAGAATCAGAAGTGCGGTTTTCTCAACGTCCTTTAACTGCTTTCTTTCTTAATCAGTGTAATCTGCGCAATCTGCGGATTAATCTTCATTAGATAGTTTCGAGTTGTTTGCGCGTGAACCCGTCTTCGACGTTTCCGGTATTGAGTGTCGACGCGGGTTCGAACAGCATTACCTCGCACTCGTCTTCGGCAAACGGTCGATGCTCGACGCCGCGCGGCACGATGATGAACTCGCCCGGCTCGATCCATTCGCCGCGCTCGGCGCCGTTCTCGCGATAATCCATACGAAATCTGCCCTTCACGACATAAAACATTTCATCCTCATTTTCATGATGATGCCAGGTGAACGGACCCTGGAATTTGACCAGCTTGATGAACTGACCGTTGAGCTCGCCGGCGATGCGAGGATTCCAATAATCGGCGATCGCGGAAAATTTTTCTTTGAGATTTACCTTGTTCATATTAGTCACTCAAGTAGGTTCTGATTGCCTCGATCAAGACATAACCGACGAATGCTGCGACCAGCGCGATGCTCGCGTTCGTCCACGTGAATACATCCCACAAAGCCGACAACAGCGGCAACGGGCTCTGCGCACGACGCGCATGTGTATACTCGCCCATTACCAGATTGGTATAAAACAGAAAAACAATGAAGCCAATTTCAGCGATAGCGCGCAGAATTCGTTTCGACCTCTTTGACATCATTGAGATAACGAAAAAGGCGGGCATTAGCCCGCCTCTAAACTGATAGGTTGGCGTCACCTAATTCATAATGCCAACCTGCCAGAGCATGAACGCGTAATCAAACGCGGTCTCGTGAATCGCATCGTAACGCCCCGACGCGCCGCCATGACCCGCGCCCATGTTGACTTTCAGAATGAGTGGATTGTTGTCCGTTTTATAATCACGCAGCTTCGCGACCAGCTTTGTGCCTTCCCAGTACGGCACCTGACTGTCATTGAGCGAGACCTTCACCAGCATTGCTGGATAATTCGCTTTGTGCACGTTGTCGTACGGCGAATATTTCTTCATGTAATCGTAGGCCGCTTTTTCATTGGGGTTGCCCCACTCGATGTATTCGCTCGTCGTCAAAGGCAACGACGCGTCGAGCATCGTGTTGAGCACATCGACGAATGGAACCTGCGCGACGACGGCTTTGAAAAGATCGGGGCGCATGTTCGTGACTGCGCCCATCAACATGCCGCCGGCACTGCCGCCTTGAATCACCAGCCGATCTTTCGAAGTATATTTGTTTTTGATCAGATGTTCGGCGCACGCGATGAAATCGGTGAAGGTGTTCATCTTGTTCATCATGCGTCCCGCGTCGCGCCACGGCTCGCCCAATTCGCCGCCGCCGCGAATATGGCCGATTACAAAAATGACTCCGCGATCGAGCAAAGCCAAACGGCTGGCTGAGAACGTGGGTGGAATTGAAATCCCGTACGAGCCGTAGCCGTAAAGCAACAGCGGCGCAGAGCCGTCGAGCTTCACGTTCTTGCGATAGACGACAGACATCGGGATTTGCGTACCGTCAGACGCGATCGCAAACACGCGCTCAGTTTTGTAGTTGTTCTTATCGAAGCCGCCGGGCACTTCCTGCTGTTTCAGGAGCGTCGGTTTCCGCGTGTTCATGTCGTAATCAAATACCGAACTCGGGGTCGTCAGCGATTGATAGTTGTAGCGCAGCAGGTTGGTCTTGAACTCATGATTGGTCGAGACGCCCGCGGCATACACAGGCTCGGGAAAGGCGATGCGATGACGCGAGCTGTCTTTGAAATTGACGATCTCGATCTGCTGTAAACCGTTCTCCCACTCCGAAGCGACGGCTTGATCCGCAAACAGATCGATGCCTTCAATCTTCACGGCCGGCCGATGGGCAATAAGATCTTTCCAGTTCTTCTCAGAAGGATCGGAGACGGGCGCCGTCACCACGCGGAAGTTCTTCGCGCCTTTGTTCGTGCGAATGTAGAAAAGGTCGCCGCGATGATCGACGTCGTATTCATGATCCGGCTGGCGCGGATCGATAATCTTCCAGGCCGCATTTGGATCGTTCGCCGGGATATAGCGAAACTCAGTCGAAGTTTTGCTGAAGGCGCCGAGCAGAATCACCGCTTTGTCGCGCGTGCGCTCAACGCCGATGTCGAAGAGCTCGTCCTTTTCTTCGTAAATCAATTCGTACTTATCGGTGCCCAGGACGTGTCGCCACAACTTGTCGTTGCGTTTTGAAACTTCGTCTTCAGTCACATAGAAGATTGTTTTGTTGTCGGTGACCCAGGCAATGTCATCCACGCGATCCATCTTGTCCGGCAGTAACTCGCCGGTTTTCAAATTCTTGAAATGCAAAGTGTACTGACGATACCCGGTGTTGTCGGTTGAATAAGCGAGTGTGTTGCCGTCATCGCTGGGCGCGAAGCTGCTGAGCGACATGAACTTCTGCCCCTTCGCCATCTCATTTAGGTCAAGCAGAATTTGTTCGGGCGCGTCGACTGAACCATGTTTGCGGCAATAGATCGGATACTGCTGCCCTTCAATCGTCCGGTTGTAATAAAAGTAATCTCCCCAGCGATAAGGCACGCTCACGTCGGTCTGTTTGATGTGACTGAGAATTTCATTGTAGAGCTTGTCCTGCAAAGCTTCGGTCGGCTTCATCACGGCTGACGTGTAAGCATTCTCGGCTTCCAGATGAGCAATGACGGCCGGGTTTGATTTCTCGCGCAGCCAAAAATAGTTATCGACCATGCGGTCGCCGTTGATTTCGGTGACCTTCGGTTTCTTTTCCGTAAGGGGCGGTTGCAGCAGCATCGATGACTTTCCATCCTGGGCCATGAGATTCGAGGATGCAAACATTGACATCGTGAAAGCCAGCAGAAATACAAACAAAAATGATTTCATTTGATCCTTCCTCTACATTTGTTGGGGTGCGCGAGCAAACTGCCCGTTAGTATTCAGTGAACTCTCTGCGACGCAGACCTTCGAGATCGAGTTGGCCCGATTTTGGATCCAATTTAATTTCCCATCGTTCCATCGTGATAGCGCCAATCAAAGCATCGAGATCATGTCCACCGGCACGTCCCAGATCTTGCACGGGAACGGCGTCTGAAAAAAATCGAGTCCGTCGATCTTGCCCTGAATTATGCGGAGTTCAGTAATATCGATTTCCTGACCGCCGAGGACAACGTGCGCGGGCTTCCGTATCTTTGTCAGCGGTGCTTCGGAGATTATCGATGATCGCACGTAGGTTAAGGTCGCGCCACTATCAAACACCGCCACAGTCGGATGCCCTTCTACTTCGATAGTCTTAATAATTCGCGACATAGGTTATTCTCAATGGGGACGAGCGAACTGCTCGTCAATCGTGGACCGTTCAACCACGGAGCGGATCGCCCCAGCCCGATTGCACATATTTTCCGTCTTTGACGATACAAGGCACAGTCGGATCGTCACCGGAATACTTGAACATCTCGACGCGATTCTCTTTATTATTTTGCGCGTCGCGATCGATGAAAGTTATACCCTTTGAATTGTAGTAGTCGCGTGCCTGTTGGCAGTACGGACAACCTGGCTTGGTGTAGATAACCAGCGACACCTCGTTCACCTCCGTGGAATAAAACGAGTTTAGCGAAAGTAAGGCAAGCTGTCAGCTTGCGGCGTGTCAGAACCGGGAGCGGTAGCGACCGGATCAAGTGACTTGATAAATCAGGCTTAAAGATTTAGTTGAACCTGAAGAGGGCCTTGATCCGGTCGCTACCGCTCCCGGTTCTGACACTCCAAGCAAAAGGGACGAGCGTGCCTCAACGCTCGTCCCGGCAGCGCGACCAAGCAGGTTGTCCGGAATCAGCCCCTCCGGGAACTTCAGTCACGCTGAGCTTATATTTTGATGAAGCCGAAGATTTACTGCGGCTCTTTTTTGTCCTGGCGATAATCGCGAACATCCTGTCGCCGATCGCGACGGTCGCTTCTCAAGTCGCGACGATCGCCGCGAATATCTTTGGTATCGCCGGCGATCTCCTGCCGATCAGCTCGCAAGACCGCTTGCGAGTCGCCGTCTTTCTTGTCCTGGCGGTAATCGCGCACGTCCGCGCGGCGTTCGCGCACATCCTGCTTGACATCGCGGCGATCGTGCCGAATGTCGTGCGTGTCTCGCCGAATGTCCCGGCGATCCGCTCGCAAATCGCGTCCTTTCGGACCCGCAACGGCCATCAACGAACAGCCTGTCAAAGCGACGATCAATAACAATCCACGTGAAAGTAACGTTTTCATTTTTCGATTCCTCCTGAAAATTCAAACCTTAGTTTTTTCCAAACCAAGGTCCGCCTCCGAAGAGGCAGAGGAGAAAAACGATTGGCCTATTGTGACTGACGACCTCAACGTTTCTTTCGCGGCGAACCCCTTGCCAGCAAATTAGACGCAAGGACTTGGGCGATGGACGAATTTTTTGCCCATGCGGTTTCGAACAATCGCACGTGCCATCGAGAAAGCCATTGAGCCAACGGTGCGTTAAGTTGTAAATTTGTGGCTCCCGAGTCACTTCAGTTTCGGCTCTCGGCAGATGGAACAGCAAATCCAATTTTGTACGACGCGCGACGCGGCGCGCATCGCTTATGCCACGGTTGGCGAAGGACCGCCGCTGGTGAAGGCGGCAAATTGGCTGAGCCATCTGGAATTCGATTGGCAGAGTCCCATCTGGCGTCATCTGCTGACTGAGTTTGCGCGCGATCACACTTTCATTCGCTACGATGAACGCGGCAATGGCCTGTCTGATTGGAATTGCGCCGACCTTTCGTTCAATGCCTGGGTTGACGATCTTGAATCGGTAGTCGAAGCGGCCGGACTGGATCGATTTCCTTTGCTCGGCATTTCGCAGGGCGGCGCGGTAGCGATTGCTTATGCGGTTCGCCATCCCGAAAAAGTTTCACATCTGATTTTGTACGGCGCGTACGCGCGTGGTTGGGCCAAGCGCGATTCACCCGAAGAGATCGAACAACGTCAGGCGCAACTCACGCTGGTTCGTTTGGGTTGGGGCAAAGACAATCCGGCTTTTCGTCAGCTCTGGACTTCGCTCTACGCGCCGGACGCATCGCCCGAGCAGGCCCAGTCATTCAACGATCTG
>DASQYL010000372.1:0-2589 GCA_035639235.1 Pyrinomonadaceae bacterium | reverse complement strand
GATCGCTCCAGATTAGACTGCCGGCTTGTCCTGAGCTAAGCAAATCGCCCTTAATCGCACAAAAGCCCTCCGACTCGAGGCCGAGGTCCGGAGGCGGCCCCCCATACTGCGAGACCACGCGGGCGAATAGTCCCACAACGTTGTACCCGGGCAACGATGGCGCAGGCTGCCAAATTTCCAGGTTTTGATTTCCGTGGGAACCCTGGTCCGTATAGAGAGGCTGTGTGCCGGGTGTCACAGCACAAATGGCGTCTGGACTAATTGGATTGACGATTACCGCCCAAGGCGCGCATGTGGCCACCACTGGATCATTAAAGGACCAGCTACCACCCGGCAATTGCACTGCCAGGCTGCCAAACCAGTACCAGCCAGTTGGAATGCCGCTAACGGGCTGATAAATCGCTACATTCAAAGAGGCGTGAGTACCTTGATCCGTGTAGATCGGCGCTGTGGGCCATAGAGAGATTGCGAGTTGATCTGAACCTGTGTTTTTCGTCATGGTTATTCTCCTTTTCAGGTTAAGCGTTAATTAGCTACGGGTTTGCTCGCGAGCCTCCTGGCTCGCGGCACTCTTCTCCATCAAGGTCGTTTCAAATTTTCAAGTCTCAACGACTTTCCGATCTGGACGGCAACATCACCCTTGAACTCCAAACCTTGATCTTCAATGGGCCGTCGCCTTCAGGCACCCTTGGGAAATTTCAGAGAAGCCTGAGGGGCGAAGAAACTCCGTTCGTCGCGCAAGCTATCAGCGTTGCAAATGTCTTGTCAATCTCTTGCTTGATTTATTGCGGCCGACGGAGATATACTCCGCGCCCGCAACAACGGAATGAGCTCTGGTCTCAGGCAAACTTCTTAACCTGGAGTGATTAGCCCGCTCGCTAGTCTTAACGAACCAAATAGCGACCTCCGATCAAAGTTGGCCGCACTTACATTGTCGAAAAGGAGACGTGTTTATGAAGAAGCAAATTTGGAATATCGGAACGCTACTCGCTTTGTTGGCGGCCATCGCGTTCTTCGAGGTTAACTGCTCGCAGACGACGCCCGAGCAAGGAAAATCCAGTCCCACGCCGGCGAAGCTCGCCGGTTCGTCGACAGCATGCACCCCGCCAACCACCATGGCGGGAAGCAATGAAGAAACAGCTTGGCAGCTTTTCGTGGCAGCCACTTGTAAAGTGCCAAATACTGAGTACCTCACGTACCAGACCTGGACCGAACAGAACTGTTGGTATAACCCCGGCAGTTGTCAGCAACTAACCGCAACCGCCACCGCAGCGCCCGTCCGCCACTTGCACGGCAGCCAACTTGGCGAGCACCTCCGGCGCAAACTGGGATTGACCGTTCCGAATGGAACGCCCGGTGACTGCAGTGCGATGACGCAGACCTCGCCAAATCCTCCTTTCAATGCTTTGAATCCTTTCGTGCCAAAGAACATCACTTCGAACGCGCAGTTTTGCGAAGAAGTTTACGTGAATAAGCCTGAAGCTGATTACGTAAATGCGCCTGCTAGCGGCGCGACGCTGACGAACCTGACTGCGCAAGTAGCCTACGCCCAGGGAACTCCGATAAAGTTCCCGAACCCGGCGATCGAGGTGAAAGCAGACTGGCTGCCTGCCGCTTCAGTTAATGACTCGTTCGACTGCGCCAACAACAAGCCGGCGGGTGTTTATGTCGAAACGATCAACGGCAAGTGCTACGCCCTGGTCGGCATGCACATCTCTTCCAAACTACTTCCGGATTGGCTCTGGGCGACATTCGAGCCGCAGAGTACCTTAACGAATCCCAATCGTTGCAATCCGAACCTTTACAGCAACTGTAACGACCCCTGGGGATCCGATCCCGCGGTCAGCACTGGCCAGACGACGTCACAGACCACGGCTCTGACAAATCTGATGACTCAGGCCGGGCTCGCGAAGGAATTTTTCAACTATCGCCTAACTGGAGTTCAGATCGCATATCTTGACGCGAACAATAACGCCATTCAACTCGGCAATTCGTTTGTCGAATTCAACGCCAGCGTTCTGCCGCATCAGGCCGCGTGCATGACATGCCATTCGTATGCGCAGGTAACAACGCCGGGTACGCAACAAGCGTTTTTCGGCCCTCCGAATATCGGAACACCGAGGCCGACGCCGGCGGGAAATTATTCCGAGGACTTCTCATGGTTTCTCGGCTTCATGCCGCAGTCGGCCGGGGCGAAACAGTAGCTTTGAATAATTGTTATGACGCGATCGTGATGGCGCGCATTTTGGCGGCGTCAATCTCGATGCATCCGGGACCTTGGCACCGGCAATAGCGATCAATTTCATGATGCGCTACTCATGAAGCAGATTACGAAACGGTCGGCGGGACAAGAACGAGCGGGCGAAAAAAGGCGAGCAGGTAACGAGCGTCCGATTCATCCCGTGAGGTCATCTTTATCTCACGGGATGAGCCACGAAAGACAAGTGACTCCAGATAACGCGCGAGTCGACGTTAGGAAGTTCAACCCTCTCCCGCTGGGAGAGGGCAGGGTGAGGGCTTACCAGGATCACACCGATATAATCCCAACGCGCGACCTCGACGGTCGCGCGAAATCATTCGTGAAACGGA
>DASQYL010000371.1:0-19425 GCA_035639235.1 Pyrinomonadaceae bacterium | reverse complement strand
ACAGCGGCAGCGTCATCGTCGAAGCCGCGAAGCAGAAAGATCATCTGTACGTGGACACGGGTGATTCGCTCGTTTCCGTCACCGGTACGACCTTCGCGGTGAATGCGGGCACGAAGGGCTCGCGCGTCAGCGTTATCGACGGCGAAGTGCACGTCGATCGCAACGGTGAAGACAAAGTAATCCGCGCCGGCGAACAGACGACCACGAACGCGGCGATCGAAAAGGTCCCGGTGAAAGAAGAAGTCGCCTGGAGTCGTAATGCCGCCCGGTATGGACAGGTGCTCGATGCCCTGGCTTCGCTGAAGAAAGAACTGAACGCGGTGCCGAAGCCGGGTGTCCGCAACTCAACGCGGCTGCTCGACATGATGCCGTCCACGACCGTGATGTACGCGGCGCTTCCGAACCTCGCAAACTCGATTGTCGAATCGAATCGCATTATCGACGAGCGCATTCAACAAAATCCCGCTTTGCGCGATTGGTTTGCGAACCAACCGAAGACCCGCGGACCGGGCATGAACCAGGCGATCTCGACGCTTAAAGATTTCGGCGATCAGCTTGGTGACGAGATTGCCGTGGGCGCGGGCATGAATGATCAGGGCCAGCCGATGGAGCCGATTGTGCTGGCCCAATTGAAAAATCCTGGTGACTTTCGCGCTTTCTTCGACGCGGAGGCGCAGAAGCTGAATACGAATGGCAAAGCGTCGCAGGTGACGTGGATCGACGATCCCAAAGCAGCGCAGCCAAACACCACCTCCAGCGATCATCCGCTGTACGTTTGGATCGACGGCGACGTGCTCGTCGGATCGCCCAAGCTCGAACAGCTACAAGCCGTCGCGAACGCTGCGAGCGGATTTTCCGCAACCCCGTTCTATTCGCGCATCGCGCAGGTTTATCACGACGGTGCCGGGATTGTTCTCGCTGCCGACCTGGAAAAGATCATCGCGCACACGCGCGGCGTGCGGCGTCTCGCGATGGGCGACAATCACGAACAGGCGCTGAACCAGCTAGGCATCTTCAACGTAACTTCGTTCGTGCTCGATTCGAAAGACACTGACGGCAAGACCCACACGCGCGCGGTGCTCTCCTACAATCAGACAGACCACGGCATCACTTCGTGGTTGGCCCAACCGGCGCCGATGGGTTCGCTCGAATACATTTCGCCGGACGCGAACGTGGTTGCCGGATTTGCTGTCAAGAATCCGACGGCGGTGGTCGACGATCTGTTGACAGTGCTCAGCAACGTCTGTCCCGATCTGAACAAGCATCTGGATGACTTGCAGAAGAACCACGGCTTGAATGTGCGCAACGATTTCGCGGCGCCACTCGGTGGCGAATACGCGTTTGCGATCGATGGTCCCATCCTGCCGACGCCTTCGTGGAAGCTGGTCCTTCAGGTAAACGATCCGACGCACTTGCAACAGACTTTCGAGCAAGTCGTCAGCGAAGTGAACAAACAATTAGCGAGCGAGGGCAAACAGGGATTGGAATGGGACAAGTCCGACTCCGGCGGCCGCACGTTCTATTTGCTGCGTGCGAAAGACTTCGGCTCGCTGGAAGTGAATTACGTCTTCGCCAATGGTTACTTGATTGCCTGCCCGACACGAGCGCTGGTCGATCAAGCGCTGCGCTATCATGACTCGGGTCTGACGCTGGTGCACTCGGCGCAATTCACCGCGGGTTTGCCGGCCGACGGCAACGTGAATTTCTCGGCGTTCGTTTATCAGAACATCGCGGCGGCCGCGAAGCAGGTCGGCAATCTGCCGGGCGTCCCGCAACGCGCGCTCACCATGGCCGCGACGATGGAGCCGACCCTGGCCTATGCCTATGCGTACGGCGATCACATCGAATTTGCCGCCAACACTGAAGGTGGCCCATTCGGCTTGAGCCCGGCGACTTTGTTGGGAATGCCGAACGCGTTTGAGTTACATCACATTCTCGAACAGGGCATGAAGGGCGCATCGCAGAAATGAGACGTCAGTTAACGGCAGTGTTAGCAACGATTCTGCTCGCCGCCGCCGTGGTGGCCCAACCCGACAAAGACCTTGTCGGAACCTGGAAAATGGATGCGTCGCGGAGCCGTTTTGCAGGTGACCGCGGCGCACCCGCAAGTGTCGTGATTCAGTTCGAACGCGATCGAGACTTGTTGCGCGAGACGCTGAAAGTCACAAGTGCCAACGGTGAAACGACGAGAACTGTCGCTTACGCCATCGATGGCCGCGAACTCGTCAACGGCGCCGGCGACGAACGCATCACTTCGAAAGTTTTATTCAATGGCACCGCGATCACTCTCTGGTGGACGGACGAAGGCGGTGTCTTTACGCGCCGGATCAAGATCTCGCCTGACGGCAAAGTCATGAGCATCGCGGTTCACGATTCAAATCCGGACGGCGAGGGCGACGATCTGATTGTATTGCAACGCCAGTAATTTGATCGTGCCCCAATTTAATGTGGCATGCGCATCTTGCGCGTGGGCCCACGGGCGCGGGACGCCCGTGCCACTCTCAAATTGGGACGCCGCCAGTAATTCTTAATCAACATGAACTCTGTGGAAAACCTTCGCGATGAGCGGCCGCTCATTGCTCGTTAACGCTATCACTCTCATCGCCCTCGGCCTCTCGATCTTATTTCTGAACTCGTGGGATAGTTCTTTCGTAAAACTGTCCGTCGGATTATTCTGGGGAACGTTCCTGCTGATTCTGAACGGCCCGCATGCAGTGAAGACGCTCAGAAATCTCACGAGAAATAATGACAAACGTCGCGCCAGCTACGAACTCTCAAGTCAACGATAACGCCGGCGTCATCTCGCTCGACCATTTGTCTGTCACCTTTGGCGGCCGCCCGATCCTGAAAAATCTGCGCGGCGATTTGCGCGGTCGGGCAATCGGCCTGCTCGGACCAAACGGCGCGGGCAAGACGACATTGATTCATACGCTGCTTGGTTTTCATCAACCGTCCTCAGGCAGCGCGCGCATTTTTGGCAGCGACATTCGCAGCGACGCAAATCAGATCAAACGGTTCATTGGCTATATGCCTGAGCGCGACGCGTTCATCTCCAAGATGTCGTGCATCCACTTTGTGCGCTTCATGGCTGAGTTGTCGGGATTGCCCGCGGCCACAGCGCTCGAGCGCGCGCACGAAGCGTTGTTCTTCGTCGGCTTGGGCGAGGCGCGTTATCGGAATGTCGATACGTTCTCGCTGGGAATGAAACAACTGGCGAAGTTAGCCCAGGCGATCGTGCATGGGCCGCGTCTGATTTTTCTCGATGAACCGACGAATGGTCTCGATCCGCCGGCGCGCCAACGAATGATCAGGATGATTCGCGAGATTCGGGACAGCGGCCAGGCAAATATCGTTTTGTCGTCGCACCTCTTGCGCGATGTTGAAGAGTGCTGCGAAGAGATCGTGATTCTCAAAGAGGGACAGTTGGTGACTTACTGCAACCTCGAAGAAGAGCGCAAGGCAAACAAGAAATTCCTGATGCTGGAAACGCGCGGTGAATTGCGCGACTTTGTCGAGGGCGTCGGTGCGATGGGTTGCGAGTGCGCGGTGACCGGCGATCATCGTCTGAAGATCATTCTGCAAAATGGAACTGAGATTCGTGATTTGTACAAACTCGCCGCCAGTTCCCGGGTGCAGATTAGGCGGCTGACTTACAAACGCGATTCACTCGAAGACATTTTTCTCAAGGCGATGGAAAACGGAAATAATTGACTCATTGAGTCATTGATCCATTGAATCAATGAAGAAATGAATCAATGAATAAATCGTTATGGCGGTACTCGAACGATCATACAAACGATACGAAGGCGTGCTGTCGCCGGAATGGAGCCGCTTTCTGATCATTCCGCGTCACGCGTTTCGTGATGTGTTCCGATCGAAAATCTTCACTGGTTTATATGCGCTCTCGTTTATCGTGCCGCTCGTGTTTGCGGTGCTCATTTATTTGCGTCACAACGCCGAGGCGCTGGCGATCCTGAAACTGAACATCGTCAACGTATTGCCGATTGACGAACGATTCTTTCAAGCATTCGTCGAAACTCAGGGATGGATTGGATTCTTCCTCGCGCTGTTCGTGGGGCCGCAGCAGGTCGCACGCGATCTCACCAACAACGGCCTGCCGCTATATCTTTGTCGCCCGTTCAGTCGCAGCGAGTACGTAGTCGGCAAGATGTCAATCGTCGTGATTTTGCTGTCGACGATTACCTGGGCGCCGGGTTTGGTTCTGTTTCTGCTGCAAAGCTATCTCGAAGGCTGGTCGTGGTTCGCGGCGAATATCCCGACTGCCAGCGCGATCTTTCTCGGCAGCGTCGTATGGATTGTCTTGCTCGCATTATTGACGCAGACAATTTCCGCATGGGTGAAGTGGCGTCTGGCTGCGAGTGCTGCGCTCATCGGCCTGTTCTTCATTCCGTCTGTATTTTCGGAGATCCTCAATCAAATGTTGGAAACGCATTGGGTCACATTCTCAGCCTCAGCGCGCTGATCAGAAACGTCTGGGCAGGGCTGTTTGGAACATTTGTACGTCAGGCAGAGCAGGCACAAGAGTTCCGACGCGGTGTCGTGATTCGGGCAGTGTTGATGACTGAGCCGCCATTGTGGGCGTCATGGCTGGCGCTGTTTTTGATTTGCGCACTGTGTCTGTGGCTCTTGTCGCGCAAAGTCAAAGCTTACGAAGTAGTGAAGTGACCGGAAGCGCGGGCATCCTTGCCCGCAAGCCGAGGCGCAGCCTCGGCCTGCATTGTGGAGTAATGGCCGGAAAGGCGAAGCCTTTCCGCACTATGCGGCGGCCCAGCCGCGATCGGTTAATGAAAGAGTCATTCAACAACACGATCATCTTCGACAACGTCTCGAAGTTCTACGGCGAGATACTCGGCGTGAATCGCGTCAGCTTGGACATTCGCGCGGGGATTACGAGTCTGGTCGGGCCTAACGGCGCGGGCAAGACGACACTGATGAATTTGCTGGCAGGGTTGTTGCGACCGACGCGCGGAAGGATTAGCGTATTGGGAATTCCGACCGACGAACCGCAGTTGCTATTTCGCACGCTCGGTTACTGTTCGCAATTCGATTCGTTCCCGCGTGGGCTCACGGGTCGCGAGTTCATCGTCGCGTTTCTGAAGATTTCCGGGTTCAGCAACAGTCAGGCGCACGACTTTGCAGAGCAGGCGTTGGCTCGCGTCGATTTATTGCCGGCTGCTGATCGAAAAATTGGGGCGTATAGCAAGGGCATGCGGCAGCGCGTGCGACTCGCACAAGCGATCGCGCACAATCCGTCGGTGTTGATTTTGGATGAGCCGCTTAACGGGCTGGATCCGATGGTGCGTGCGGAAACCATTGCGCTATTCAAACAACTGGCAGCCGATGGTTTGTATCTGATCATCTCCAGTCACATTCTGCACGAAGTCGACATGATGTCCGATCAGGTCGTGCTGCTGAATAACGGTTACGTGGTCGCCGAAGGCGGAATTCAGGGCGTACGCGAAGAGATGGACGTCGAGCATCCGGTGCAGGTTTTGATTCGTTGCAATCGCCCGTCGCTGTTGGCCTCACGGATATTTCGCAACACTGAAGTTGTCGAAGCGCGCGTGCATGACGATCGCAAAGGACTGTTCGTGAAGATCAGAAACCAGGATGAATTCTATCTTTCGCTTAACGAAGTTGTGGCAACCGGCGAAATCGAGGTCGAATCGGTCGCGCCCGTCGATGACGATTTGAGTGCGGTGTACGAGTATTTGATAGGCGCACAATAACTAACACAGTTTAGAGCGAGGACTTGTCCTCGCCGGCGGCACAAGTGCCACTTCTAAACGCACGAAGAATGAGACTATGAGTGCAACTGCCGAAACAATTCAGCGGCGAAGTCCCGCAAAGTTCAATTCAAGTGTGTCGCTTTGGCTACGACAGGTTCGCGCCATCGTGGCGTTAGATTTGAAAAAGAATTTTTTCGGCAAGCGCTCGTTTCTGGTTTACCTGTTGGCGTTGATGCCGGTGGGCCTTTTGACGCTCGTCGAATTGATTAATCCGCTGGGACGCACTGCCGATCAGTTCTTTGCAATTTTTTCAATTTTCTACAACTCGATGATCCTCCGCACGGTGGTTTTCTTTGGCTGTGCCTGGATCTTTATGAATCTGTTTCGCGGTGAAATCATCGATCGCAGCTTGCATTACTATTTTCTCTCCGCGGTGCGTCGGGAAGTGCTGGTGGCGGCGAAATACCTGTCGGGCCTGCTGACGGCAACCGTGCTCTTCGTTACGGTTACGGTCGCTTGCATGCTGTTGGTTTTCTTTTCGCATCAATTCAGAGTCAGTACGCGATTCTTCTTCGCAGGCGTAGGCCTGAGCCAAATGTTTTGGTACGTCGTTATTACCATCCTTGCGTGTGTTGGTTACGGCGCGTTCTTTCTGGTCGTCGGCTTGTTCGTACGCAACCCGATCATTCCGGCGCTGGTGCTATATGGCTGGGAATGGATTAATTTTCTGTTGCCGCCGTTGCTGAAAAAGATCAGCGTCATTCATTACCTGAATTCACTCGTGCCCGTGCCTGTTTCCGAGGGCCCATTCGCGGTTGTGGCGGAGCCGACGCCTGCGTGGATTTCGATTCCGGGTTTGCTGATCGTTACTGCATTAGTTTTGTTTCTCGCCGGGATGCGGATTCGAAAGATGGAAATCAGGTATGGGAGTGAATAATTTTTCGTTCCGTTAGGAGCGAAATGTTTATAGAGACGCAGAGTAGCTTCAAAATCGCCAGTGAGAGATGATTTGGCTTTCTATGAACATTTCGTCCCTGACGGCACGAAGCGCCTCACGGCCCAAACCGTCTCCGATATTCACTCGACGACAGAAACGCCTTCACCATCTCCGCGGCCGTGAAGTTTCCGTTGAAGCTGTTCAGTTTATTCAGCCAGAAGTTATAACCGGAGAAATCTAGCGTCGCTTCGGGTGCGTCGTTGGGATTGCGGCGCAAATAACCGAAGTACTGCATCAGCACAAACGCGCGATTGAATTCCTGTTGTGTCAATGTCGGGTTCTCGGCGACGCGCCGCAAGGCCCGCGCGCGAGCCTGTGTGTCCGCGGTATTGGTTGCCGCGCCGAATTCTGCGATTGCCGCAGAGCGATCGGCACTCGCGGGCGTGACGCCCGCATTAGTGAATAGCTGATCGACGAAGGCACCGGGAGGCATAGTCGTCGAAAACGAATTCGTGAATTGCGAGCGCTGCACGAACGCATTTGCATAAGCCTGCTTGTTGTTCTCGATCACCGTCTGCCATCCGGTCTGGCCGACGATCACGCCTTGGCCGATTTGCTGTGCGTCCGGCAGAAAATCGCTAAAGCGCACGGGCACTGGAGCATTCGGCAAATTGCCGAACGCAGATTTGTAGAAGCGATAAACCAAATAGCCGCTGTCCTGAAATTCAGTCGAAAGAAAGAATGCCCCCGAAGTGTTTACGCGCGCCGCCGCAATGCACGTGGCGTCGGCGCCGCACTGGGTGATTTGATTAGTCCAAAACGCCAAACCACTTGTATCGGGTTCGCGGTTTAGGAAGTCGCGATAATTTTGGACCACGAAAGTGCCGCTGTCATCTATCGGATTGGTAGTGATGGAACTCGTGTCACCGAACACAGTGAATTTGAAGGCAGGGCTGACGGCGACTCCACCCACAGCGCTCGCGTCTTTTACAAACCATCTCCCGGTGAATGATTGGCCCACCAAAGATGAATTCGCGGGAATCAGCAAACTCGCCGAGCCAAATCCCTGGCCCGCGCCGCTGCCGGACAATGTCAAACTTAAGCGCGCGAACGATGCTGTCGTGGGAATCGTTGGCCCAATTCCTGGATCGTTGCTGTCAATCACGAGGACTGCTTGCGCGCCGCCGAGCGCATTCGAGACGCCGACGGTGAAGCTCTCGTTGCCGACGAGGGGCGGCTCTACAGCCGTTACTTGCGGAACGTTCCCGCCCGATCCCTGCGAACCGCCGCTGGTTATTACCGGAACCCGATTCGATTCGCTGTAGAGTGTGGGCCGATCGAAGGGCGCGGCGCCGGCGATGACCCGCGGGTCTGATAAAGCGTTGCGTAAGAACGCAACCAGATCTGATTGCTGTTGTGCGGTCAAACCGAGCGGACGAATCAAGTTGTGATCGATGTTCGGGGCATTAAAGTCGCCGCCGCGATTGTAGAAAGCGACAACTTCTTCCAGCGTCTGAAAATGGCCGTCGTGAAAATAGGGACCACGAAGACCGACGTTGCGCAGACTCGGGGTGCGAAACTCGCCGATGTTGTTCGGATTGCCGGTAACCTGGAAGCGACCGGTGTCTTCGGTCTGGGGCCGCACGCCGATGTTGTGAAATTGATTGTCGCTGAAAAGCGTGCCGGCATGGCAGACGTTGCAGCCGCGCGAATTGAAAATGCCCTGGCCGCGTTGTTCGGCAGCGCCAAGCGGAGTGATGTTCTGCGCGCTCAGATCGAAAGGAGTGCGATCAGAATAGAGCGTGCGTTCGAAACTCGCGATCGCTTCAGCGATCCGCACCGGAGTCACATCGGAAGTTCCGAAGGCTTCCTGAAACAGTTCAGGATAACTGCGGCCATCAATCCAATCACGCAAACCGGACGGCACTGACGGTGACAACGCGAGCGGATGTGAATTGGCCACGCGAGACGCGACATCTACCCAGCTGCGACTCACATTAGCCATCTCAGTCGAGCTTACCGGCGGGCCAAGCACCTGACTCTCGAGCGCGGCTCCGTTTGGTAACACCACCGCGCCGCCAATCGGATCGCTGAATGTGCCCGTCGCTCTTCCATCCCAAAACAAAGCGTTCGGTGAAAATCCGGCGTCGATGTAGGAACGCGATTTTCGTCCTGTGACTTGTTCATGAAAACCATAGGTTGAGGAGAAGTTGTAAGTGCCATCGGCGTTGTTGCTGATCACACCGGGCGAAGCGAATACGTCGTCTGCGGTGCCAAATATTCCGTCGGCGCCAGGATTGGTTGCGCGCACATTGCCGACGGCGGCGCGGGAATCCGATCCGCCGTTCGCAGCGAAGTGACAAGTTCCGCAGGCGACAGTGCGTGTCGCTGACAACTGTTCATCCCAGAAGAGCGCCTTGCCCAAATACGCTTTAGTGGCGGTGACGAGATTGCCTGCTGGTTGCGGCGGCGGGTTCAAGGGGCCGGCGCCGTTAATCGCGCCGTTTGCGCGCGTGCCTTGATCGGGTGTGCTTAGCGAGCTGACTATCGCACCGTTTTCGGCGCGTACCCAATAGAAAAACGTCTGGTCCACAGCGGCAGTTGAATCAAAGAAGTTGCCTTCGGCAGTTGTCCCGATGTCGATCGCTGTGCTGGCGTTATTGGTAGCGTTGCGAAAGATGCGATAGAGCGTCGCGCCGCGCACCGTGTCCCAACTGACTTCTACTTTGGTCGAATACGAATTATCGGACGCCGAAACTTCAGCCGGCGCTGACAGCGAAATTGTTTGACCATTTGATTTGGATCCCGTCAATAGGCGGCTTGCAAAAATCACAGTTGAAAAAACTAACAGCACCCCAATGGTTGACAGTTTGATCGTCGTTCGCATAGTTCATCCTTCCCGTCCGACAGGAGACATCGGGAAACTAATTGGCACAACTAATTGAGGCTTGGCGCCGAACCCCTCAGACTCGTGGTTCGTATTCAGAGTATTAGTCGCAGGATTTTATGAATCATATGACGCGGTTTCAGAATCCCGATGAATCGGGATAGCGACCGGATCGAGGGCTTCGTCCAAATTTGTGGGACCCTTGATCTCGTCGATATCGCTACGGGTTCTGACACAATCTTCGAATTTTGTTCAAGCAAATCGGCTCTTCTGATATGCTCTTCAACCGCAACCACAGCCCGGAGGTCTCATAATCATGTTTACCCTCGACTATCCCGGTAGTTTTCCGCGCATTGTTTCATCTCTGTTGTTGATTGTTCTGTTTGCCGGACCGTTGGCGGCCCAACAGCCAACTCCGCCGAAGCCGTCCGCGCAAACGGCTGCTAGTAATCAGGCGCCGGCGTTTGACGAGCTGCTCGCAACCGATACGTACAAACTTTATGGCGAAGTGCGAAACGTGGGCCAACTTTTAGGCAATGGCGGCGCCGCAGAAATTGTCGATCCGATCGTGAAGCTCGCCGATCCGGGGCCGCAGTTCAAATCGATCATCGCTTTTCTGAAAAAGAATTCGGAGGCATTGGCGCAGGCGCGTCTGATGTTTGCCGGTTGGGCTGTGCGCACCGACGTGCCGATGGTTTTTGTAGCGATTGAATTTCCTACTACTGAAGATGCGACCAAGTTCGCTCCGAAGTTGGAAACATTCTTACCGACGGTGTTGCCGCCCGTGCCGGTCAACCCGGAAGAATCGAGCGCCCCAAAGGAAACGAAGCCAGGCGCGAGTGCAAACCAGACGACAGCGGCAAAACCAAATGACGTTGGCGAGAAGCCCCCTGCGCGGCCTTCTCCCGGGAGAAACGGCGCGCCGAAAGTCGAAGAACGCTTGCCGTTTGTGATCACTCACGCGAGTAATCTGGTTTGTATCAGCGACAAGCCGTTTAAGTTTTCAAAACTGCGTCCCAAAGACAGTCGCGCACTGTTTCGCGATCAGAACTTTCGCACCGCACGCGATCAATTTTCAACGGAACCGATTTTCCTTTTCTTCAACGTCGCGCTGGAAGATAAATCGAAACCGTCACCGACGCCGGTGACTATTCAAGTTGAAGAAGCCACTCAAGAAACGAAAACGTCTGCAAATGAGACCGAGCAGAAGGAGCCGACGTCGACGGCAACTCCGGGCGCATCTCCCGAAACGGGAAATGAATTCAAAGTAAGCGAGATGCAGACGGAACGTGGGGTGCTCGGGCCGTTACCATCTCCTTCTCCGACCCCCACTCCGACGAAGGAAGAACAGGCCCAGCGGATCGCTTCGAATCAAATTGGGTCGATGCTCGACGCGATCGGATACGGTGAACCGAATTGGCCCGAAGCGATCGGGTTGGCGATAGCCCTCGAAGGCAACGAATACATTCTGCGCGCAGTGATGATCGATAAGCCAGATGCGAAGAAGACACCGATTCCGTTCGTGCCGCAGCTCATCGGCGGTCCGGCGTTTACTGCTGAAGCGGCATCGGTTCTGCCGGACGACACCGATATTTTGATTAGCGCGTCGATCGATCTAACCAAGACGTATGAGGGAATGCGTCAGGCCGCGGAGGCGAAGGCAAAGGCCGAGGCCGAATCGCGCGTGGCTCAATCGCGAGGTGCTAACGTAGATAAAGTTTCAGACGAGCTGTCAATGCGCGCAGCCGATCTATCAAACAATGCCTTCTCTGAATTTGAAAAGAAGGCAGGATTAAAAATTAAGGATGAATTGCTGCCGGCATTCGGCCACGAAATCGCCTTCGCCGGATCGATGAAGGCTTTGAATGCGATGGGCATGAGCGTCATGGGAATGCCGAGTATGCCTACCCCTCCCGAGTCCGGCGCCGATAAAACGGGTCAGCCAAAGAAACCGGAATCAGTCATGCCGGTTCTGCTGATCGAAGTAAAAGATCGCGAGGCAGCGCGAAAGTTGATGCCTAAAATAATGAACGGCCTGGGCATTGGCGAAGCCAACCTCATCGCGCAGGTTGAGAAGAATGGCGACACCGAGACGGTCAATTACGCCGGCATTTTTGCGTACGCATTCGTCGGCGATTTTCTCGTCGTCTCAGACGCAGCCGGAGTTAAGAACGTCGTCGACGCTTTCGTAAATCATTCAACGCTTTCATCGAACACGGTGTTTCGAAATGCCAGGCGATGGCAGTCAGCGCGGACCACGGGACAGATCTATGTTTCGCCAGCGATGATGGAAGCGGCCCAGGCGGACATTCGCAAACGCGCGCCGACCATGGACGCGGACTTGCGCGACTTTCTGCTGCGTTTGAATCCGAATGCAGAGGCGATCACCTACGCTTTGTCAGATGACGGCATGGGAACGCGACACGAACTTCACTTGCCAAAAGATTATATCCTGATGACGGTAGCCTCGATTTCATCCGCTACGAAGAACCCGCCGCCGGAAACGAACGAGGGAATAGCAGTAGCGATGATGAGTACGCTGGCACAGATCGAAAATCAATATAAGACGGGCCCAGGCAATGGAAGTTACGCGAGCATGAAGCAGTTGACTGACTTGAAGATGTTCCCACAAGAAGTCTGGGACAAGTACGGCTACAACTGTGAGGTAACCGTGAACGGTGATCAATTCGAGGCAGTCGCTACGCCGAAAGAATACGGGAAAACGGGCAAGCGATCGTTCTTCGTCGATAAGACTGGTGTCGTCCGTGGTGACGATCACGGCGGTGCGCCGGCGACGGTTGCGGATAAGCCGGTGCAGCAGTGACGAAGCCGTCCGCAGATTACGAAGATCTTCAAAAAGGACGAGGGGAATTCGACGCGCGCCCTTCCAACTTTTTTGGATTTTATTCTCTGTTAGCTGGGTAATCTGCGGATTGTTCTTATAAACCCCGCGAGAGCCATTCAACGATTTCACTAGCTTCACCGCGGACTGCCTTCACAGTCGTCGCAGAACGCACAGCTTTGGTGAGATAGCGCAGCGCCATCTCCGGAGCGGATCTGGCCGAAACAGTATTGGCGAGCAATTCCAAAACAGCTTTGCCGCGGGTCAGTTGCCGCGGCCGCCAGCGCGAGCCTTCCTTGAATCGGGTTGAGACGATCAGCCCGATGGGCAGACGTTTGGTTCCCGTCGTTGATCCTAAGTCGGCCGCCTTGACGCGCTTTGGCCAAATTGAGGTGAGTGAGCGAAGACGCAAATCGCGCGGGTAAGGATGCACGCGGCCATGTTCGTCGATTACCGCGTATTCGTCCGAGTAATAAGTAGCGCCCGCGCGCAGCAGTTCGGCGACCATTGTCGACTTGCCGCTGAAACTCAATCCGGGTAGCAGAATAGCCTTTCCATTCCACGCGACGACTCCGGCATGAACGAACACTCGTCGAGGCGCATATTCAGCCACCGTCAACTGTAGGTGCGATTCAAACTGTTCGAGCAAGTCTGCGAACTCGCGCGTGCGTGCAAAGCGAAAGAGATTCCAATAACCCAGATTGAAGCGGCTAATCCTTCCACTAGATCCATCCGCGAAGCCGGTTAACGAATAGAGATGATTGACGCTGCGGACTGGTGAAGGCTTAGATCCCGGCGGTAGGCGCGCAATGAGATGTTTCAGGATGCGACGGTCGTTAACCCGCAGGCCAAAGCGAAGGCCGTACGCAGTGAATGACCTGCCGTCCGCCCAGACCAGGCGGTCAAGCTTGGACATTCAAGATGATGGTGTGCGAAATCGAGGGATCATCGAAGGTTCTCAATCACAACTGGTTCGACCGCGTCGGCAAGCTCAAATCCAAAGACTCTTGAGTAGAAGTAAAGCTCGGCGTCTAGCGAGCGCTTGATGTTTTCTGCGCGACGAAAGCCGTGCTGCTCGCCTTCGAAAGCTACGTAGGCGACGGGCAAGCCTTTCTTACGCAACGCCTCAACCATCATCTCGGCTTGATTCGGCGGCACCACCTTGTCTTCCAGGCCCTGAAAGAAAATCACGGGGCACGACAAGCGATCAGTGAAATGGATTGGCGATCTCTCAATGAATAGATCGCGGCGCTCGGGGTATGGACCGATCAGGCCTTCGAGATAACGAGATTCGAACTTGTGCGTGTCCAACTCGAGTGCTTCAGCATCGCTCACGCCATAGTAACTCGCACCCGCCTTGAAGTAATCGCGAAACGTCAGCGCGCACAGCGTTGTGTAGCCGCCGGCGCTGCCGCCGTCGATCATCGAGCGGTTATGATCGACGTCTCCGCGAGCCGCAAGGAATTTTGCGCCGGTCACGCAATCGTCGACGTCGACAATCCCCCAAATGCCGCGCAGCCGCTCGCGGTAAGCCCGGCCATAACCCGTGCTGCCGCTGTAATTGACGTCGAGCACGGCAATTCCTCGGCTGGTCCAATATTGAATCGTCAACATCAGGACAGCGATGGTTGCCGAAGTCGGACCGCCATGACTCTTTACCAACAGCAGAGGCTTTTCATCCGGCATGCCTTTGAAGTCGCGATTTCGCGGTGGGTAATAGAATCCGTGCGCGGTCAGTCCATTCTCTGTGGGAAACTCGATTGGTTGCGCCTCTGAAATATATTCCGAATCAATGTCGATGTTGGTGGATCGCTGGAGAACTTTCGTCTCTTGCGTTTCCAGATTCATCTCAACGATCGCAAACGGTTCGCGGGGAGAACCGGCACGAAAAACAGCGCGTCCGGCAGATGCCTGAATAGAGGAAATTTCGACGAATGGAGTCGCGATTGGTTCGAATTGCTTGCCGCGTGCGTTGAGACTTGCGAGCTTCCAAAGACCCTTTTCTGCGTAGGCACAGATGATCCGCTCCGCAGATTCAAAAGCATAGGTTGATAACCCAAACACCCACTGGGGAGCGCCGAATTCTGCTTCGACTTCATACAAGCATTCGATATCGCCGTTAGTTGCGCGGTAGATATTCCACCACTCAGTGCGATCGGAGACGAAGTGAAGAATCCCGTCTGGTGACCACTCGGGTTGAAAGATCGATTCGCGTAAGCCTCCAGCAATTAATTCTTGATTAATAACCGATCCATCGTCGCGGATTTTACCGACCCATAGTTCGCAACCGTCCCAGGGCATATTGGGATGGTTCCAACTCAGCCATGCCAGTTGCGATCCGTCAGGACTCAATCGCGGCGACGAATAAAAATCGTTGCCGGAAACCAAGACAGTCTCTGTCGAGTCGCGCAACGATACAGCTGCAATCGCGTTTACGGCCCCGCGTTCATCGCCGCGATGATCTTCGCGCACAGCGATCAATCGATCTCGCGCGCTATCGAGAACGGCATCGGCGTAACGTAGGCGATCATCGCTGGCTTGTTTGGTGATCCGTTCCGGAGTTGACCCAATTTTCTGGCGGTAAAGTTGCTGATCGATAAAGTTCGAAAAGTAAACGACTCCCTGATGAACCAAATAGTCGCCGCCTCCGTATTCGTGCACGCGCGTGCGCGCATTGAAGTTCGGCGGATTGATGTCAGTCAGGTGGCCAGCGGCGGATCGCTGGACTATTACCTGTCGTCCTTGCTCTGACGGGCGGCCTTCGATCCAGTACACGTCGTCGCCGTCAATTCGTGGCTGGCTCAATCCAATCGTCCCCTGGACAATTAGGTCTGAGGTGATTGGCGATTTCCAGGAACCGTAAGGCGCAGTTATCAAGATTTATAGGCCTGCTTTGTAATATAGGAAAGCGGTAGAGCGATTATCGCCGGAAAAGCCGAAAGTGCAAGCGCCTGACAAAAGCAGAAGCGCCAGCCTCCCCCAAAGCTGGCGCTTCAACCCTTCAGTCTCAGTTCTCACAAGGAGAATCAATGAATGAACAGATATTAAAGGCATCCTGGGAATGGAGGGTTGCGGAATTCTTGCAAAGACCTTGTGAACGTGCGGCATGCCGAGGCCGGCGATGTGATCTGGGACGTTGACTAGAGCCGTTAACAGGACTAAAGATACGTCCAAACTTATGACAGAAACCAAGCCGGCCCCTGAATTAACTGCGCGCTCGATTGTGATTGGCCTGATTGTCGCCCTGATCATCGGCAGCGCGTACCCATATTGCGTCTTGAAGTTGGGATTCGGACCAAATCTCTCCGTCGTCTCGGCCTTCCTGGGTTTCATCGCACTCGTCTTGATTCTGCGCGCCGCCGGAACGAACTCGCGCGAGAACAATATCGTGCAGACTATGGGCACCAGCGCTGGTCAAACCGCCTTCATGGCCGTGTTGCTCGCGGCGTTCGACATGCTCAACACGCGCGGCACATTCAATCCGCCAATTCATCTCGGAACATTGCAAATTTTCGCGTGGCTTTGCAGCGCGAGCTTACTCGGAATTTTGTTGGCGGTGCCGATGCGTCGTCATTACATCGACGAAGAGAATCTGACCTACGCCGACGGATTGGCTGCGGGCGAAACCATTCGCGTCTTGCACGAAGGACGCGACAGCGGCGTCTCTGCCGGACCGGTAAAGGCGCTGGCGGTGGGCACGCTCGCGTCTGCGGCCGTTATGACGGCGACGACGCTGAAGTGGGTCCGCGAAAACTGGTTTTTTCCGGGTCAGCAAGCGATGCGCGTCGGCTTCAACATTAGTTTGCTCGGATTCGGTTCGGGTCTGCTAGTCGGATTTCGCATCTGTCTGGCGATGGGCCTGGGCACGCTGATTAGCTGGATTATCCTGCCGCCATTTTTAATGAAGCACGGAATGATCACGGCGCTCGACTTCGCTTCGACATTGCGTTGGGTGATGTGGCCGGCAACCGGACTGATGGTCGCGGGTGGACTCGTTTCTCTGGCCCTCAAATGGAATTTGATCGTGAAGACGTTTCGTGGTCTGAAAGGCAGCCAAATTCAACGTACAGATTTCCCGATGCGATTCGTAGTCGTCGGTTCGATCGTGCTTACGGTGGTCATCTGTTTGATTCAATACTTCAGCATGGGCATTCCAGTTTATCTTTCATTCATTGCGATCGTTTTGTCTCTGCCGTTGATGCTTGTCGGTTTGCGCGTGCTGGGCGAAACGAACTGGGGGCCGATCAGCGCGATGTCGAACATGATGCAAGCCATCTTTGCGTTCATCTCACCCGGCAACGTGCCGGTTAATATGTCTTCGAGCGGTCTGACGGGAACCATCGCGGTCACGTCTGAAGCGCTGATGCAGGATTTCAAAGCGGGCCAACTTTTGAAATCGAATCCACGCAACCTGACGATCGCGCAATTAATCGCCGCGCCCGTAGGTTCGATCGCGACTGCAATCGTGTATCCAATCCTGCGGAATAAATTCGGCATCGGCGATCAGGGATTGTCAGCGCCAATCAGTGTGAAGTGGGCCGGCTTCGCCGAATTGTTGACCAAGGGTTTGAAGGCGCTGCCACCGGGATGCTTAATCGGTTTGGCGATTGGCTGCGCCGTCGGAATCATTCTCACGCTGCTCGCCGAGCGTTGGGAAAAATTTGTGCCGTCTCCGTCGGCGATGGGCATCGGAATGCTGATTACGCCTTCGGTGATCATTACGTTCGTCCTCGGCGGCGTGGCGCAATTGATTTGGGCTAGAGTATCGCCGCAAACTGAAAAGGACTTTCGCATTCCGCTGGCTTCGGGACTAATCGCCGGCGAAGCAATTCTGGCCGTCGTCTTCGCGATACTCGCCGCGGTTGGTATGAATTTCTAAAGCCAGCCACAGACAGAGACGGATTATTTCAGATTAAAGAACACGCAGTCAGAGTTCAGAGCGCGTCATCGTCCTGGTTTTGAATCCTGTGTGAATCTGTGTTTATCTGTGGCTGAATGAATTGGCGCGACAACCTGATCGACGACCCCGCAGAACTCCGCGAGCTGCTCGCGCAAACGAAAACCATCGCAGTGCTTGGCATCAAGACCGAAGCTCAACGCGATCAACCGGCTTTCTATGTTCCGAAGTACATGCAGAGTGCGGGCTTCGAAATCATTCCCGTGCCTGTTTATTATCCTGAGGTTACCGAGATCCTCGGCTATCCAGTCTATCGAAAACTCGTCGACATCCCGCTCGACGTGGATATGGT
This sequence comes from Pyrinomonadaceae bacterium, assembly GCA_035639235.1. Classification (GTDB taxonomy): domain Bacteria; phylum Acidobacteriota; class Blastocatellia; order Pyrinomonadales; family Pyrinomonadaceae; genus UBA11740. The sequence continues at coordinate 1,760 of DASQYL010000371.1, read as the reverse complement.
CAATGTGTTTCGGCGGCCGCAGGACATAGCGCCTCATGTGGATGACATACTGGCAAAGAAACCACGATCGGTCTGGATGCAACTCGGAATTTACAATGATGTCGCGGCTCAACAATTCGCCGAGGCGGGAATCAAAGTCGTTCAGGATCGATGCCTCATGGTCGATCACCGTCGCCTAACATTCTGATTGCCACGCAATTGAAGAAAATTCTCGCAGATTCGGATTCTCGTTTGGCAATTTCATGTCGACTGGCAGAATTCGGCGAACACAAAAGTTAGTGGCCCAGCAAAAATCGCCCGAGTGCGTCTCACTTGGGTTGCAAGTGATCTGAGAATATTCGTTTTTGTCCCCCGGGCGTTCACGCCTTGGCTATGGAAAAGCGCGAACGCGATCACCGAATGAATACGATTGTTCTTCTCTTGTTAATGATCATACCGCAATGGACGATTCAATCCAGCGGCGTGACGGCACGTTTGCGCGGCGTCAGTGCCGTCAATGCACGAGTGGCATGGGCCAGCGGATCCGGCAGCACCGTTTTGCGCACCGATGACGGTGGCACGACGTGGAAGAAGTTGACCGTGACTCCCGACGCGTTGGATTTTCGCGACATTGATGCAATCGATGAACGCACCGCGTTTGTCTTGAGTATCGGCAACGGTTCGGCGTCGCGTATTTATAAGACAGTTGATAGCGGCGCGACGTGGACGCTGCAATTTCGAGACGAGGACCCGAAGGCCTTTCTCGACGCGATGTCTTTCTGGGATACGAATCATGGAGTGGTGATCGGAGATTCAATCGATCGGCAGTTCTATATTCTCACGACATCGGATGGCGGGCTTCACTGGAGCCGTGTGGCGCCGGATAAACTTCCGCCTGCTCTCGCGAATGAAGGCGCCTTCGCTGCCAGCGGTACGAACATCGCTTGTTATGGGAAGAATGACGCGTGGATTGGGCTTGGCGCAGCGACGCGAGCGCGAGTTCTGCGGACCAGCGACCGCGGCCGCACATGGAAGATCTCTGAGACGCCGATTAAGTCTGGATCATCGTCTGGGATTTTCTCGATCGCCTTTCGCGATGCACTGCATGGCGTAATCGTGGGTGGTGATTATCAGAAGGAGAAAGTTGCCGAGGACAATCTGGCGATTACGACCGACGGCGGCACGACCTGGACTTTAATGAAAGGACTCACGGGTTTTCGTTCCGTTGTCGCGTACGTGCCGGACACGAAGAGCATCGTGGCGATTGGCCCTGCGGGCGGTGACTATTCAATCGATGACGGCCGCACCTGGACGCCAATCGTCGGACCCGGATTCGATACGTTCAGTTTTGCGCCCAAGCAAAAATTCGGATGGGCTGCCGGCGCTCGTGGCGCCATCGGACGATTGAGTTTTTTGAGAGGAGCTCTGCCCCTACATTATTGATTTCTCACGATATGAGTTCTGCCAAAAAATTCCCAAAGCGCGTCGCCGAGGCAATTCACGCGGCGAAGATTCTCGGAATCTGCGCCGGCACTAAGCCGCATCGCGTCATTGGCATTTGGGCCGTCGTTGTCGAGGGTCGCGTGTTCGTGCGCTCATACTCGTTGAAGCAACGAAGCTGGTGGCGGACATTTCACGAAGAGCCTCGCGGCATCATCGAAGTTAATGGAAAACAATTCAAAGTGCGACCCGTATTCACCCGCAGCGAACGTTTGAAGAGACTTGTCGATCGCGCTTACGGGGAAAAATTTCCGACGCCAGGGTCGCGAAGTTTTGTAGAA
>DASQYL010000370.1:0-7159 GCA_035639235.1 Pyrinomonadaceae bacterium | reverse complement strand
CTCGTTGTACTGCGCGTTGTAATAGGCATTGACTGTCGGCGGCGACATGCCCCACTCGGTTTTGTCCACAGGCTTGCCGATCTTGCCCACGCCACGCTTGAATTCGAACTCGCCGGACGAAACGAAGTTGTTGTAGTACGGACCGCGCGTGATCGTCAGCGCTTCGTAATCGCGCCACTTGTCGGGATAACCAATCTTGCGATCGTAGGCCTCAAGCTTGGCGATCGCCTTCTGCCGTGTTTCGTTGCTCATCCAACTCAGTGTGGTTAAATCATCCTTCAATGCGGCGATTAAATTCGCGACCATCGTGCGCGCGCGTTGTCGCGCCTCGGGCGTAAAAGTCTTGGCGACGTACAATTGGCCCAGCGCCTCACCCAACGCTCGATCCGTGCTGGTCACGCAACGCCGCCAGCGCGGCAACATTTCGGTTGTGCCGCTCATGTACCTGCCGTTGAAGTTGAAACTCTCTTCGACAAATTTCGACGACAAGGTGTTCGAAGCGGCATTGACCAAATGCCAACGCAGGTAGGGCTTCCAATCGTCAATCGGGATGTCTTTAAGAAGTTTATCGGTGGCTTTGAAAAAATCCGGTTGGCCAACATTCACCGTTCCGACTTCGGGTAGGTTGATATTGCGGAAATAGCGGCCCCAATCAAAGTCAGGCGTCAACTCGATCAGCATCCGTTTGTCCATCGGATGATAATTGGCTTCCGCGTTGCGACGTTGAACTCTGGTCAAAGAGTTCTCCGCCAGCTTCGTTTCGATGCTCATCACAGTCGCCGCTTCACGTGCGGCTTGATCCGGCGAGTCGCCCATCAATTCAAAAGTGCGCGCGACGTGCCTCGTATATTCATCGCGCGTCGCTTTCATCTTCGCATCGCCGCTCGTGTAATAGTCGCGATCGGGCAATCCTAATCCGCCCTGGGCCAACTGCCCGATCATCGCAGATGAATTCTTGGCATCCTGGCTGGCGCCAAAACCAAACACAGCCGGAATGCGATGCGTATGAAAAACCGCGATCTCATCTTCCAGACTGAGGAGGTCGGAAATCTTTGCAATCCGATCCAACTCAGGTTGCAGTGGTTTAATGCCGGCGGCTTCGATTGCCGGCTCATCCATGCACGAGCCATAGAACTCCGCAATCTTCTGTTCGTTGGCGTTCGCGTATTTCTTCCTGGCGACCAAGCCATCGAGAATCTGATGCAGCACGTTAAGGTTCTGTTCATCCAGCGTCTCAAACCGTCCCCAACGCGAATAAGCTGCTGGGACCGGATTGCGATCTATCCAACCACCATTTGCAAAGCGATTGAAATCCTGGCAAGCACTGACGCTGTGATCGATGCTCGAGAAATCGAACCCTGAGATCACCGATTGCTGTGGATTGTCGGCAAAGACATCGATGGACCGCACCGGTGGTATTGCATCAGCGTGTGTGGCGCGGCTGCGCGTAGCCTCAAAGACGATTAGTGAAAGAAAGAGTGCTGTCGCAAGGACACGACGATATGACATACACAAACCTCCGTAGCAAAGATTTATTTTTGAGGGATAACGAAATGTTAGGACGGCGTGGTCAAGAATGCAAAACGGCGTGAGACGGTTCGGGGTTGTTCAGGCAGGCGGCAGCAATCGGTGCTCAATCTCGCCGATGCGTTTGTGATGCAAGGCGACGTCGCCGCGCATTTCATATAAATCTTTGATGACGAGATCGAATTTCTGATCGAGTTTCTTCATCTGATCCTGAAGGGCTTCCCAAATGGGACTAGTTTCTTTCAAGCGTTCATCGACCCGCTGTTCGAGCGAGCTCAATCGGCTGTCTAAAGCGCTTATATGCTTCGCCATCGCAAACTGCTGGGTTCGAATTTCGACGATGTCCGCGCGAATTTCAGTGGTGTCCGCGCGAATTTCAGTGATGTCGGCGCGCATGGCCGCCTGTTCGGTACGCACGGCCGCGAACTCGTTAAGCACGCGCATCTGGAAGGCGCGAGTTGCCAGATCCTTTGTGGGTTCGTCGTCCATTGCTCGATCGATGGCGCGATCCTAACATGAGATTTGACCCTGTCAACGTAACGGATTTTGCAAGGACGACGCGGGTATTCAGCCTTTCAGCTTCTTGATCTCTGCGGTGAGCACGGGAACAGCCTCGAACAGATCGCCGACGATTCCGTAATCGGCAATGTCAAAGATGGGAGCTTCGGGATCTTTATTTATCGCAACGATTGTCTGTGAATTCTTCATGCCGACGAGATGCTGGATCGCGCCTGAGATTCCGATCGCAATGTAAAGTTTCGGCGCAACCGTCTGGCCCGACGATCCAATCTGCCGATCAATCGGCAGCCATTCGGCATCGCAAATGGGACGCGACGCCGCCAGGTCGCCGCCGAGAACTTCGGCCAGTTTTTCCGCCAACGCCAGGTTATCTTTGCTCTTGATACCACGCCCCACGGCAACGATGACGTCGGCTTTGCTGAGATCGACCGCCTGCTTCGCTTCCTGAAATGGCGCTTCGGGTTTCATGCGAACTTCGCCGACTTCAACTTGCATTGTTTCAACCGGCGCGCCACTTCCCTTCGCAGCCTGATCTCCGCGGAATGCGCCGGATTGAAATGTTACGAAGGTCGGTGGCTCGCCCTCAGACACAACATCGGCGTCCAGTTTTCCAAGAAAGATTCGTCGCGTGAATATCGCTTTGCCGCCGTCGACATTCATGCGAATGCAATCCCCAATTAATCCCTTGCCGAAACGCGCGGCAACTTTTGGAGCAAAGTCACGCGCGAGATAAGTGTGCGACATGATCACGTAGGCCGGATTGGTCGCGCGAATCACTCTCTCGAGTCCGTCAGCATAAGCGTCGGGAGTGTAGTCGTCGAGCTTGTCATTCTCGGCAGAGATAACTTTCTCAAGATCGTAGTGTGCAACGTCCGCGGCCAATGTCGGCGAACCGAGCACGACCGCCGACGCCTTAGCGCCAATGTCGTCGCCTAGTTTCTGCGTCGCCGCGATCGCTTCGAGCGAAGTCTTGTTCAGCGTGCCCGCTTTGTGTTCGATGAAAACGAGAATGCCGTTGCCCATGATCGAGTACTAATTGCGGCTCATCTCCTTTAGAGCGCTAACAAACTTGTCATTCTTCATGAATCGCTGAAACGAATCGTCCGTCCAGGGGTCCGGAAACTTTTCTCCCTGGATCATATTGTCTTTGTATTGGAATGCTTGCTGCAGATATTTAATAGCGTCGTCCACATCGTTCATCTCGGCATAAGTACACGCCATGTTGTAATGAAACATCGGATACTTCGGGTCTTTCGACAAGCCGTAATCAAAAGTCTCTTTTGCTTTTTTCAAGTCACCCGATATGCCGTACGCCATGCCAAGGTTATCAACGAGCACTCGCCAGATACTCTCACTGACGGTTCTGTTTGCTTTTTCGCGATCGAGCGCTTTTTGATAAGGCGGAATCGCTTTCTTGAAGTCGCCATCCAGAAAAGCTCTGCTGCCCTGCTCCAACAATTTTCGCGTTTCCGGATCGCCGGCCTTTAGGTCGTCCTGGCCCATCGCCGCCACAACCCCGACAAGAAGCATTCCGAGCAACAGGACCAGAATTTGTAACTTCATAGATTTCAGATTACCCGGGCTTCACTACGCAGTTTCTCTGCCAACTCAACGGCGCCCATCTTTGCATCGCCGCCGCCGAGAAACTGCGTTTGTTTTGATTTCTGCGGTAAGTAGATTTTCTCGATTCGTTGATGCGAAGGTTTACCGACGAGCTCGGCGTTCGGCGTAACTTCCTTAATCTCTTTCTTCTTCGCCGCCATAATGCCCTTGAGCGTCGCGTAACGAATCTGACTGATGCCGGATTGAATCGTTAACAACGCCGGTTTCGGCATTGCGTACCATTGGTACCAGCCGCTCTCAAGCTCTCGTTTGACGCGCAACTGTTCGCCGCTCGCATCAACTTCGATCACGATGGTCGCGTGTGGTAAGCCAAGAATCTCGGCGAGAATCACGCCCGTTTGCGCATAGCCGTAGTCGTCCGACTGAAGACCTGCCATCACGAGATCGGCGTTCTCATCGCGAATAGCTTCGGCCAAAACTGAAGCGGCAGAAAACGGCGAAAGATGCACTGTGGTTTCGCCGACGATGTGAATTGCGCGATCGGCGCCGCGCGCCAACGCATCTTTGATTACGCTCTTCGCGCGCTGCGGACCCATTGAGACGACAACGACTTCGCCACCAACTTTCTCCCTTATGCGCAGGGCTTCTTCGAGCGCATAGCCGTCTGATTCGTTCACTTCAAACGACAGATCGGCTTCCTCGATCCAGGTCGAGTCTTTGTTGATACGCAGGATCGCGTCCTTGTTCGCGACCTGCTTCATTAGCACGAGTATCTTCATTTCCAAAGTTGCACGCTTTGATCTTTGTGCTTTGGTCTTTGTACTTTGATGTGTCGCTTACCTATCGCCAGAGTTCAAAGCACCAGGTACAAAGCACTAAGAACAGCTTTTACTCTTCGTAACGTTTGAACAACAACGCCGCATTCGTGCCGCCAAAACCGAAACTGTTCGAGAGCGCGTAGTTAATCTTAGCTTCGCGCGCGTGATTCGGGATGTAATCGAGATCACATTCGGGATCAGGGTCTTCGTAGTTGATCGTCGGCACTAATAAGTTTCGTTCCATCGAGAGTACTGAAAACACGCCTTCGACGCCGCCCGCGGCGCCGAGCAGGTGACCCGTCATCGATTTCGTCGAACTGATCGCCATTTTGTACGCGTGTTCGCCGAAAGTCTTCTTGATCGCCACAGTTTCAAACTTGTCGTTGTAAGGCGTCGACGTGCCATGCGCGTTGATGTAATCAACCTGTTCGGGTTTTACGCCGGCGTCGTCGAGAGCTTTCTGCATGACCCGGACCGCTCCCGAGCCGGTCTGGTCCGGCATGGTGATATGAAACGCGTCACCGGTCATGCCGTAACCAACCACCTCGGCGTAAATGCGCGCGCCGCGCCGTTTCGCAAATTCCAACTCCTCGAGCACCATGATTCCCGCGCCTTCGCCGATCACAAAGCCGTCGCGGTGCAATTCGAAAGGACGTGAAGCGTGTTGCGGATCGTCGTTGCGCGTCGACAACGCACGCAAAGCGGCAAAGCCTGCGACACTCATCGGCGTGATCGCGGACTCAGCGCCGCCGCAGATCATCGCATCAGCATCGCCGCGCTGAATAATCTTGAAGCTGTCACCGATCGCGTGAGCGCCGGCAGAACACGCAGTCGCGGTTGCTGAGTTCGGTCCCTTCGCGTTGTGTCGAATTGAAACCTGGCCGGAAGCGAGATTGACAATGGCCGAAGGAATGAAGAACGGCGAGACGCGGCCCGGTCCGTCTTTCAGAAGCTTCTCGTGTTCGCGCTCGATCGCCCAAAAATCGCCGATGCCGCTGCTGATGTAAGTGCCGACACTCTCGGCGATGTCATCTGTAATTTTCAAGCCGCTGTTGTCGACGGCTTCCTGAGACGCGGCGATAGCATATTGAATGAAAGCACCCATCTTGCGCGCTTCCTTCTTTTCAACGTAGTCAAGCGGATTAAAGTCTTTGACTTCGCAGGCGAACCGAACGGGAAACTTTTCGGCGTCGAATTTTTTGATGTAGTCGGCGCCGCTCTTACCCGCGGCCAGCGCAGCCCAGGTGACTTCGACTGAATTACCGACGGGAGTAACCAGACCCAGACCAGTAACAACGACGCGACGCTTCAAAACGGAATTCTCCATCAGAAAATGTAGGGGCAGGGTCGTCCCTGCCCGCGTTGATTCGATTCGAGCGCGGGCAGGGGCTAGCCCTGCCCCTACACCTTACTTCTTATGCTGATCGATGTAATTGTACGCGTCGCGCACGCTCTGAATTTTTTCGGCGTCCTCGTCGGGAATCTCGATACCAAACTCTTCTTCAAAACGCATTACGAGTTCGACCGTGTCGAGCGAGTCCGCGCCCAGATCGTCAATGAAACGAGCGTTGGGCGTGACTTCGTTTTCATCGACGCCAAGCTCATCGACGATAATTTGTTTTACTTTAGCTTCGATCTCTGGATCGGGCATTCTTTTGCTCCTCTATGTTCGACAAACTTTTGTTTGCCGATTTGAATAAACTCGAATTATCTGGCGACAAACTGAAGTTTGTCGTACTCCTAAACCGCCAACGCTTCGCGGGCCGAGCGCAAACTGGCCGTATCCTCGACATTCACGCAACGCACGCTGCGATCAATCTGGCGCACCAAACCGCTTAGAACTTTGCCGGGTCCAATCTCAACGAAAGTTTGTACACCCTGTTTGATCAAAAATTCAACTGACTCAAGCCAGCGAACCGGGCTTGAAACCTGGCGAATCAAAGAATCACGCACATCAATGCCTTTATTAATCGGCCTCGCGTCCACATTTGTTACCAATGGCACACTAAGATCTTTGAACTCAATCGTTTCGAGATCCCCCGCTAGACGATCTTGCGCCGGCTTCATCAGCGCGCAATGAAAAGGCGCGCTGACGTTAAGCTTCATCGCTCGTTTTGCGCCGCGCTCTTTCAAAATCGGAATCGCGCGGTCGACGGCATCAGCGTTGCCGGCTATCACAATTTGTCCCGGCGAATTGATGTTTGCCGGGCTGCAAACCTCGCCTTGCGCCGCTTCAGTGGCAGCCTCCTGCACCATCGCTAAATCTGCACCGAGGATCGCGGCCATCGCGCCGGTGCCGACGGGAACAGCTTGCTGCATGTATCGGCCGCGCGCGCGCACCGTGCGCACGGCGTCGGCGAGCGAGAGCGCGTTCGCCGCGACCAGCGCTGAGTATTCGCCCAGGCTATGACCCGCGACAAAACTTGGCGCCGGAAAATCTTCCGATTGCATCGCCCGAAGTGCGGCGATCGACGTTGCCAGAATCGCGGGTTGCGTGTTCTCGGTCAATTGCAACGCTTCGGCGTCACCGTTGAAACATAGGTCCGAAAGCGCAAATCCCAGCGCGTCGTCAGCTTCTTCAAAGATCTTTCTGGCGGCCAGAAAATTCTCGGCTAAGTCTTTCCCCATGCCGGGATGCTGCGATCCCTGGCCGGGAAAGATAAACGCGATTGCCGATTGCCGATTGCCGATTGCCAATTTCTATTAATCCAATTCTCACCGATAAGGCGAAG
>DASQYL010000369.1:0-9876 GCA_035639235.1 Pyrinomonadaceae bacterium | reverse complement strand
TTATTAGAAGGGCGTCCAAAAGCCGCAATGTAACCTTAGGGCGCGTAAGGGCGTATAGACTTACAGCGTGCTAAACTACCCCGCCGGGTGTTACTCCGATGGTTTTATCTCATCCTTTGATCATGTGGCGACTGATTGTTTTGTGTGCCGCTGGGTTTGCGCTGGTCGCCATAACGGCGTGCAAGAGTGATTATCCGGCGTCCGGAAAAACCGCGAATGCCGACGGCAAATCGGCGGCGCGGCCAGTCAAGACCGTTAAAGTCGCCGAGATGCCCATCGGCGAAACCGTCACCGTAAACGGAAATCTCACGGCGTACGATCAAACGACGGTTGGCACGAAAGTGCCGGGGCGCCTGCAGACAATCACGGTCGATTTCGGTAGCGTGGTTCATAAAGGCCAGGTAATCGCCCAACTCGAGCAGCAAGATTACAAACTGCGCGTGCAGCAGGCGCAAGCAGCTCTGGCCCAGGCGCGTGTGCGTCTCGGTTTGTCGCCTGATGGCCCGGACGATCGAGTCAGTGCGGAAGAAACGGGCACCGTCCGATCGGCGAAAGCGGTGTTGGATGATGCGAAGTCGAAACGAGATCGCGCGGAGAGATTGGTTAAAGAGGGAATTACGCCGCGCGCGGAATTCGATACGGTTGATTCAGACTACAAAGTTGCGCTGAGCCGTTACCAGGATGCGCTCGAAGAGATTCGCAACCGTCAGGGCGTGCTGGCGCAGAGACGATCGGAGCTAGAATTGGCAAGGCAGCAGCTCGCCGACACGGTTGTGTACGCGCCGCTCGACGGCGTGGTGCAGGAAAAGAAAGCGAGTGACGGCGAATATCTTGCGGCGGGCGCGCCGGTAGCGAACATCGTGCGCATCGATCCTCTGCGTCTGCGCGTCGACGTGCCCGAGCGCGAATCGCACACGGTTCGTATGGGCCAAAGCGTCCGCGTCACCATGGAAGGCGACGAACAACCTTACCTCGGTTACATCAAACGGCTGAGCCCGACCATCAGCGAACAGAATCGCGTGCTGTCTGTCGAAGCCGACGTGCGCAACAACGGCCGCCTCCGTCCCGGCGCTTTTGTTAAAGCCGAGATCGTCACGAACCAAACCAACACCGCGATCACAATTCCAGCGAACGCGTTGGTGACATTTGCCGGCATCGACAAGGTGATCATCGTTGAAAACGGCAAAGCCGCGGAGAAGAGCGTGACCGTTGGTCGCCGCGGCGACAATTGGATAGAGATTAAGTCGGGCGTGAACGTCGGCGACTTGGTTGTGATCGATCCTGGGAATCTTCAGTCAGGACAGGCAGTAGTAACTTCAGAATGAAGTCCTGAAATGCGAATAAAGAAATTCACTGTAATCACAAGTGTTCTCATCGTCGCGATTGCAGCTACGACGGCTGTTTCGCAAACCCCGGCAAAAGACGGAGGGACGCGGCCGATCATTAAGGAGAAGCCTGAACCTACGTTGCCGATTTCGATTAAGAAGGCATCAGAGTTCTCAATTGTTCTCCACGCGATGTTTCGGGCCGATGGCACGGTTACCGACATTACTAGATACAAAGTCGTTCCCGAAAAGCCGGATGGTATGTCGCCAAATGAAATTGACTCATTGACCGCCTGCGCCGTTGAGGCGGCTATGAAGATTAGATTCATCCCTGCTGCGAGAAATGGACATGCAGTCTCAATGTGGATGGAGGTGGAATATCGCTTTGGACCAAGCGAGGCTGGTGCAACTTCAAATGAGTCCGAAGACAAACATAATGCTGGGTTACTGTCGAAATCTGCGGAACCGACTAACGACAAAGATCGACCTCTGGTCATGCAACACACCCCCGATCCTATCCTACCGGTCGACCTGGATTTGAAGATCGAATTGGCAGTTACTCTAAAGGTCGAATTCAAGAAGGACGGTAAAGTGGGCAAGATAGAAGTGCTCAGCTCCCGAGTCCCGGCCTCGATGTCCGCCAAAATGATCGCAAGTTTAGAGCAAGCAACGATGGACGCAGCCGGCAGGATTAGATTCACTCCGGCTATTAAAGACGGCAAGCGAGTGTCGCAGTGGTATTTGTTGGAATACACCTTCCGGCGTGAAGACCAGCGGCGTTATTCGAACTGGCGACACGAACTAATCGCTTAAACTGCGAACCAAAATCTAAATGCAAAAGCTCGCCGAAGTTTGTATCCGACGTCCAGTCTTTGCCGCGATGATCGTTTTGTCGCTGGTCGTAGTTGGCGCCGCGGCTTATTTCAAACTCGGTGTCGATCGATTTCCCGCCGTCGATCTTCCGACCGTCACGGTGCGCACGACTCTTCCCGGCGCCTCGCCTGAAGAGATCGAGACGCTCGTTTCGCAGCCGATTGAAGAAGTCGTCAACACGGTTGACGGGATGGACAACCTTCGATCCGTGTCCGTGCAAGGCGCATCGATCATCATCGCGACTTTCAAGTTGAATCGCGACATCGAGACGGCGACACAGGACGTGCGCGATCGCGTCGCAACCGTGATCAAGGATTTGCCTCCTGACACCAAGCCTCCGGTCATTTCGAAAGTAAATAACGACAATACTCCGGTCATCACCATTGCTTTGTCTGGTCCGCACTCGATTCGGGAACTGACTGAATACGCCGACAAAATCGTCAAGGTCCAGTTCGAGCGCGCCGGCGGCGTCGGCGACGTGAATGTCGTGGGCGGACTCGATCGCGCGATCAATGTCTGGGTCGATGCGGAGCGATTGGCGGCTTACAAGATTCCGATTACCGCAGTCTACGACGCGTTGCAGCGGCAGAATTCAGATGTCCCGGGCGGCAACGTCGAGACGGGCAAGCGCGAATTGGTTTTGCGCACGCTGGGCCGTTACACCGATCCGCGCGAGATGGAAAATCTTGTGATCGCGAACATCAACGGCGCGCCGGTGAAGATTCGCGACATTGGCCGCGTCGAAGACGGCACCAAGGAACAGCGTTCAGTGGCGCGTCTGAATGGTGTGCCTACGGTGACGCTGGAAGTCCAGCGCCAGTCAGGATCGAACACCGTCGAAGTCATTAAGAACATCAAGACCGAGATGGAGCGCGTCAAGCCGCAATTACCCGGCGACGTTAAGATGGAGGTGATTCGCGATCAATCGCGATATATCGACGCCGCGCTTCACGAAATCACGCGCCACCTAATTCTCGGCAGTATTCTGGCGAGTCTCGTCGTGCTGCTCTTCATGCGTTCGTGGCGATCGACTTTTATCGCGGCGATTGCAATTCCGGCCTCAGTGATCTCAACCTTCGGCATGATGCGCGCGTTGAACTTTACTTTGAACAGCGTGACTATGCTCGCGTTAGTTTTAATGGTCGGCGTGGTGATCGACGACGCGATCGTGGTGCTCGAAAACATCTTTCGCTTTGTCGAAGAGAAGCGCATCACGCCCATGCGCGCAGCCAAAGAAGCGACGGCAGACATTGGCTTGGCGGTGATGGCTACGACGTTTTCACTGGTCGTGATCTTCCTGCCGGTTTCGTTCATGTCGTCGATTTCGGGCCGATTTCTTTATCAATTTGGCATCACCGCCGCGGTTGCAGTTATGGTTTCGCTGCTCGTCTCTTTCACGCTGACGCCGATGATGAGTGCGCGGCTGCTGCGCACCGAAGACGCGAAGGGTGGTCATCATGCGCCGGGTCATCATCACGATTCCGTCTCTGAAGCCGGCTCGCGCAAGGGTTTTTATTCCTACATCGATCACTCGTACACGTGGCTGCTGCGGTTGGCGATGCGTCATCGCATAGCGGTCGCCGTGCTGGCGATTGCCGTCGCGTTGTCCAGCATTCCGCTTTATCGCATGGTGAAGCAGGAATACACGCCGAACGACGTCGATGAAGCTGAGTTCGACGTTAACGTCAACGCGCCGGAAGGCACGAACATCATGGCGATGGACGAGACGATGCACACGATCGAAAAGGATCTGCTCGACACGCCCGGCGTGCGGTTGATTCTCACTTCATCCGGCGGCTCTTTTCTCGGCGCCGTCAATCAAGGCAGTGTATATGTTCGCATCGCTCCACACGACGAGCGAGTGTTCTCGCTGACTAAGCTCTGGAATGCAATCAAGGCCGGTCACCCGCTGGCGGCGTTTCGCGGCAATTATAAACAGCGCGACGTGATGCAGGAGATTCGCCGGCGTATGGAGAAGTACGCGCCCTTTCGTTTCAGCGTCCGCAACGCGCAATCGTTCAATATCGGCGGCGGCAACTTCGATATCGATTTCGTATTTAAAGGTCCTGACCTGCAACAACTTGCGAAGTACGCCGACGCGATGCGTCTCAAGACGAAAGAGATCGGCGGCATTGTCGATGCAGACACCACCTTGAAGCTCGACAAGCCGGAGTTGCGCGTGCACATCAATCGCGATCGCGCAGCCGATCTTGGAGTGGACACACAGAATATCGCGCAGGCTTTGCGTCTAATGGTCGGCGGCGACGACCAGGTTTCGCGCTTTTACGATCCAACCGTGAATGAAGATTACGATGTGCAGTTGAGATTGTCGGAATCGGATCGTCGCGACTCATCGCAAATTTCGCGTCTTTATGTGCCGTCCTCGCGTGGAGGGTTGGTGCGCGTCGACAACCTCGTCGATATCAAGGAAGAGTTGAGTCCCTCGCGTATCGATCGTTTAGATCGGCAAAGACAAGCATCGGTGCGTGCGGGCGTCGCGCCGGGAGCGGCGTTGGCGGATCGGCTTGATGCGATGAAGAAAGCCACCATTGAAATGAATTTGCCGGCCGCCTATTCGACGATCGTCGCCGGCCGCGGGCGCGAACTGGAACGCACGTTCGTCGAGTTTCTCTGGGCCTTTCTGCTTTCGATCATTTTCATGTACATGATCCTCGCGTCGCAGTTCGAAAGCACGATTCACCCGCTCACGATCTTGCTGAGTCTGCCGCTTTCGGTTCCATTTGCGCTGCTTTCGCTTTATCTGATGGGCGACACGCTTAATTTGTATTCGGCGCTCGGCATCCTGGTTTTGTTCGGCGTCGTTAAGAAGAATGCGATTCTCCAAATTGATCACATGAACGCGTTGCGCGCAATTGGGATGGAACGCGACGCGGCGATCGTTCAGGGAAATCGAGATCGGCTGCGGCCGATTTTGATGACGACCCTGGCCCTGGTTGCCGGTATGGCGCCGCTCGCGCTGGGTACTGGTCCGGGCGCCGAAGAACGACGTTCGATCGCTATCGTCGTTATCGGCGGACAGTCGTTGTCATTGCTACTGACTTTGATTGCGACGCCCGTCGTTTATTCTTTGCTCGATGACTTGCGCTCGACCGCGCGTTGGCGAAGACTCGCGGCCGTCACGGGTCGCGTCACAGCGCCCTTGACGAGTGTCGTTCGGCGCATTGCCCCGACGCGGCGTGGCGAATCGACCACGGATGCCGAAGCGCATTCCACGGCGCGCGCGCTGCACACCGACGACTAATCAATTATTTACGCGAAACGTGGCGATGTCGGCGAGTGAGTCACCGATAATCGCGTACTCGCCCGGCGGTAGCGGCACCAGCGGGCGCAACTCCATATAATTTACGAAAATACTTCGCGTCGGTCCCACGGCTACGCTGAGTCGTTTCAGTATCCGTCGCTGCAAGCGAACATTGTCGTCGTCAAACGGCGCATAACCCTTCCTTCCCCTTATCAGGGATATTTTCAGAGACCGATCCGATTTACCCGGCGTTAATCTGACGAGTTGATGCGGTGGCGGATCGAGGCGATCTGCTACGAATACAAAGAACCGAAGAGAATTATTCGGCAAAACGGTTTCGGCCTTGGCTCCCGTTAGTCGCACGCGCACGATCTTATCTTCAATCGCCGGTTGGAAGACATTGACCGGGACAGTTCCCGTTTCAAACGGTAAAGACAAGAGATCACCATGGCCGTTGAGATAATAAATTCTGGTGAGGTCGTTCGGTGGATCGGGAAATGACTCCTGCACATAGCCCAAGAAGATTCCTGCCAGCAATACTGAGCTGATTGTCAGCGTTGTTGTCACCGACGATTTCTCCTTGGGTCGTTTCGGGTTGTAGTGTGAACTTCCAGGACCAAAAGTTTGATTCAGGTGGCGAGCGCTTCGGGAACGTCCTCGGGTAATTTCAAAATCGTTTCCCAACCAGAATTGTCGGCGCGCATTTTAGCGGTCAGCTCATCCCGCAACGCCGTCAGCCGCGGGCTCAACGAACGCGGATAATTGTTTAAGTCGCGAAATCGATTCATTTGATCAGCGACGAAAGTCTTCTGCTTCTCAATCGAGGGAATCGGCGAGTACTGGCCGTTGTCCCAGAAAGGCTCGACCAATCGGTTGATGTTAGCGGCCCCGGGAATTTCGATTTGATCGTCGTCGAGTCCGGTTACGTCGCCGACATAACTGCCTTCCGTGTCAACGCCACGAAATACCTGCAGACACCCGGGCAGCGTCGTCTTGTCCAGCGAGTTTGAGGCCTTCAAAGTTGGCAGACCGTTGATGATGCAAGCTTTGAAAATTACGCCGGCCACATTCTTCACTTCGCTCGAAAGCTTGGTGCCTATGCCGAAGCCGCTCACTTCGGGAAACTCGGCGACGATCCTGGTAACCTTCTCGACATTGAGATCGCCGGTCAGGTTGGGCCGCAATCCGTGCAGTCCGTTCGCCTCGAAAAATTCGAGACACCATTTGCCCAGTTCCGCCAAGTCGCCCGAATCAACACGAAAACCTTTGAACGCCTTGCGTCGCGCTTCGTTCGAAGTTGCGGCCATCGCGGCATGAACGGCGCCCATGTAAACGTCGACCGTGTCGAGCAGCAGCGTCGTGCCGTTCGGATTCGCATCGAGCCATCTTTCAAAAGCAACCTGTTCGAAGTGCTTCGGCTGACCGGTGCGCGGCTCGATTTCCGGCTCATACAAATATTCGAGAAACGCTTGCTGCCAGTAATGTGCAATCGTGCCGACGGCGGGAATGTCGAGCCGATGCGCGGCTTCCATGTTGGACGTGTCGTTGAAGCCGCCGATGAAAGCATAGGTTGCGATATCAACGGCGCGTTCGATGTCGCCGTTGCGCCGCAGAGAAAAATCAGATAGCCAGCGATCGCCCGCCGCCATGCGAAACTGCATCGCCGTGCTGGCGGTCGTCATCGGCAGATCGAAAGCATGTTCGAATTTGATTTCCTGCGCTTGGGTGAGACCGAACTTGCCGGTGATGTCGGCAATCGGTTGCTGGGGAAACATGATCGTTCCCGGCCGCACGGCACGGATACTTCCTACGAACTGAATGTCTTCGATCGCTTTGGCGAAACGTTGCAAGCCGCCGCGATCCTGTTCGAGAAAGCGCAGGCGCGGCCGATCGATTTGACTGTCAACCAGCAAGCGAATCAGTCGTTCTTGACCGAGCACTGGCGCGAATGGCAGCTTGCGCTGCGTTACGTAGAACGTTGCCGTCATCTCGCTCAATGGCCGATCGTGAACGCGTGTCACGTTCTTGTACGACGCATCGCCCATGGCCGCGTGATAACGGTCGAAGTTCAGCGTACCCATAGGCGTGCATGATAACTCAGGACGCGCGAGCACGTGAATGAATTTGGCATCGCGTACCCCGCAGTATTATCCTAGTCGCCACGCTCTCCGGAAGTTTTACAAGCCTCAGTGTTAACGTGGCTTTGTCAAGCTACAAGCCATCACCAGGAAAGGAAGACGAGATATGAAACATGTTAGTTGGCTAACTAGAATCAGTTTTGCGATCTTACTTTGTTTTGGTGCTTCTACGGCTTTCGTCTCCGCTTCAACCGCTGCCAGAGGCAATCGGTGTAAAGATCGATGTAACCGGATTTATCAGCGGCGCAAGGAGAATTGTCGCGGGCTGCGACACGGGGAAAAACGCCAGTGCGAAGAACGCGCAAGAATAGAACGCGATGAATGCCGGAGTCGCTGCCGGTAATTAGCGATCGCTCTCCCCAATTCAATTTGAAAGGAACGTCATGAAGCAAAGAAAGACTCGATTTGTCTCGTTGATTGCCGGCTCTGTGATTTTTGTTTCGGGGCTTTGGGTCAGTGGCTCAGTCGTCACGGCTGGCGGCGGCAATCGCTGTAGCGATCATTGTGCGGATGCTTACAAAGTGAAGAAGGACGCTTGCAAGCTGATACCGCTCAAGACCGAAAGAAAAATTTGCGAGCGCAGGGCCAAAGAAGCCAAGAACGATTGTAAACACCGGTGCCGGTAGCATAGGAGCGGTAAGCAGTAAGCAGCAGTTTGGTAATTATCAACTAACCCCGGCGGCTTTGCTTTCATCTCCCACGATCTCGGCGCCGGCATCGCGCATTGCGGCGACTGCGTTTGTGCCATCATCGGCTTGGATGTTGACTGCGCGCATCGCGTCAGCGAGTGCTTTGACTTTGAAGCCGTGTCGCACGCCGTCGATGACCGTCTCCTTCACGCAATAGTCTGTCGCCAGGCCGCCAACCCAAATCTCTGTCACTTCCTCTTCGCGCAGTAAATCAGCGAGATTCGTACCATCGAAACCGGAATAACCATCCGCGCTTTCATCGATCCCTTTTGAAATTATCGTCATGCGCGGGTCGTCGAGCAGGTCCCGATGGAACTCGGCGCCGGCTGTATTTTGTATGCAGTGCAGCGGCCAAACGCCACCGTAAGCCGCGAAATGTTTCGTTTGCGCCGGGTGCCAATCGCGCGTTTTGAAAACGGGTTCATTGCGATCGAGGAACTCTCTGATCAATTTATTGAGCGGCGCAACTACCTCGTCGCCATGAGCCACCGCCAGCGATCCGCCGGGACAAAAATCATTCTGCACGTCGACGACGATCAGCGCTTTCTTGCTGCTGTTTTCCATAAATCCGCCTTACAATATGTTTAAAAGCGGCTACCGGCCTCTTAGTCTCGCGGTAGTCCGACTCAAAACGGTTAACTGTTAGATTAGCTCCCCGGCACTTACGCTGCAAACGTGTGAGAATTTTTGTTGACTTTCGTTTCGTTTCTCGGTAGAAGCATCCCGCCAGATTACTTCTGCTGGATCAAGCGACAATTTTTCGTATGGTGGCAGTTCATCTTCCCCGGAGGTTAACAATGAGCAGACATCCGCTGTTTCAAATACTATCAATTTCCATTTTCATTTTGTGTGCGACAGTTGTTGCGGTCGCGCAGCCACAGCCACAGAATCTTGAGCCTTTGCGCTGGCGTTACATTGGCCCGGTCGGCAATCGTGTGACGTCGATCGTCGGCGTGCCGGGGCAGCCTTACATTTATTATGCAGGCTCAGCGTCGGGCGGGATCTTCAAAACAATTGACGGCGGCATTCATTGGGAACCGATCTTCGATGCGCAACCAGTGCAGTCGATCGGTTCGCTGGCGATTGCCGCGTCCGACGCAAATACTGTGTGGGCCGGAACTGGCGAAGCGTGGATCCGCAGTCACATTTCTATTGGCCAGGGGATTTACAAATCGACCGATGCGGGCAAGACGTGGCAGTTGATGGGATTGGAAAAGACTGGACGAATTGGCCACGTCGTAATCGATCCGAAAAATCCGGACATCGTCATGGCCTGCGCTGTTGGAAACGCTTATGGACCACAACAGGAGCGGGGCGTGTTTCGCACGACTGACGGAGGCAAGACCTGGAATCGAGTACTGTTCACCGATGAGAACAGCGGCTGCTCCGATCTCGTGATGGATCAGAGCGATCCCAAGACGATGTTTGCGGGTATGTGGCCGCTCGTAATTCACACGTGGGGCAGAACGAGTGGTGGACCGGGCAGCGGTCTCTTCGTTTCGCATGACGAAGGCGCAACCTGGACGAAGCTAACCGGTCACGGATTGCCTTCACGCATGACCGGCAAATGGGGTCTCGCGATTGCGCGA
>DASQYL010000368.1:0-5492 GCA_035639235.1 Pyrinomonadaceae bacterium | reverse complement strand
AAGAATCAAAGCGCTGGTATCGCTCGGTGTCTCGCCTTTGAATGGCGCGCAGCCCGTAATCATTTCGTAGAGCACGACGCCCAAGCTCCAGATGTCGGTGCGGGTGTCGACTTCCAGCGCCCGTGCTTGTTCCGGCGAAAGGTAGGCCGTGGTGCCGACAATCGCGCCGGGTTCGGTCTGCACAAATGCCTGGGTGGCGGCGTCCTGATCGATTTCGCTGGGCCGCTCGGTAAGTTTAGCTAGACCGAAATCGAGCACCTTCACGATGCCGTCTGCCCTGCGCATGATGTTCTCTGGCTTGATATCGCGATGAATAATCCCGGCGACATGTGCGCTCGCCAGGGCCGATGCAACTTGAATCGCGATGTCAATCGCCTCAAGCAGCGTCATCGATTGGCGGAGGTGATGGCGGAGATTTTCTCCGTCAACAAACTCCGTCACCATGAAATGCGCGCCCGGCTCGATGCCGATCTCGTGAATAGTGATGATGTTGGGATGATTGAGGGCGGAGGCGGCTTTTGCTTCCTGCACAAAGCGCTGCATCCGGCTGCGATCCGATGCAACGTTTTCCGGCAAGACCTTCAATGCAACTTTACGATCAAGCGTACTGTCGTGGGCTAGATAGACCTCGCCCATGCCGCCCGCTCCGAGCTGCGAACGAATTTCATAACGGCCCAGTTTTGCGCCTGGCGAAAGTGCCGCGCCCATTATTTGATCGACTTTACAGCTTCAGGTTTTGGCTGCCTCGACGGTGTGCGATCTGAAAGCACGCCAGGAAGATAAAGTCGGGTGCGATTCTATTCTAGTTCGGGCGCGCGAGCCAGAATTTTCCGTAATCGCGGGTTGCGATTTGACAGCGCTTTCAGTTTGCCCACGAAGATGCGAGCGAAGCTTTAGAATCCGCGACTATGCGACTCAGTCTGCCGCGGATTCGACAGGGTCATTCACGGTCAGGTGAAAAGCGACCTTCGCAGCTTCCGGCGACACGATTGGATGATAAGCCTTGCCATAATTTGCGACGATCTTCTTCACATAGTTTTCGGTTTCGTGATAAGGCGGGATTCCTTTGTATTTATCGACCGCGCCTTCACCGGCGTTGTAAGCCGCGAGCGTTAACGAAACGTCACCGTTGAATCTTTTCAATAGCCAGGCAAGATACTTGGTTCCGGCATCAACGTTGCACTGTTCGTTCTTTAGATCGGAGCAGTGAAAGCGCTTGCCCGTGTCAGGCATCAACTGCATGAGGCCTTTGGCTCCCACCGCAGACTTCGCCTCCGGCTTGTATTGTGATTCTTGTTGAATCACCGCGTGAATCAGACGCGGGTCGACACCTTCACGCTCGCCCGCGTGAAAGATAATCAGATCGAGAGCGCAATCGCCTGACTGCGGAATATCGAGCGGAATGAAGTCGCTCGTGTCTCGCGCATCGGCCGGCGGCGCGAAAGCCGGACTGAAATAGAATCCAGTTAAGTTTGTGATCAGAAACAGAAGCAAGATTGCGGCGGGCGCAAACTTCACGGTTCGCAGGTGAGGAAATCGAGCAAAATCCACTTCGGTATTCTCCATGTGAGCGATGGCAAACAGCGCCATCTGAATAACGCCTGCTGCGCATGGGCGAACCCGATTCACAAAGAACTTGTAAAGCTTTTGCAATCGAGGAGCCGAGAGTCAGATGGACAGATGCTGTGGAGAGTTGCTCTTTTTGTGTCGAATTTGAGGCGTCAATCTGGCGTACCGAAGTGCTTCGGTCATTTGTGACGCGGGACAAGACACGATTGTTAGTTTGAGCGCGATGGTTGCGAATTTTCTTGCTACGGTGCCGTCGATTTAGTAGGATGCGCGCCGCACTTACAGCGAGCGGTGTCGTAGGGCGGGGTTAGATACGACTCGATTCGACTAAATCTCTTTGAATTGGGAGTGAGGGACATGAGGATTGTCAATGAAACTCAGCAGCAGGTGTTGTACAACATCAGCGCCGGCAGTGGTGGCGATTGTGGAACGATCGATGTGGACGGCCTGGTGGACTTGCCGGAATGGGACAATACGGCGAACGTCACCATCCAATTTGCCACCAGCGATGAACAAGCCTTCCAGATCACGGTTGATGACACAGCCAAAGGCGAGCAAGTGGAAATGGCGGTGCTGGCAGAATAGTCGACAGAAACAACAGGCAGAAAATCGTTACCACGGAGGCGAATAGCGAATGAAACTTTTCAACAACACACCCAACGAAGCTCTGTACACTATTTCTGGCGGTGGGTCAGACAGTTGCGGAACGATTGACCCAGGCGAGATTACCGATGAAGACACCTACAACAACATGCAGAACGTTCAGGTGTTTTTCTCGAACAATAACGGAGGCCCGTTCTCAATTACTATTCCGAATACTGGAACCGGTATGGCGGTGACGATCGGTATCTATTTCGAATAACAAAGTCCAC
The DNA here is from genome assembly GCA_035639235.1 of Pyrinomonadaceae bacterium. Lineage (GTDB taxonomy): Bacteria > Acidobacteriota > Blastocatellia > Pyrinomonadales > Pyrinomonadaceae > UBA11740. Next base: position 3,051 of record DASQYL010000368.1, on the reverse strand, counting down.
GGCGACTCACCTCGCCGCAACTTCCAGAAACAGTCGTTTCCAACGCGACGCGATCCGGTTCCAATTGAACTCCGGTCGCGTCGCGTTTTGATAACCAGCTTCGGCTAACGAACGGCGATAGTCGCGATCGCCGTAAACCCGCTCCAATGACGCTGCGACTCCCTTCGGGGTAACAAGATGTGCTTCGGTTAGATTCCCGGGATAAGTCAGCTTCATCGCCGGATCGATGAACTCGGCTGCACCTTTCCAAAGATCGGCCAACGACGTGTGTCGCGGAATTATCTGCGCCGCACGCGTCGCGGCGTGCTCGAAACTAACCATGCCCCAACCTTCGCCTGTCGTCGTCGTGATCCCAACGTCGCAAGCGTTATAAAGCAGATTCAATTGCGCATCCGAAAATTGCGGCCGGACATTATCAGCGCGAGTCATCATTAGTCGATCCCAAATCCCGTAACGCTTCGCCAGGATCGCCACGTTCCAACCCGTGTCTTCCGTCGCCATGTGCAGATAGAGCTTCACGTTGGCGGGTTTCTCTCTCGCGAACAGCGCAAAGCCCTGCATCGTCAGATCGATTCTCTTGCGCGGCATGTTGCGATTCGCATTGAGCACGATGAAGGCATTCAGGTATTCGTCATCGTCGAATTTCATGGCGCGCCGAGCTTCCAAACGTCGCGCCGGAATCTCACCCTCGTCGTTGCCGAGCGGATAAAAATGCTCTGTATCGATGCCGTGCGGAATCACTTCCAACTCGGGAAACTGAAAGCGGGGATTCTCTTCGCGGACGCGCTCGAGCGACTTGGCAATCTCGCGGCGTCCATACTCTGTGTACAGAACATAGCGCGCAACGCCTTCGAGTTTTTGCATGATTTCGGGCGCAATTGGACCAGCCTCGACCGGCGAGTACATTACGATTTTTGGTTGGATCGAAGCCTTTCGCAATTGCTCGAGGTAAGGAATCTGAAACGGAATATCGTAGAGCAGAAAGACGATCTGCGGACTGATTTGATCGACCAACGGCACGATTTGATCGTAGCCATAGACGCTCTTGTCTTTGTTTGCCGGATACAACTTCCACGGATAGTCATGAGCTTGCCCGTCGTAACGCGTCGCCAGATGATGTAGTTCGAAATCATTTTGCAGTGGCGCGAAGATGCTGCGAATGACGCGCGCGAAACCGGTGCGCGCGACTGCGTCGCCGATGATCAGGATGCGAAGCATGCTTAAACAGTCGTCAGGTGGGCAAGCCCATCCGCTTTAGCGCGGCGGCGAAACGAGGATCGTTGCGAACTGGATCCCAAAGCGGGTCGTCCTTGATAAAGAAGAAAATGGCGTTGGCATCCAAGCCGCGTTCCAGCCACGCGAAAGCCTGTTCCTTGTCGCCTAATAGAACGTAGATGCCCCCGATGTATTGCGCCTGGGTAGAGTCGGCGCCGGAGATCGCCTCCAATTGTTTGATAACTTGCAGGGCTTCAGCGCGGCGTCCCTGGGCCGCATAGAGTTGTCCCTCGCTCTCGAGCAGGATCGCATCATTCTTTCGCTGTTGCTTCTCTTTTTCTAATTCGCTCCAGGCATAATCAAACTTCTTGTTCTGTATGTAGACGCCTACTTCCCACAGCGTCAGATAACTCGGGCGCAGCTCGTTGGCTTGTTGCAGCAGGTCCATCGCCCGCGCGTAGTCGTGCCGGTAATAGTAGGGACCGGCCACCAGGCGCGCCAGAATCGAAGAGAGCGGATCGAGTTCGCGGGCTTTGTGGAATTCGCGCAAGGCATCGTCGTAGCGTGCGCGCAACACATATGAATTGCCGAGATACTGATGGACTGATGCCAGGTTGGGACTGAGATCGACCGCTCGTTGTAACGCGCGATCTGCGCGTTCGAAATCAAACGGTGCGAAGAGCACGCTGATTTCACCGATGGCCAGATAGCCCTCGGCCAGATTCGAATCCAACAACAGAGCTTTTTGCGCGGCAGCCTCAGCCTGGCGGCGGGCCTCGGCCGGCGACAGATAACCTCGACCACCGAGATTTGCATAAACCTCGGCCAGGCCCGCGTACGCGAGCGCATAGTTGCGGTCTTCGCCGATGGCTTTGTGGTAGTAATCGATCGCTGTCAGTAGTTCCTCGTGGGTGCGCAACCCGAGGTGTGAACGGCCCTGCGTGTAGTATTCGAAGGCTTTGACATTGTCTGTATAGCGGTGGGCCATTTGTTGCTGTTCGGGCGCGGTGAGTTTCAGCCGTAGCTTCTCGGATACCTGGCGGGCAATGTCTGCCTGCGTCGTGAACAGTTCAGTGATCGGTTGATTATATTGATTACCCCAAATTTGTGTGCCGTCGCGCGTGTTCACCAACTCCACTCTGATCCAGAAATTGCCTGCCTGCTGCGCTACGTGGCCGGTTAGTACCGCTGCAACTTTCAGCTCACGTCCGACGGCTTGCGCATCCGCTTCTTGTCCTTTGTATTTAAAAACCGAATTGCGCGACATCACTTTCAGTTCAGATAACTGAGAGAGCGTGTCGATAATGCTCTCGGGAATTCCGTCGGCTAAATACTCGGCATTCGGATCGATCCTATCGTTGACGAAAGGCAACACGGCGATGGAATCGATCTGGGCCGCGGTTGGTTGCGAGGACGAAAATGCTCGCCAGCCGATAAGGAGGAGCGCGACGATCAGCAATGCGGCGGCAGTTGCCACCAGACCTTTGTGTTGTCTGATCCAGTTCTGATTTTCGGCGGGCACGGAAGTGTGCCGGGGCTTTTCGATTTCGGTTATCTCGAGTTTGCGAGCGTCAGTTGATGCGACCGTGGCGGACGCGCTGGAATCGCTGAAAGGTGTCGTCTTCGCAGATCGTTCGAGTTCACTCTTCAGATCTAAATCACGTCTGAGATTCTTTAAATCGATCATTAGATCTCGCGCTGTTTGGTAACGATTGTCGCGATCTTTCGTCAGCGCCTTGCGCACGATACGTTGTAATTCTGTGGGTGTGTCAGGCGCAAAGGTCGTGAGCGGCGGTGGCTCGCTTTCAAGAATCGAAACAACAGTGTGACTTTTGG
>DASQYL010000367.1:0-6634 GCA_035639235.1 Pyrinomonadaceae bacterium | reverse complement strand
CAAAGTTCGATTCGCATGGCGACCGTGATGGAATTTCTGCATACGGCGACTTTGGTGCATGACGACATAATCGACAAAGCGGTGAGGCGCCGCAATCGCCCGTCGATCAATTCCGAGTTCGGCAATCAGAGGGCCGTGCTAATGGGTGACTGGCTCTACATGTCTGCGTTTGAAACCAGCCTCGCGGAACGTTCGTTGGAGATTCTCGACATTCTCACCGCGGTCACCCGCAAAATGACCGAAGGCGAACTGCTGCAACTGACGCTGCTCGGGCGGACGGACATCTCGGAAGAACAATATTTCGATGTAATCGCGCGCAAGACCGCTTATCTTTTTAGCGCATGTTGCGAAATTGGCGCCTTGCTGGGTGGCGCGGGACCAAAGCGGCAGTCGTTGATGCGCGATTACGGAATGAATCTAGGCGTCGCGTTTCAATTGATCGATGACTTGCTCGACTTCACCAGCACCGAAGATGTGCTGGGCAAACCAGCGGGCGCGGATTTGATCGACGGGAAAATCTCACTACCACTCATCTTTTTGCTAAGACAGCAACCGGAGATGCGGTCTGCGGTTCAATCAGTCATCGCCGATGGCGGATACCGAAAAGTTACGCGCGAATTTCTAGCTGAGGCACTGCATTGTAGCGGGGCATTAGCGCTCGCCAAGGAGCGAGCCATGGATTATGCCGAGGCCGCGCGCGCTTCGCTCCGAGAATTACATGACTCTCCACACGCTCGAGCCCTGGCATCAATTCCTGCTTATATAGTCAAACGAGAACGATAGGTCACACTTTTTCTTAATAGGTTTCGGTGGTGGCGACCAAAGCCTGGGAATTCATTGCCCGGTCACCGCCCAAACACGACGTAGCGTGTGTCGCTGCGGGTTGGCGACGAATTCATTCCATAACCGAATGCATCAAAGCGCTCGGGATGAGTGGCGTCCTGCCGGAGGGTCACATAGTCTCCAAAACGGCCGATACCCAGATTGCTGGAGGTAGTGGTGTAGACGATGAAATCTCCCCAGAAACCAACGACGTGGTTCTCATAATTTCCTCCGCCGCCATATTCCAACGAGAGACCCACCTCATCGTTTGAATTCGTCGACAGGGCTGGATAAGCAAACGCATAGTTGGGATTCCAGATCTGTTGCTGAGTAATGAGGTTGAAGTTGTTATTGCGATCCAGCGCCACCCACTGAACATGCGTCTGCGGAAATCCTTGTCCGCTGGGCGCCGTCCAGGCAAACCAGACCTGGTTAGCCTGACGAGCACCGCCGAGTACGCGAGTGGATCCCTGAATGAAATTGTTGTTGTCGTCGCGAAGCTTTGATACCCAATCCTGCCGGTCAGGGGTCAGCGATTTGAGATTGACATTGTTGTTGGGCCAACTTCCCACACTAACGTCACGCCAGAAATAGGTGGTGGAACTCTCCTGCCATGAAAAAACGCGCATGCTGCTGTTGCTGTTGTGCCCGGCCCAAAATATTTCATCGTGCGGGTTCTGGGTTAGCTGTCCAAAATACGCCATGGTGCTGTTGTTTGGGTCGGTATACCAAAAATGAATCGTCGCGCTGGCGGCGATCTCGGCCAGCGGGATTCGGACCACCACGAGCCCGGGACCTTGATCAAAGTCGACGTAAAGCGAATTGTCGCCCACTGACAAATCAGGGAAATCGACTCCGCCGCCAAATCCGAGTTGCGCGGCCGTAATGTCCCAATATGTCCACGCTGTGCCGCTCGACGTGCGTATCGTGGCGGGGCTGGCCGCGGCAATGCGATACCCCTGGCCATACTGCAACAACCAAATCATCCGATCGATCCGAGGAACGTAAACGACGACTTGATCGCAACAGTACCCACCCATATTGTTCGGAAAAACCGTGGTCGGATTCAGACGCGTGAAACTGCTGCCGCCGTTCGTCGAGTAAGCCGCAAACCAGTTCGCTGTGGCAAAGACAACCTGTCCGGCGGCTCCGCCACTCGGCTCATTCACTGAGCTGGAGCTAATGCCGAGGCCGTCATTAGTGAAGAAGCTAACAGCGGGCGGGCTCGCCAGTGCATGATGCTGGCGACTGCCGGGCGCCTTTTGTGTTTCCGACTCCTTCGATCGCGGTTGGGGTTGGTGATAGGTTCCCACGGGAACTGTCCACTTACTTGGCGTATTGACCTCATCGTTGAAACGAGGAGGCTCCGCCGGGTAGGGCGCGCCCTTAACCCGTTTGGGAGTTGAGGTGGAAGGCTTGGCCGCGTCTTTGCCAGGCGCCGCCGGCGGGATGCGCACCTCATGCTGAACTTCGAACTTCGAAAGGCGTCCCCCCAGCGAGAGCGTACCTTCAGCTCTTAAAAGATAGGTCTTGCCGGCCGTGAACGGGCCCCTTGTAAAAGTTGCGAAGACCGTGCCCTGTTCGCCGGCCTTAATCGTGCCGAGTTCGATCGGAAGCTTGGTTGCCAAAGAGCCACCCTCAATAGAAAGTCCGGTCACCAGGACTCTGCTCGCATCTTCCTTGGTTCTATTGATTACGGGAAGCGCCGTCACCATCGTTTCGCTGCCTTCGAGGCTGGCGCCTGGATATCCTGCCACGAGATTTGGACTGAGCTGCGCGGACTCATCTGTCGGTGACGAGATGAAAACCAGAACGACCAGATTGACAAGAATTAAGAGCAGAAAGCTGCGTTTAGCGATTGACATGGCGTGCCTCCTTAGGTTGAGTGGGCGGGAGCAGGCAACGGGTGACTGCGAGGGCGAGTCCGGGTTGTCTAACATCCCCGTTTTCGCGCTTCTATAACAAACCAAACTCACTATGTCAAATAAATTTACTGTTTTTTGCGGGATTCTTAGCACAAGCGCGCCCAAACCGTTTTCCAGATAGGTTGAATTACCTGTCGCGGAATATGGAAGAGGTGATTGAAAGTCTCGTGATTGACCGCTACAATCAGCGGGAACTGATGCCCAACGAGACCCTTATCGCGCGTCTTGAACAAAGCCTGCGGCAATCGCGAGCGGCGCGGACTCGTCTGGCGGCGCGGCTCGCTGAACTTGAATCAGAAGGGGAAATGATCCGCGCCGAACTGGGGGAGATGGACACGCTCGCCGGGCAGACCGAGGCGGCAATTATTCGTTTGCTGTCGAATGTAGTGACTGGGCCATCGACGCAGGTTGGCACCACTTCAGTCGGCGAATTAGAAGTCGAGTTGCAGCGAAGGCTCGCTCGTGTTGAATTGGCGCAGCGCCCACACGCGTCAACCAAACACATCGTGCCGGCGTTAAGAGATAACATCGAAGCGATTGACGATCGCTTTTTTGATCGTACAATTCCGCAAGCGACCACCATGATTTTGCGCGAAGCCGGTGGTCCATTGCATGTGAATGAGATTTACAACCGTTTGATGGAAGGCGGTTTCAGCTTTACCGGCAACAATCCCACTATCAGCATCGCAGTTTCTCTCAACCGCAACAGCCGTTTCCGCAAAGTTGCGCCCGGAACTTTCGATCTGGTCATTCGCGACGCAGCGAAGGCGTCGTAAGACATCGCTCCATTAGGAGCGAAATGTCTGTAGCACCCCACAACTACATAACCTGATCCTTGAGTTCGCTTAGAAGTTGCTTTGCTTCTTCGCCGCTCATCTTTTCGGGGTTTGCCTCACGCAATTCGTCAACGATTTTCTGATTCGCCAGATCGAAAAGCGAAGATTGCGCGGCAAGTCGGCGGCGTGCCGCGCGCGACGTGGCTCTACTTAACGCCGCCTCTTCAGTCGACCTTGTTGCGCCCACCGCCATCGCGCCTTCGGCAACTTGCGTTTCTTCCGCGAACACGTCGAGTTCATAACGCTCGAGCCGCTGCAGAACTTCACGCGCGCGCGCCAGTGCGGCCGGTGGCATGCCGGCAAGCCGGGCAACTTCGATGCCGTAGGACTTCGAAGCTCGGCCCCGCTCGAGGCGATGAAGAAATACGACTTCGCCTTCACGCTCGGTCGCGGTGATTTGATAGTTCTGTGCGCCCGGCAAGCGCTCAGCCATTTCCGTCAGCTCGTGATAGTGCGTCGCGAACAATGTCTTCGCACAGCGCTCAGGCGAATCGTGCAGGTACTCAGCGACGGCCCAGGCGATCGACAGGCCATCGAATGTCGCCGTGCCACGCCCAATCTCATCCAGGAGCACCAGCGAGCGCGGCGTAGCATTATGAAGAATCGCCGCCGTCTCAGTCATCTCAACCATGAAAGTCGAACGGCCGCGCGCCAGGTCGTCCGAGGCGCCGACACGTGTCCACACGCGATCGAGCAGAGGCAGCCGCGCGCTCTCCGCCGGAACAAACGAACCCATCTGCGCCAGAATGCAGATGAGCGCGGTCTGTCTGAGCACGGTGCTCTTACCGCCCATGTTCGGCCCAGTGATGATCAGTAAGCGATCGGTCGAGTTATTGAGATAGACACTGTTCGGGACAAATGGTTCGTCGATGAAGACTTCGATCACGGGATGACGCCCGTGCACGACTTCAAGCTCATCGCCATCATGCATCGTGGGACGAACGTATCGACGGCGCACGGCGGTTTCGGCCAGCGAAGTAACGGCGTCGAGACACGCCAGAGCTCGGGCCGTCGCCTGAATGCGCGCGGTCTCGGTGGCGACTTGGCGGCAGATAAGCGAAAAGATTTCCGATTCGAGTTGCAGAATGCGTTCTTCGGCGCCGAGAACTTTCGCTTCCCATTCTTTCAAAGCTGGCGTGGTAAATCGCTCGGCGTTCGCGAGCGTTTGGCGTCGTTCGTACTCAGGCGGCACGCGGGCCGCATTCGCTTTTGAAACCTCTATGAAGTATCCGAAGACGTTGTTATAGCGGATGCGAAGCGAGCCGATGCCGCTGCGAGCGCGTTCTTCCGCTTCGAGTGCGGCAATCGTCTGTTTCGCGTTCCGGCTTAGCGATCGCAGCTCGTCGAGTTCAGCCGAATAACCATTGCGGATTACGCCGCCGTCGACGAGTTTGACCGGCGGATCGTCTTCGATTGAAGAGGCGATGAGCGAGCGAACGTCGGCTAATTCATCGAGCGATTCATTCAGGACTTGCAGCAGGGCACAGTCACCATTGGCGAGCAATTCACGAATCGTGGGCACGCGATCCAGTGAGACCCGCAAGGCAACCAGATCGCGAGGCATCGCCGAACCCAGATTGAGTCTGCCGGTGAGTCGTTCAAGATCGGCAACCTCCTTAAGCGATGCCCGCAAGGCATCGCGTTCCATGTGCGATGCGTGTAACTCGGCAACCGCGCCGTGCCGTGCTTCGACCTCACCGCGGTGCACCGACGGACGCAACAACCACGAACGCAAAAGACGCGCGCCCATTCCGGTCACAGTTTCATCGATGACCACGAGCAGCGCTCGGCCTGAATCGGACGCTCCGAGGGCCTGCACCAATTCGAGATTGCGCACGGTGATGTTATCGAGCACGAGATGATCCTGCGGCTCGAAATAAAGAATGTCGGCGACGTGGGCTGCGCCGGCGCGTTGCGTTTCCTGCGCGTATCGTAAGCATGCGGCAGCCGCCGTGATTGCTTCGCCCTTCTTCGCTAAACCAAAGCCTTCGAGCGAGCGAACGCCGAAGTGTTTGATGAGGAGTTGTTCGCTGTCGTCCGCTTGCCATAACCAATCATCGAGCGGCGTGAGTGTTCCGCTCAGCGATGCGGAATCAGTCATTGAGAGATGCGAATCGCTTGTTTGATTTTCTTCAGGTCCCGTCTCCTGGGCCCTGAGTCCTGACTTCAGCGGTAACGAACCTGTCTTAGGCGTCGCGCCAAATGCCGCACGTATCAAAGGCGCTAACGACACGGGGAAGAGAAGTTCGCGTGGCGCATACGATTCGATATCGGCCGCGATCCTTTTCCACGACTCAGCACCGTGGGCCTGAGTTGCGCGAAACTCGCCGGTGGAAATATCGAGGAACGCCGCCCCGACGGACTCGCCGCGCGCGCACACCGCCGCTAAAAACGTTGATTCGCGCGGTTCGAGCAGTTGCGGATCGATAGGCGTGCCGGGTGTGACGATGCGGACGACTTCGCGGCGCACCAGCTTTTTTGTCTTCGAGGCGTCTTCAGTTTGCTCGCAGATGGCGACGCGATAACCCTTACGCACGAGCTTCGCGATATAGTTCGCGGCCGAATGATGCGGCACGCCGCACATCGGAATTGGATCGCCGCGTTCTTTATGACGGGCAGTCAAAGTAATCTGTAGTTCGCGCGCGCCGACAACCGCGTCGTCAAAGAACAGTTCGTAGAAATCACCCAGCCGAAAGAAAAGCAGCGTGCCGGGATGCTGCGCCTTCAACTCCTGATACTGCCGAACCATTGGTGTGGTAGTCATTGATATTTCGTGGGAATTGCCGACATCAGAAAAGCGCCGCAACCATCTGAAGGCGAAGAGCCTACATTGCAAAAACCTGAGGCGCAAGTAATCTTTGGTGTGCGGTAAATGTAACGTCCCATTTTACTTTGGGATGCTCTGCGTCTTTGCGGGTTTGCGTGAAATCGCGCTTGGGAAATCATTAGTTCACCCTAAGACGCTGAGTGGTCAGGAAAAACCGCATAGCGGAGTACGACTGCAACCGACAATCCCTTGACATGCCTTCGTTTGCGAAATAACCTCGCGAA
>DASQYL010000366.1:0-2489 GCA_035639235.1 Pyrinomonadaceae bacterium | reverse complement strand
CGATGAATGTCGCGCAAGCCAATCAAACCCAACGCGGCGAGCATAAGAATCCCGTTACCCGCGCCAAAGTATCCGCCATACATCGCAGAGAAGAATTGGATGGTCATCACCATAATCCAATTTCTTTTCGTGGACTCGCTTTCGACCGAAGGCAGACGCAACCAACGGTTCACTGGCCCCTGAATCATGAAAAGCAAAGTCGCAAACAGGATTAGAAATGGCACGAGCCGCGCAAATGTCGGCGAAGGCGTTTTGATTAAGAGCCAGGCGCCACAACCGCCGCCAATCAAGCTCACCGTGCCGAGACGCATCAGGATGATCGCGCTGTCGTCCATCGTGCGGCGATATCCAAACAAACCGCCCATCAACCCGGGAACCAAAGCGACGGTGCAAGTCGCGTTGGCAACTTTAGGATCGAGTCCCAGCCAGATCATCATCGGGAAAACCAGCAACATGCCGCCACCGGCAATCGAGTTCACCACGCCCGCGACGAACGCGGCGAGGAACATCAACAAGGCGTGCAGGAACATGCGCGACAGGATAAAGCGCTAAGGGCGAAGTGCAAAGCGGTCGAATGGAGCGCGGGCATCCTTGCCCGCAGAGCTTGCCAAGCAAGCTCAGCACGTTCGCGCTGCGCGCTCATGCAGGCAGGGATGCCCGCGCTCCATTTAGGCCTTTGCTCTTTGCTCCTTGCTCGCTGATAATGACTTCAACGTTAATCAAAACATTCAGGGAGAACACAGATGGCAGACGTATCAATTCGTCCGAAACCAAATGGTCCATATCTGATCGAAGGCCCGGTAGATATCTACGACACCGCTGGAAACAAGATCGATCCCGGTGAGCGTCCGCGTATCGCGCTCTGCCGTTGCGGCGCTTCATCAAACAAACCCTTCTGCGACGGGACTCACAGCAAGATCGGATTTCAAGCCGCTGAGACAGTCAATCCCGAAAGCGCTGAGCCGACCAACACTTAGTAACAATTGCCACAGAGACACAGAGGCACAGAGCACTACATCGAAGGTAGGGTTCCATTTTCTCTATCGATTCTAAAATTCTTTGTTCTGTCGTTCTCTGTGTCTGTGTGCCTCTGTGGTCCAACTTCCAGCGCCTCGCGCAGCCGGACAATTCGAGTGATGACCTACAACGTTCACGTCGGCGTGGGCATGGACAAGAAACTCGACCTGCCGCGCATCGCTTCGGTGATCAACCAGCAACATCCGGACCTCGTCGGATTGCAGGAAGTAGATCGCGGCGTCGAACGGACGCAGCGAACTGACGAGATCGCCGAACTCGCGCGATTGACGAAGATGGATTACGCGTTCGCCTTTAACTTGAAATACCAGGGCGGGCAATACGGCGTCGCGATCCTGTCACGATTTGCGATTCGCGCCACCGATCATCGCCTGTACAAGAACACCCGCGAAGCCGAGCGCCGTGGTTTCATTCGCGCCGAAGTGAACATCGGCGGATGTGTGGTGAACTTCGTCACGACGCATCTTGATTATCAATACGAAGACGGGCGCGTGTACGAAGCAGAGCAGTTGTTGAGCGGATTGAAAGATGTGCAGGGTCCGTTAATCGTGGTAGGAGATTTCAACGACATCCCGTCAGGTGGGGCGTACAAACTGATGCACGATCGATTTGCTGACGCTTGGATTGAGAGTCATGCGTCAGGCGAAGGATTCAGCTACCCTTCAGACAAGCCGGCGAAAAGAATCGATTACATCCTCACCCGGCGGAGCGATTGGATCAAATCTAAACGCGCTTGGATTCCTGAGACACTCGCTTCAGACCATGTGCCGGTGGTGGCTGATTTAGAAATCAAAAATCGCTAACGATTAGAAGTTGCCACCATATCGAGTCAGTACCATCCGCGTCAGCGGATGGATCCAGGCGCCACCAAGAGATCAATTGAACTCATCCGCTCACGCGAATGGTACTGAACTCATCGCAAACGGCCATTCGCCACGCGTCCGCGCGCGAAGGAAATATACGATCAGGCCCGCGACGACCAGCACTGCGGCGTAACGAACCTCTTTCAGAAAGTTCTTCCGCTCAATCAGCACATAGATAAACCCGGCGAGTGCAATTATCGCCGGCAAAGGATAAAGCCACATACGAAACGGCCGCGGCAAGTCGGGCCGCCGCACGCGCAAAACGATCACGCCGACAATTTGCGCGAGGAACTGCACCAGGATGCGAATGACGACCATGGCAGCGATCACGTCAGCCAACCGGAAGAAACAAAACACCGTCGCGATGCCGCCCATCACTAACAAAGAAACATGGGGAAAGCGATGTCGTGGGTGGACCTTGGCGAAGATTCTGAAATAGTTGCCGTCGCGCGCCGCCGCATAAGGCACACGCGAGTAACCAAGCAGCAGCGAAAAGACTGACGCGAAAGCTGTCCACATGATCAGCGCCGTAGCTACAACGCCGGCTTTCGTGCCGTACAAACGTTCCATGAACGAAGCGATGACGTAACG
>DASQYL010000365.1:0-7892 GCA_035639235.1 Pyrinomonadaceae bacterium | reverse complement strand
TCGCGGAAAAATTATACCTTGCCCCGCGACCGCCTCGGCAGTTGACACGCGGTTGGTGGAGAGAAGTTCCGGAAAGTTGGAGCGCCGACATCTTTGTCGGCGGTCCGCCAGCATCCTGCTGGCAATTTATTGAAATGCCTTATGTTGGCCGACGTGCTAGGGATTAACCGATGCGGCCGTCTCAGGATTGAACAGCGCATCGTCCATTTTCAAACCGTATTGCACCGTAAGGACGTGCGTCTCAGCCACCAGTTTGCCGTCCTCATATAGCACGGTCCGAAACGGCATCACGGTACCCTGCGCAATCCGATAATCGTAGAAACGCTTGGTGAACTTCGTTGGAGTTGTAGATCCCGGCACAGTCTCTTCATACTCGAGCGAGAGAACGCGGAATGAATGCGCGCTGATGAAATAACGGGTCTTCCGATCAGCTTTGTCGACTAAATCGATCACATACAACTCGACGCCTTGCTGTTTGTCCTTACCCGCCGAGGTGATCTTCGATTCATTCTCTTTATAACGCAGCAGCGCATCGATGCTGTGCGCCTGGCGCGAGAGAAATTCGGCGGCTACCGTTGCCCGCGGCGCGTAGGTGACCCCGTTAATGACGCCGAACAAGTGTCCCTCGCTGGAAATCAACGAGTCTTCTGTTGCCGGTGTCTTACTGTCGAGGCGAATTTTATCTTTGTCTATTTTATCGCCATGCACAAAACGCAATTCATATCGAATTTCTTCCGCCTTGCCGTCGGCACCGGTGCGCGTTTCGCGCCCGCGTTCCAAACCATTTTTCCGAATCTGCGTGAGCACCGTCCGGCCAGCTCCGCCGCCGGCAATCAGAATCACGGCCTCGGCAATGTTCTCGGCTGTTAGATTGTTCGGATCGATGCGCTTGGGTTGCTCCTTGGGTGGCTCCTGAGGTTTAGGAGTCCCCTGTGGTTTAGCCCGCGCGTCGGTCTTCGTTTCCTGCGCGTGCGACGATCGGCTAAAGCTGCCGCCACCAACCGCAGCGATTAACAATATGAGAACTTGGGCGATACGTACGGGGGCTGACTTAGAACTCATTTCCGATACTTCTGATTTCTGATTCTGATTTCCGAGACTCTGTTCGTCGGCGATTGTAGCATAAGCTGTTCTGAAACAACTTTGGCCGTCATTAGTGATGCGTTGGTTTCGCCTGAGGATGCTCCGCCGTTGGCCGGTTTGACAAATTGTCTCGCCCCTCGGTTAACTAAGATTTAAATCAAACATAGTATTTTTAATGAAAGTCGCTTCCGAGTTGTGCGAGTGAACGCGGCGGCTGTTCAATCTAAGGAGACATAATGAAACGAGTTGGCATTTTAGTCGGGCGCGAGAAGACTTTTCCGGAAGCGCTCATCAAAAACATCAATGACTACGGCAATGGCGAGGTGGTCGCGGACTACATCAAGCTGGGCGGCATCCGTCATGACGCGCCGCCGCGATACGATCTGGTTATCGATCGCATCTCGCACGAGGTTCCTTTCTATCGCGCGACGCTGAAGCGCCTGGCACTCGAAGGCACGACCATCATCAACAACCCGTTCTGGTGGTCGGCGGACGACAAGTTCTTCAATTACTCGCTGGCCCGCAAGCTGGGGGTCTCGGTGCCGAAAACGGTTTTGCTGCCACAGAAGGATTACATCGAAGGCATCGTCAGCGAGAGCTTGCGCAACCTGGAATTTCCGCTCGACTGGCAGGCGATCGTCGATTACGTCGGCTTTCCGGCATTCATGAAACCATTCGACGGCGGTGGTTGGAAGAATGTTTCGAAGATCAATTCGCTCGAAGAGTTGATCAAGGAATACGACCAGACGGGAACGCTCTGCATGACTTTGCAGGAAGGAATTGATTTCGATCAGTTCGTGCGTTGTTACTGCGTCGGCCAGGAAAACGTGATGATCATGGCCTACGATCCGCGGAAGCCTTACCTTTCCGGCGAACAATACATCTACGATCCGAATTATCTGTCCCCGGAACTGACGGCCCGAGTGGTCCATGACGTGCGCACACTGTGCTCGGCTTTGGGGTACGACCTCAACACCGTCGAGTTCGCGATCAAGGATGGCATTCCTTACGCGATTGATTTCATGAATCCTGCGCCCGATGCTGAGCTGCAGTCAGTCGGCGAGTTCTATCACAACTGGGTGACCGAAGAAGTGACCAAGCTTGTCTTCAAGCGTTTGAGCGAGCCTCGTCCGCAGATACAGTATCGCTGGGACTCGTTTCTGAACCCGGCGCCCACGCGAACCGAAGCCGTCGCGTCCGCCGCCGAGCAGAAAGAGCGCACCGTCACGCCGAAAGCGACGTCGCGAAAGACCGCCACAAAACGAGCATCGACAAAGAAGGATCAAAGCAAGGAAGCCACGCCCTAAATAATCGTAACCGAGCGGCGCAGCGCGACCGAATGCAGCACCGGGTGAAGCAAGCGCGGCTAGAGTCACTGATGACCTTGTTCATTAGAATTCAGACTCGACTTCGGCGGTAGCTTCTACGCTGATCGTCACCTTCTGCTCTGCGATGGCGAAGAGTTCCATGCCATCCTTGACCCTTTTCCTCATCCGTATCTCAGGTCCGGCGTTGATAAGAGTTCATGAGATTGTCGTTGATGACGATGGCAGTGCCTTCGCTGTCAAGCACCAGGTCTTCATCGAGTGTGCGCGTCGCGTACGTCCAGTTTTCACCCTCGGGAAACGTCAACGGCATAGTGGGAAGCTGGTCTATAGTCAAACTCGTGTCAACGATCTGGCAATAGGACTGCATGGTGTAGACGTAGCCGTCCGGATCGGTCAACTCGTAAACCAATTGACCGGCGTAGTACGTGTACACCGTGTCGCGGTTTACTTCGTTAGGCTTATAGGGCTTGTCACCCACGGTTGGCTCGCCAATGTCCGTTTTAACCTTGCCCCGCAACTGCATCTCGATGCAGCCGAAAGTGCACTTCGTGTCTGTAATGGTCTGATCACCCGTCGCATCGAGCTCGTCCAACACCCAGTAACGCGGGCCATTCAGCTTGGCATCTATGCAAATCAACGTGGGGTTGACTGCCGCGAAATCGCTCATGGCAGTCTTTGTAGTCAATGCGCTCCACTCGCAGGCCGGACAATCATTCAGCCAAAGCGTGTTGTAAACCCAGGAGTAATTGTTCACCCCGTCGGTCGTAACGGGGATGACCTCGCAGTAGCGGACGTTTCGGAGCGTCGACGCCCATAGCGGGTTTTGCGGACGATACATCGCGACGATGCCGTCGTCCTGCACGATGATAAAGTAGCCGCCCTTACCTTCTGTCCCGGTGGCCCAGATTGCGCTGCCGTCAGTATCGTAAATCACCAGGTTGCCGTCTGCCTGCATGATGCATTTCGCTCCCGGGTCGCCGTTAGTTTTCGAAGCCCAAACGGCTTGGCCGCCCTGGTTGTAGAGGACGAGGTTACCGTCCTCTTCCTGCATTTTGAGTTCGTAATTCCCTTTTGCCGAGATCAGAGATTGTCCCGGCTCCAGACTTTGATTCTGTTCCAGAATGTCTGCCATTTCATCCTCCTACTTTTTGGGTGCCGATGTAGTGATAACGCCGGAGTTGACTGGCGGCGCGATTTCATTCAACCTCCGCCGCATTTTTGATGATGCGAAACACGCTCCCGCCCCTCGCGTCCAACGATTTGTTGGGCGGGCCTAAGCAGCGATATCGACGTAAGAGGAATAAGACGAAGGTTCAGGGATTGGGTAGCCCTCGTCGCGCAAGCCTTCAAGATGGAATTCAATGGCTTCTTGGATATTGCTTTCGACTTCCTCTTTGGTGTCGCCAACCGAGCCGCAGCCAGGAACGTCTGGTGAAAACGCCGAGTAACCCGTGCCTGTTTGTTCGACAATGATCAGATACTTCTTCATGGTTTGAGACCTGCCTGCTTGAGAATATTATTCAACGTTCCAACGGCCATTTCTTTGCCTGGATTGCCCGGCACCGTAACGAGTCCAGGTTTCGTCGGATGTTTGTATTGGTGATGGCTTCCTTTGGTTCGCACCCAATACCATCCATCACGTTCAATCAACTTAACGAGGTCGCGAACCTTCACCGAGTCACGATAATTCTTTCAAGGGATGCGGTCAACATTTGCCACGCCCAACGGCGGAGTTGACCGGGCCACGGCGTTACCGAGCATCTGCGCCGGACCAATGATGATGCGAAGCACGCTGCCCGTGGCTCCGGTCCAACGATTTGTTCGACATCGTCGTTACCACGGAGTCTTCTTCGCGACAGATTTGGCGTCCTCAATGGAACGCACTGTAAGTTGATAGTCGTAGCCGTCCATGTGACCGTAGCCAATCGGCGGCAGCTTAAAAGTCTTTCCGTCTCTTAGTTTCAAGTCCACGGCAGGTCGTTTGATGCCGTCGAACGTCCCTGTAAACACCACGTCAACGCGAGAAAGATTGAATTTGTTCTGCCGGGAAGATTTCAGCAATCGACGAAATTCACGAAGCACGTGAGGATCAGTCAATTGGTCGGAAGCCTCGCTAAATTCGATCCAGGTGTGGTTAGCGGTACAGCTCGGGTCATACAGATAAGCGGCTTCGAACCCGACGACATACAAAGCGCGGACACGGATTTGTTTCTTGTCGTAAGTCGCACTGGTACGCGTTAAATCGCAATAGTTCACTGACTGAGGAGTGCCAGCGCTGGCATTTGTTTGCGATCCCGTTCGCGGACTTATCGCGACAAGAAGCAACGCAGAACTTGCGACTTGTATGAGACTGCGAACCGTCATATGCAATAAGATGTCGAACGGCGGAGTTGACGAGGCCCGCGGTAGCGCCAACTGTGAACGAATAGAGCTTCATGCAAAACACGCTATCGCGGCTCGCGTCCAACGATTTGTTCGATGCCGCTGGTCGGTGCAGGGCGATACCACCATAGGACGATCAGAGCGTCGACAGCAAGAAAATTGATTCCGAATATCGTTCCTGGCCCGTCGTTGGTCGAAGGCCAGTACACATTAAATCTGAGCTGCATCGCAGCACTGAGGTTCATCGTAGTCCAGGGCGTAATAATTAGAAGCACCTGTAGCACCTGAACCAGAACTGAGAGAACGAAACCGCCTTTCACGTCAAACAACAGCGACAAGCCAGCGATCAAGAGAGCCCCGGGGAAAAACGCGTACCAAAGCATCGGTACAATGTCCTTTTGGACCGGTCCGAAGACTGCGCCCCCAACGAAGAGCAGACCGGCTAGGCCGGAAAGGATTTCAAGGATCGCGACCAAGATGAGGAACACTCGTCGTCTTGTCATTTGAGAAGGCATCGAGCGGTTGAGTTCACGCGGCCGCGCGGTAGCGCCAACGTTAATCTACAAAAGCTTCATGAGAAACACGCTATCGCGGCTCGCGACCAACGAGTTGTTCGGCGGACGCAACCATTTGCCATTTTCCGTCACGCAGGACGAAAAAATCCGTAACACAAGTCGTCACGCTATAAGGTTTTCCATCATGGGTTCCCCGGTCAGTAATGCGCCCAGTGTAAACCGCCGCGTCGCCGTATACTTTGACTTGGGCGTCTTCGACTTTCGTATCAAATTCTTCCGTGTTAGTTGCCGACCTCAATAATTCAACCTTTCCACGTCGTTCGCCCTTGGGAGACCAGTAGTGAAAGTCATCGGCGATGAGTGGTCCGATGGTTGAAATGTCGTGCTTGAGCCACGCCTTGACGATTGTCTCCTCGATTTGGAGGATTGCCGTTTCGTCCGGAGTCCGAGACGCCTCCTTCTTTTGAGTTGAGTGAACGCTTGTAAATGATGACGAAAACAAAATGACCAACACAATCACTAGCAGTCTCATCGCTTCCTCCACATTAAGTGCCGCCGAACGGTTGAGTTGACGCGGCGGCGCGATAGCGTCAACAGGAAATTTAATAGAGATTCATGCGAAACACGCTCCCGCCGCTCGCGTCCAACGATTTGTTCGGTCAGTTTAGGGCTTCCACTGGTAACGCCTTTTACGTCGCGAGCCTCTCTGGTAATGCGGATCATGCGGCGGAACTGCTACCTCGTCAACAAATTGCGCGCCCAGCCGTTCGATGGTGCGCCGTGAAGCATGATTATCAGGGTCGCAGGTAATAGTCACCGCGTCATAAATGGACGCGACGAATGGTGCGATGGCGTGACAAGCCTGAAGCGCGTAACCGTGTCCGCGATGCGCTTCCAGGATTTCGAATCCCACGTGTCCGGCGCAGACCAGGATGTGTTCTGTATTGCCAACCCGAAAGTTGATGTGCCCGACATCGGCGCCATCGGGTGCCATAATGCGGAACTGGTAAAAAGGCACTAACCCACGGGAAGCGTCGCCGGCTACAACCATGGAGAAACGTAATGTCACTTCGCCATGAGAAAGTTCGACGGGCGGAATCGGAAGCGACTGGTCTGTTGTGGCGGTACTCATGAGGCCGAACGGTTGAGTTGACGCGGCGGCGCGGTAGCGTCAACTCTAACTCAATAAAGCTTCATGCGAAACAGGCTATCGCGGCTCGCGTCCAACGATTTGTTCGGTGCGTCGACCACGAGGCTTGAATTTCCTTTATTATTTCTTAGGTGGCGGAACGCTGGCCACCTGCGCTGCGACACATTGCCATCGTCCTTGGCGCTTCACAAAAATATCTGTCCATCGATACTCGTTAGTGAACTGTCTTCCACTATCGTAGTGACCTTTTTCCTTTGTCCGTCCGATGACCACCGCCATGTCACCGTAAACGCGCACGTCCAGATCATAGGGTGTCGAGTATTCATAGGTCGCGGTGTCAGATTTGAGTTCTTCAATGTCTTGCGTCTTACCGTGGCTCTGGCCATTACTGCCCACAGTTATGAACTCATCCGCTAAGATTCGTTTCAGCGGAGCGGCGTCATGTCGCACATATGCATTCGCCCAATCTTCCTCAACTCTCTTCAATTCCTGTTCGAGTTTGGTATTGCGGAACCTTTGTTTCCCCGGCATTTGAGCAGACGCAAATGGTGATGCGGCAATAATCAGTGCCGCAGTGACAAGAAGGCCTTTCATAGGTAGAACTCCTTTTTAGCAATCCCACCTCACGGATTACCGTTGATTTAAGCGCCGAACGGTTGAGTTGACCGGGCCACGGCGTTACCGAGCAGCTGCGCCGGACCAATGATGATGCGAAACACGCTTCCCGTGGCTCCGGTCGAACGATTTGTTGGGCGTCGTTACGCGGATGTCGGTAGCATCTGCGCGATAACGGTCTGAATGTCATCAGGCGTCAGACCGATTTGCCGCAAGATTCCTTCGATGTCTGAAATATCACGCCGGTCGACCGCGTCTGCGAATTCGTGAAACAGGCCAGCCGCCGACAGCCGTTGGTTGACGCTCAGGTTACGAACTTCTTCCGCCGCTAGCATCGGCCTGATGGTTTGCGCGTCGGCGTCTGTTCGCGCGCCAGGAACGTATTGTAACCACCGCATAAGGAACCGACCGCCGCGAAGAAAATAAATCCCTGTCGCCGAGAACACCACGAACGCCAAAAGCCCGGCAGATACCGAGTACCGGTACGACCGAAGAGCTGTGTTGACGTAGTCGTGGTTCGTTCCCAGGGATGAGGCAAGTCTGATGTAGATAAGAGCGTCGATCAATGTATGGACGCCGAGCATAAACGCCTGGACTAACAGATACACACCGAACGCCCGAACGATCAGCCAACTGACTTGTTGTCTATTCATCAAGTGATATTGACACGCAAATCAAGACGCCCAGACATAATGGCTGACAGATAAGAGGCCTGTCACTTAAGAGCGTGGGTTAAGCTGCGGAGTGATCTAACAACCGTGGCTCAGAGCCACAATTAAGGAGACAGGCCATGCGAAAGTCTATCATGTACGTGGGAAT
>DASQYL010000364.1:0-9200 GCA_035639235.1 Pyrinomonadaceae bacterium | reverse complement strand
GCCGCGTGAAGAACCTCAGGATCAGACTTCCCTGAAAGCCCTTCCTCCAAGACGGTATCAACTACGTGACCAAGAGCGGTTAAATCATCCCGAAGATATCGAGAAAGATTCTGGTCCAGCTTGATTCTCATGCAGCCGGTACCTTGCGCGCCAACTCTGCGGCGTACGCGACAGCGGCGCGCACGTCCTGCTCCGTTAGCGGTGGGAAGTGTTTTGTAATCTCTGTCGGAGACAGACCTTCAGCTAACGAGTCGAGGATTACCGCAACGTTGATTCGAGTTCCTTGAATGCAAGGCTCGCCGCCACATACGTCAGGCTTTACGACAACCCGCTTTAGAAGTTTTCTGTAACTAGAATCCGTCATTTCAAGAATTATTCTACTAGATTCGAGTCGCGATGGTCATTTGATTGGAATCACGGAAGGATATGCCCAACTAGGTAGGTAGTTCGTCTTCGGTCCCCCAGCGATTTCAGTCTTAAGATCATCTTTTATTGCGACGAGATCCTTCTTAATAACGTCAACGTCTCGTCGCGAGAGGTTTATCTGTAAAGCCTGTCGATGCGGTTCCTTCAATTGTTTCCCGGAGATTGTGATATCCAACCGATAGGTTCCTTCCCGCCAAAAGCTATTGTCTGTCAAAAACTGTTCAGCTTGTGCAAATTCTCTTGAACGCAACGCTTCATCCGCGCCATGTTCGGTTTGACCTCGCAAATACGAGTAATGTTCCTTGGCTATGCTGATTCGCCTTTGAACCTCAGCAACGAATGCGTGATCATGAAACGCGATAAATTTTTCTGCGAGTGTATCGGTTGTTGCTTTAATCGCCAAAACTGTCTGTGCTCTGTTCATCGATAATGTTTCACCCGTTGGAGCTCTTAGGTTGAATTGTGATTCCGTAACAGAGAACCACGTGAGCTTGCGCTCTTCGCCAGTCGAGTGCCGTGCGAGAATGTCGACGCCGGTAACGACGACATCATCATTTTCGGACGCGATTGAGGCAGTTAATTGCAAAAATGGTCCCTTCGATGTGTAGCCAACGATCAGTGTCGGTGCTGAAAAAAGTTCCACGCGTGGCTTACGCAACGCATTATTGACCCATTGAACGATCTGCGGAACCCATGCTGCGGCACCTATAATCGCGACGATGTCTGAAGCTGACATTTAGCCTCCTTTGAGGAGTCGTGGAAAGAGATGGCAAACTTATGCGGTGGGTAATTCTACTAAAGTCACGCCCGTACCGCCTTTTTCGTGTGGGGCCGCAGAAAAGCGCTCAACGTGGGGGTGATCGGCGAGTAATTCCGCGACAGCTCGTCGCAAAGCGCCGGTGCCGTGGCCGTGGATTATGCGCAACTGTCGCTGGCCGTTCAAGAAAGCCTCGTCCAAGAACTTGTCGACCAGATCGACGGCTTCGTCGGTGGTCTTGCCGATGAGATTGAGTTCGGTTGTGTGCTGCGCTTTGCCAGCCGGACTCTTTGAATGCAGATGCAACTCGGTCGCTGCGTGCTTCCTCATTCGTTCAAGTGAGCCCTCGCTGACGGTCGAGCTAGTGCCCCGCTCTGAGATCAGCTCCAGGTTTGCAAGCTTCTCGCGCATATGCAGCGAGCCGACGCGTAATTCGGCCTCATCATTTTTAATCCGGTCGATGATTCCCATCGAGCCGAAATTTCTAAGCCTGACTTGATCGCCCTCTTGAAAGTCTCGCGCCTCAAAACTGGGAGCGCGGACGCCTCGTCCGCTATCTGCGATTGGTGGCGCTTCTTTTTGCCGTACAACTTCAGCCGGTAAGTCGCAGACGACTTGGCCGTCGCGTACAACTTTTACGCCGCGAAGCTGCGGGAGCAAGCCCCCTTCCTGACCTTTAACCATATTGAGATGCGCGGGTGTTTTTGCGCGCGCGTCTTGCGACATTGCATCAGCGGCACGTTGCGCTTCACGTTTCAATTCAGTTGATCGTTTCTCTATTTCGCGCTCGACTTTGACGCGCGCGGCGCGATCTTCAATCTTCGCGAGCAATTCGCGCGTAAGCTTCTCGAAATCTGCCACCGAATGTTTCAACATGGCGTCGAATTCCGCGCGACGATCCCGCTCATGTTTTTGAAATTCATGATCGAGCTCGGAAAACTTTTGTGCGGTTGCGGCGCGCTCTTCTTCCAAGGCGTGACGTTGCGCTTCGGCTAATTCCGCTTCGCGCTTAATCCGGCGGAGATAATCGATCGCATCGCGCGAGGCGTGTTTGAGCTGCGCCGACGCGTTCGCAATTACTTCGCCGGGGATGCCAAAGCGGCGCGCGATTTCCAAACCAGAAGACGAACCGGCAAATCCGATTAACAATCGATAGGTTGGCCGCAGGGTTTGCTCATCGAATTCGACGCTGGCGTTCACAACGCCCGGTTCATTTGCGGCATACATCTTCAAACCTGAATAATGCGTTGTCGCCATCACGTGCGCGCCGCGCTGTTTGAAGTGATCGACGACGCCGACGCCGAGCGCGGATCCTTCTTCGGGATCGGTGCCCGTGCCGACTTCGTCAAGCAGCACCAGTGAATGACACGATGCGACCGGTGCGGCCGCGCTCCCAGTGAAAAGTGCCGGTTCGCACAGCTCGATCATCCGCGCGATGTTGCTCATGTGTGCTGTGAAGGTCGACAGATTCGCTGCGATTGACTGCTGGTCGCCGATGTCCGCGAGAACCGATCGATAAAAGGGAACGCGCGCAGATTTTGCCGGCACCGGCAAACCGGAAAGTGCCATGAGCGAAAGCAGACCGGCGGTCTTCAGCACCACAGTCTTGCCGCCGGCGTTCGCGCCGGAGATCACCATCACCGGATGATCGGGATCGAGTTTGATCGATACCGGAACTACTCGCTCGCCGGTCGCGCGTAGACTATGTTGCAGGAGCGGATGACGAGCATCGATGAATTCGAGAGTCTCAGAACCCTGAGCCGTAGCGACGGGATCATGTGACTCTATAGTTCGAGCGCGCGTGTCCGAGTGAAAGTCGCTCTTTGATCCGGTCGCTCCGGGTTGTGACACTTGCGGCACGACACATTCAAAAGATTCGGCGAACGCAGCCTTCGCGTTGATGAAATCGAGTTGGCTGGTCGCCTCCGCCGCCAATTCAATCGACGGCAGTTCGCGTCGTAGTTGTTCTGACAAACCAAACAGGATCGCGGCAATCTCGCGCTGTTCAGCTTCGCGCAGATTCTGCAATTCGTTGTTGGCTTCGATGGTTTCC
This sequence comes from Pyrinomonadaceae bacterium, assembly GCA_035639235.1. Taxonomy (GTDB): domain Bacteria; phylum Acidobacteriota; class Blastocatellia; order Pyrinomonadales; family Pyrinomonadaceae; genus UBA11740. The sequence continues at coordinate 5,964 of DASQYL010000364.1, read as the reverse complement.
AGCGGCTCGATGAAAATGGTTGCGCCTGAGGATGACGATCCGTGAGCGACGCCTTTGATTCGCGATTGATGATCCGATCGCACCGGAATCACAAAACGATCGTTACGCACTGTTACCAGTTCTTCCTGAATTGCTTCGCTCGTTCGTCGCATCAGATTTTCCAGCGAACGCGTAATACGTGAACGAGCATTTGCTAGATCGCGCCGAATCGAAGCGAGTTGCGGACTGGCGCGATCGTCGAGTTCGCCGCTGGGCAGGAGCTTATGCGTTACATTCTTAGCCAGCTTCTCCAAGGAACTCGATAGAGGACCTACGAGATCGAACAACGCCGGCGCCGATTCTCGTTCGTTGAGAATTGCCGCGCGCGCTTCGATCGCGCGAGCGCACAGTCGCGCAACGTCCAGCAGCGACGAAGGATCAAGCGCGGTTCCTTCGATGCGCAGACGCGAAATGCTCTCGCTGGTGTCGGCAATGCCGTCGAAAGAAATACGAGTGCCACCGTTGCGCAGAGCGAGCATCTCGGCGAGTCGTTGGAGTTCGTTCCGCAGTTTCGCGAAATCGTCCAGAGGTTCCAGGCGCTCCACCAACATCCGCGCACTTTCGGTTTGGGCGTGGCGCAGCACCAGCGCGCGCAATGACGGGAATTCCAGAATGTCGAACGCCTGATGATTCATTTCCATAAATCTTATCACTGACGCATCTCGTTTGAAGTGTGGCGGCTTGACGCCGCTTTGTATCGCAGCGTGTCAGAACCCGGAGCGGTAACGACGGGATCAAGTGGCCTCGCTGGTATCAAATGATCCGGTCGCTACCGCTCCCGGTTCTGACACAATACAAACGCCGTCAAGTCGACGCACTGCAAAGACGTGACGGCGCGCACAGCGTGAATCAGATTAGCGATCTACGATTCAAACGAGTCCCTATCTTTGCCCGATTGGAGGTTTTGACTTATATTCGTGAACTTCTCAAATCAGAGTCAGTGCCACCTGCGATAGTGGGTGGGGATTCGGCGTTAGCGACCCACCCCTTAGCGGAGGTGGTACTGACTTGAAACAGAAAGGCAATAATCACATGCCAACCGTTCCTATCACCGTCGCGTACGGCGACGGCATCGGCCCCGAAATCATGGAGGCGACGCTGCAAATTTTGAAAGAAGGAGGCGCAAAGCTGGCAATCGAAAAGATCGATATCGGCGAAAAGGTTTATCTCGCCGGCAATACTTCGGGTATTGAACCGAGCGCATGGGACTCATTGCGGCACACGAAAGTTTTTCTCAAGGCGCCGATCACCACACCGCAGGGCGGCGGCTACAAAAGTCTGAACGTGACCGTGCGCAAGACGCTCGGCCTGTACGCGAACGTGCGGCCGTGCGTTTCGTATCATCCGTTCATTGAGACCAAACATCCGGGTATGGACGTCGTCATCGTGCGCGAGAACGAAGAGGACTTGTACGCTGGCATCGAATATCGACAGACCGATCAGGTCATGCAGTGTTTGAAAATTATTTCGCGCCCGGGATCGGAGAAGATTATTCGCTACGCGTTTGAATACGCGCGCCGTCACAATCGAAAGAAGATAACTTGCTTCACCAAAGACAACATTATGAAAGTGACCGACGGTCTCTTTCATAAAATCTTCAACGAGATCGCCGCCGAATATCCGGACATTGAGAACGAACATTGGATCGTCGATATCGGCGCGGCGAAGATGGCGGATACGCCCGAAGCGTTTGACGTGATCGTCATGCCGAATTTGTACGGCGACATTCTGTCGGACGTGGCGGCGCAAATCGCCGGCTCGGTTGGGCTGGCGGGTTCGGCTAACATCGGCGAGAACATCGCGATGTTCGAAGCGATTCATGGATCGGCGCCGCGTCGCGCTAATCAGAATCTGGCGAATCCGTCTGGATTACTGCTCGGCGCGATCATGATGCTGGTCCATATTGGACAGACGGGCGTCGCCGAGCGCGTGCACAACGCGTGGCTACGCACGATTGAAGACGGCGTTCACACGTACGATATCTTTGACGAGCAAGTCAGCAAACAAAAAGTCGGCACGAAGGAATTTGCCAAGGCGGTAGTTGAGCGTCTGGGCAAACGGCCGCACACGCTCAAGGAGGTCAGCTACAACCAGGACGACAGCGCCGGCGAAATTTACGGCGAGACGATAGTCAAGGAAAGATCGGATACCCAGAAGGATTTAGTGGGCGTCGACGTGTTTGTCGATTGGCTGAAGGGTTCGCCCGACGATTTAGGCAACGCCTTGTCGAAAGTTGCTCCCGATGGTTTGCAACTGGTGATGGTCAGCAACCGTGGTGTGAAAGTTTGGCCCGGCGGCAAGTCCGAAACTTTCTGTTCCGATCAATGGCGCTGCCGGTTCATGTCCAACGACAAAGGCAACGTCATCAGTCACAAGCAGATTGTAAACCTGCTGGCGAATGTTGATAACGCAGGGTTCGATTTCATTAAAACTGAGAACCTGTGCAACTTCGACGGCGAGCGCGGGTATTCGTTAGATCAGGGAGAATGATTAACAGTCAGTACCATCTGCGTCAGCAGATGGGATCAAGCGCTACTTTCGTTGGCGTGCGTGTTTGATCCATCCGCTGACGCGGATGGTACTGACTCCATGACGAGAAAACCGATTAAATTTCATGGCAAAGACAAAACAATCGCGCAATCCGAAATCTCTCGTTGCTGTCATCATGGGCAGCAAGTCCGATTGGGACACGATGCGCGCTGCGTCAGAGACGCTCGCAAAATTCGGCGTGGCGCATGAGTCTCATGTTATGTCAGCTCATCGCACGCCGGCGCTGGCCTCTGAATTCGCCAGCACTGCCGACGCCCGCGGCGTCGAAGTGATCATTGCTGCCGCTGGTGGCGCCGCTCATCTCGCAGGTGTGATGGCTGCCCATACGACGCTGCCCGTTCTGGGCGTGCCGATGACGAGCGTGCTGAATGGACTCGATTCGCTGTTATCGACGGTGCAAATGCCGGGCGGAATTCCCGTGGGAACGTTTGCGATTGGCAAAGCTGGAGCCACGAATGCGGCTTTGTTTGCGATTGCAATCCTGGCCAATAGCCGGCCTGAATTGAAAAAGCAATTACGCGAGTTCCGTGCGGACCAGGAAGAAAAAATTCGCGCTACGACGCTCGATTGACGCGTACAGTTTCAAGGTTTGAAAGCTTTTCGTTTTTCAGCGTCGTCCTGCTTCGCTTTCTCGACCACATCATTCTGGCGTTTCGACATGGCGTTCCAGGCGGCGGTGTCTTGCAGGATCAATTCGGGCCCAGCGTGCACATCCGCTGCGTCACCGGAAGTACTTGCCGTCAAGACGAAACCATCGCAGCGCAGTTCTTTTTCCTGGTCGCCCGCATCTTCGCCACGCTGCCAATCCTTCGGTAGCTTTAAAGTAGTGGAAACGGTGTCGATGAATTGATCGAGCGACTCCCACTTAATCGCATCGTCATAAGTGACTTCCAGATATGACAATCGTCCATCGATGAATCGCATCTGCATCCGGCGTACGCCCTTGAATGCTGGAAACCTGCCGACATCGATTACAAACGCGCTTCCTTCCTCGGGGCTGGCAGTTATATCCGGTTGGACCGCTCGATCTTTAGCCGAGGCCTTAATTAGTCCTGACGTGTCTATTAGTGAAATGCGCAAACGCGCCAAGCCGAATTTGTTTGGTTTTTCGATGGTGACGCCTGGCAATTTTGCCAGCACCGTAGTCTCCGTCATACCCATACGAAAGCCACGCAGTTCGGGAGATTGATCGAGTCGTAGAGCGCACTTCGGAAGGTCTTCCGCAGGTTTTTTCTGTCCGAACGCAAATGCGGAGACAACCAGAACGATGAGGGTAAAAACGATTACGTGCTTCATGTGATTTCGGTTCGCGTTAGGTTTAGATCGCAGCCATTAGGCGTCACGTGCCAGCAACGCGGCGCCAATTGCTATGCCCTCTGGCCCCAGTTCCGCGGCGACGATTTCGGTCGCCTCAAAGCATTGCTGAAAGGATCGTTTGCGAGCTTCGCTGACAATCGGTTTTAGCAGCAACTCGCCGGCTTCCATCACCGGGCCGCCCAGAACGATCCGTTCGATGCTGAGAAGATTTATCATGCTCGCGACGGCGATGCCGATCGAGCGACCGGTTCGTTCCAGCATCATGATTGAAAAATCATCGCCATTGTTTGCTTCCAGCGCCAGATCGGCGGCGGTGAAACTGTCTTGCATCGCCAGGCGTGACAAAGACGAGGTGCTGTCCCGGTTCAAACGTTCGCGCGCGCGACGCACAATGTTCGGACCAGAGGCAATCGTTTCCAGGCATCCGGTGTTACCGCAGACACATTCTGCGCCTTCGGTATCAATCGTGATGTGTCCGATTTCTCCGGCACAGCCGGATGCGCCGGTCCACAGCTTGCCATCGAGAATGATCGCGCCGCCGATCGCGTCGCCGATGCCGATGTAAAAAATATCACGCGCATCGCGGCCGGCGCCGGCTTTGTACTCGCCGTATGCGGCCGCGTTGGCATCATTCTCCAATTCAAATCTGAGTCCTGTAGCCTCCATCAATTCGGAGTGAATATGCTCGCGCGCGGTGAATGGCAGTCCTGTCGAAACAAGCACACGATCGGTTTCGCGATTAACCAGTCCTGGAATCGCCAAGCCAACTGATTCGATCTCACCGAAATTTTTCAATTCACCTGTCAAATCCGAAACGGCTTTGATCAGATACTCAGGCTCATAGCTCGAGGTGCGAGCTTCAATAGTTTCGCCGGTCGCCGAAATCAGCACCCCGCGCAAGGTCGTTAACGCGATTTCGATTCCGGCATAGTTGGGCGTCGATTTGTCAGGCATTGTGTGAGACCCTTCTCACGAGGTTCTAGATCGGGCAGGAATTTCGTCGCCATCTTATGCGAGGGTCAAGGGGCTGTCAAACCGGCCCGTCTGCGTGTAGAATGCCCCGCGACGAGGATGACCACCGTGGAAAAAACCGGCGTCGGCGCTTTGCAGGTGCAGAGAATATTATTGCCGACGGACTTCAGCGGCTGTGCGAACTATGCCCTGCCTTACGCTGCCGCTATCGCGCGCGCGACAAACGCAACCGTAATTTGTGTGAATGTGGTTGAACCGATTGTGCCGGCCGTCGGTTATACGGGCATGGCTGAGGCAATGCCGATTGCCGAAATGAGCGAACAGATCGAGGACTCGGCCGAACGCGAACTGCCGGATGTTATGCATTGCGAAGACCTGCGCGGCTTGAAAGTGGAAGAAGTCATCGGCCACGGAGATGCTTCGGCTGAGATTGTCCGCATCGCCGACGAACGCCAGGTTGATCTCATCGTGATTTCATCACATGGGCGCACTGGACTCGGTCGCATCATCTTCGGCTCTACAGCCGAGGCCGTTGTGCGCCACGCACGCTGCCCTGTCCTGGTAGTCAAGCCGCCCGCTGAAGAGGAGGAGGGAGAACAGTAAGCAGTGAGCAGTGAGCAGTATTTGAATACTGCGATATCGGTGCTGCTGAATTTGTACGTCGGCTCACTCAAATCTACTGCTTACTGCTCACCGCTCACTGCTCACTAACCAATGACCAGCCTCCAATTCCTGTCTCATCTGATCGAACTGTATGGGATGTACGGGGTCTTTGTGTTGGTCATGCTGGAAGGCGACCTGACGCTGCTCCTGGCCGGTGTATTGGCGCATACCGGTTTTTTCGACGACGGACTGATCAGGGGATACGGATTTGCGAAGGTGCTGCTCTGGGGCACGATTGCCGGGTGCGTCAGCGATAATCTGGCTTATGGCGCGGGCCGTTTATTTAGCGAGACGGTGCGCAACTTTCGTTTCTACCGTCATGCAAAACCGCGGCTGGAGCGAATGACCAACCGTTTCGGCACGCTGTCGATTTTTATTTCCAAGTACGTTTATGGATTGCGCTGGGCGTCTTGCACGTTCTAC
>DASQYL010000363.1:0-5820 GCA_035639235.1 Pyrinomonadaceae bacterium | reverse complement strand
GACGGAAGAGCGCGGCTAGCAGAGCGCGGCCATTCACGGGAGACTACAATGCCAACGTCCAAACTGGCGAGAATTGGATTCAGTATCAGCGGAACAATTTGGGCATATCGGATTACAAGATCGCCTATGGCTGGGGGCCCGGTCCAACGGCCCAGATCAGAAAAGATTATGCCGATGACGCGAGCATGCTTCGCAATCTATACGCGCCGTTTCTTAATTGCCTCAAGACTGGTCAATAAGGAAAACAAGCATGATGCGCCAACTTATCTGTGCCGTTTTTCTGTTACCGATTCTCTTTGGTGCGTGCAACACGCCCGTTGATTTCAAGGCACCACAACCGCAGAGTGGCAGTACGGTCGCGCAGCAGCCATCACCTCAGATATTTCCAGCCGGGTTGCTTGACGACAGCCCCAAAGCCAAAGAGGCGTGGGAAGAGTTCACCTCACATGGCCGATATCGAATAGCACGGAAAGATGACTTTCAGATTCCGGAAAAGGTGATGAGGGAACATCAAGACGACCCCTTCGTCACTAACAGATTTGCCTATGTCGGAGGGGACTTCAATCGCGACGGACATTCTCTGGATCGAGCATTTATTGTGGTCGATACAAGTACGACGGCTGAGGAACGTTTTGGACTAGTCATTTTCAATGCGCCGACAGACAAGGACAAACTGCCATCAGTTCATTGGGTGCGTACGTCCTTGGATTTATCCAAGTCGGTTTTATCGGCGGCAACTGACGTCGCGTACCTAACAGAATACAGCGAAGATGGAAACCAGCGCATTTGTAATGTTCGCTGGGACAAGAAGCAAAACGAATATCACTGCGAGGTGGTGAAGTAGTTCTTCTCCTTGGAAAACAAATGTCGTCGATGGCAATGAGTCCAGCAGAATGTGGGCAACCATTGCAATTATGGATATCATGTGCCGTGAAGCACTTCAAGTTAACCAGATGTGAAAGGAGCGATCTCATGGTCAGGATTCGTAATAGATGTTTCCGTACTTGGGACCCATTTCTTTTTGGAGTTCTGTTACTGATTTGGATTCCGGTTCTGGCTGCCTCTCGGCAAGACGTCATCAGCGCTTCCTTCGTAAACCACAGCTCGCATCGCGTGACATTAGATATTGACAGTCACCGAATATGCGATGTCGTTAAGAGCGGAAAGTGCGATTTCAAGATAACCAAAGGGAGCCACACTTACCATGTTCAGAGAGACGACAATGAGTACCTGGAGAAATCATTCGAAGTTCCTCAAAGCTACGAGATGTTGTGTATGCGTCTAACTGACGAGGGACTAACGTGGGACGATTGCGATATCTTTTAAGAAACAATAACGGCAACGCAGGGCTCAAAGAATTTTGCGGAAACGACACAAGCAGTTACACGCTTGGCGTGATATCGGCTTTGCCGAATCATTTGAGGTTTCATGGACTGGTCTGCAGGGCAAAGGTCCCGACTTACACTTGTGTTTGCGTTCTTGAAAGAACGCGAAGCCTGAGACTACACACTATCAATAACCGAATAGCGCACCAACCTTTTCGGACACGACCTCCTGCCCGTCACGATTCGGGAGTGACTAGCCAGGTGAGGCCCCTGTGATCGCCGGGCAAACAACGGCCTAAGTCTCAGCGAAGCTCCGTAGACTGATTATGGAGACTACAGCAAGGATTGGTTCTCAAGGTCGGCTTTGCGCTGAGTTGAGTTGAGCGGGGAAAGGTCCTTGGAGACTTGTCGACAGACATTTCCCCGACCGCGCCTCGCTCTAATTTTGCTCGCCGGTATTTGTTTGCGGCGAATTGCATGAAGTAATGTGATGACATGTGCGGGCGCTTTGCGCTTCATTCCAGGGACAGAATCAAACTCAAAGGTCTTACCGCTTTAGATCTGCCATTCGAAGCCCGTTACAACATCGCTCCCAGCCAACAAATCCTAGTGATCGCGTATTTCGGCAAAGGCATTGAAGTCCGAATGCTCACGTGGGGATTGATTCCGTCCTGGAGTACGGACGGAAAAGGATTCATCAACGCTCGCGCCGAGACCCTCGAAGAAAAGCCAAGTTTCAGCGAAGCATTTCGATTGCGACGCTGTTTGATACCTGCGGATGGATTCTACGAATGGGAGCATGCCGGACGAGAAAAGCGTCCTTACTACATTCAGTCGATCGACGAAGGTCCGATAATGTTCGCCGGCATCTGGGATACGTGGCGTAATCGCGGTGAGACGATTACGTGGTGCGCAATCATCACGACAGCGGCGAATGAGTTAGTTGGCGAGCTTCATGATCGGATGCCAGCAATACTTCCTCCCGAAATTCAAGAAGCCTGGCTCGATAGAAGAACTAATCGCGCTGAGTTGTTACGAACGCTGGCGCCATACCCTGCATCGAGAATGAAAACATATCCAGTCAGCAGTAGGGTGAATTCTCCTAATAATCACGGTAGCGATTTGATCATGAGGGTAGATGCAGAGATCGGAGTAACTCAAAGTTTGTTTTAGGCAGCGAGATGGCTGAAGCCACTCGAAGAGTCGATGTCAGATGACGCACGCGCAGAAGGTTGAGTTGACGCGGCGGCGCGAATTCAAGCAAACATCGCCGGACGAATCAAGCTGTGAAACACGCTCCCGCCGCTCGCGTCCAAACGATTTATTATGCCGTCGCTTCCGCCCGAATGGCGATTTCCATTTGATTCACGTCGTGTCGTAGAAAATCGAGATCCATGGCATCTACAATCGGTAGCGTCCATTTGCCATCGGGGCGGAGAAAGTACGAGACGAGAGAGTCACGATTGTAAACACCACCAAAAAGAAAAACGAACAAGTAACCGCCCAAAATTGCACGCACGGTGAAACCGCCTGATGCTTCGACGCAATCGGGTTGAAGAATCCAGTCATTAAAGAAGCGCCCATTGAAAAGGGGAACTATGCAAGCGAAGGGAAATTCGTGGAGTTTGCCAGCGTCGCGTGACGTTAGCATCTTCCTGATGGTTGGCTCGTGTGAACCGAGGTCAACGTTGCGCCACACGATATTTGAGGCGACGGCCATTCGCCACAGAAGCGACAAACCAAAGAGACGCATAGTCGAGTAGTTGATAGCCGTCAGAGATACTTGCCCCTTCGTCCAGAAGCCAAATGATGGCAAGCGATCAAGTAGTGAGCGGCGTTTCATTGGAAGAATAGGTGCTGTTACATAAGTATTAAGAGCGTTTACGATCTGTTTTCCGAACAGCGTGTCCCGTGCGTAGCTTTCCAGGCGCGAAAAATATTGTTCGCATTCGGCGCAGAGAAGACGTTCACGTAAGCCCTTTTGCAGTGGTGGACTCAGAGCCAGTCGTCCGTTGTGTCGCGTGTATAGCCGGTGTTTAGCGTCGTACACACGCTTGTAAAAGAATTCAGGAACGACATGAGACCTGAGCAGCGCCCTCGCTTCTCTGCATAGGCGACATCTGTTGATTGAAGACGGCATAACGGTTGAGTTGACGCGGGCCGCGCGGTAGCGCCAACCTTGAAGTACAAAAGCATCTGGAGAAATACGCTATCGCGGCTCTTGTCCAACGATTCGTTTGGGCGTCGCCTGTCTGCAGTGACGGTCAACCGTCTTGGAGGCCGCCCGACTTAATCAACCATCGCTCAGGATTAGCAACATCCAAGGTGATGTCTTGAAGATGAAATGACCTACGCTTCATGACATCAGCCGTCCAGACCGCGAAATCCCTCTGACTCGGTTCCGCTAATTTCAAATCATCTTGGACAATCATTTTGCCCGTCATCATCGCGGACAGTACAAGTAACAAGTCGCTGGTTTGCATCGGGAATTTCAGCGAGTAAAAGGGCTGGTCTAGGCAAACGATTTCGATTTCCTTCGGGCCAAGCATGGAAATGCGGTAGGGCACGTGCGGTGACCACTTCATGGCCGCACGAATGCGCAAGTCGGGCGCGTACCGACCCTGTGAAGTTCCGCCGATGAGCAGATCGAGATTTTGGGCGAACGCGTGCACGAAAGAAGTGATGTGGCACTGCAATTCGACGGCTATAACCGATTCTGCGGCAGCGGCGTCCTCGGTCCAGACCAAAGACAACAAGAATGTAAAACGAGCAGGTGCTCCGGCGCGAATTGCGTCCAAGAATGACCACACGATCGCGCGGTTCATTGCGCGCGTGAGGTCTTGAAATAATGTTTCGCTCTCCGTTGAGAGCGCCTGCGACGAAAGAGAAAACTGAACGGCGTGGGACTGAATCGTTGAGAGTTGCGGAACGGGTGCAATTTCAGTATCTTCCAATTCAATTTGGCGTCTGCGAATTTCATCTTGGACTTCCTGAAAAGAAAGCAATTTTTTGCCGCTGTCGGTTTTCACGAATACCTTTCCACTACCAGTTGAGTAAAGGTCGTTCGTGAAGACACGCGGCGCAACGATTTCGACGACGTATTTATCGTCGATTTCGCGCTCGCAGGATTCGTCTTCGTACACCGGATACAAGTTGATCTGGTACGCGGTGGGGGAGATTGGCGGTTTGATTTGATGTAGCTGGTTTGTAACGACTTTTCGTAAGTCATCTCGCTCCGAAGCTAATAAGGTCACGCCAACGGTGGATCGATCGGAATCTCGGATGCCCCAAAAGATTCGGCCCCCAGAACTGTTGAGAAACGCAACCACGTATTCGTCGCACGTGTTCTTGATCGAGTCGAGAGGTTTGCCGCCTTTGATTTCCTTGAATTCGTAATGACGAGTTTCTTCCACGTCAACGGGACGATTCAGGACAAAGGTGTAGGATTTCATGATGACAGAGCGCGATCAAAGACGCCGAACGGCGGAGTTGGCGCGGCGGCGCGACTTCATTCAAGCATCGCCGGCCTAATTATCTTACGAAACACGCCATCCGCGCTTCCGGTCCAAACGATTTGTTGGGCGGCCCATTCACTCAATACATTGTAATTGTTGGAGGAATCTACATAGCACACTTTCATTGGTTCGATGCACAAGTTGGCAAAGTTTTAAGGGAGCAACGTGACCGGATAATCATCAGATTCAAAACTCTCCCACTTCTTTGACCAGGAGCGGTGGTCTGCCCAGTCCCTTGACGGCCACGCCTTTACTCCTAGGTTCTCACACAGGCCTATTAGAAATTCTTCTTCTTGTTTCAGGCTGTCCATATCATCAGGATAATATTTTCGTTCGTTGTACTTGCGAATGCCATAGTCTTCGTAAAAGCAATCAATTAATTCCTCAATTTGCTTGCGCATCAACTCTTCTTCACCTAGATATTTGTAACACACTGACATAATTACCATTGATTGACATGCCTTTTGATAAAAATTCATTTCCAGAAGCCACAGTTTGCTCTCACCTCTAAAAAAGCCCGTAAATAGGACGCGTAGAAGATTACCTCTGACTCTCTCAGCGAGCGATATGAATGTAAGAGAGGCAGACCTAAGGCGTAGAATTGCCTCACCTATTTCTCTGGTTGGATTCTGGCTGATTCTTGCGTCTTTTAAGGCTTCTATGGCATTCGCAAATTCATTGTCTCCAATCTCCTCAAGTAATCTGGATAGTTCGTCACGTATGAACGAGCGCAATTCATGTAGAGTTGTTGTTGCTGAATAGAGAGTCGAAAGAGTACCAATTATTTCCATGAGGAAGATCCTAACCTCTCTGTGTTTAGCTTACCCAACGACAAGCAGGACGCCCAGACATAATGGCTGACAGATAAGAGGCCTGTCACTTAAGAGCGTGGGTTAAGCTGCGGAGTGATCTAACAACCGTGGCTCAGAGCCACAATTAAGGAGACAGGCCATGCGAAAGTCTATCATGTACGTGGGAAT
>DASQYL010000362.1:0-22847 GCA_035639235.1 Pyrinomonadaceae bacterium | reverse complement strand
CAACTACGCCGCGTGGATCCAACGCTGGCCGACGCCTTAGATAAGGGCCGGCGCAAAATCAATTATCAGATCGAAGGCCTGCGCACGCGCTTTAATCGGGCGCAGGTTGCGCGCGACGAAGCCGTAACGCGGCAATTGGAGCACGCATTCGCCCTTTTGTATCCGCAGAAGAGTCTGCAGGAACGGCACCTCAATATCGCATCATTCATCGCCCGTCATGGATTGTATTTTGTCGATTGGATCTTCGACGCGATCGATCTTGATTCAAACGATCATCACGTCGTGTATTTGTAGATGTTAGATGCGAGATATTAGATGTTGGACCGCCGCTGTAACTAACGACTGAACGCTTTTGGAAATAATGAGGCGCATGACATTTCGACAGGGATTCTCAGTCGTTATCGTAGGATGCATTCTCGCGGCTTCGTCATGTACCGCCTATCATAAAGGCTATGACGACGCTGCTCTCAAGGGGCGCGAAGAGTTGCTGCGTCAAGAATTGAAAGGGCTGCGGGCCGTAATACACGAATACACCGCTGATAAAGCTGAGTTGCCTCAATCCCTCGATGATTGTGTTAAAGCCGGCTATATAAATCTGATCCCAGACGACCCTATCACCCAGAAAAGAGATTGGAAACTGGTCATAGGGTCGCAGCCAACTCTAAGGAAGCCCGACGGGATTGTAGATGTTCACAGTGCTTCTAATGCCAAGTCATCGGAAGGCACCCTTTACAGTGAATGGTAGAATCGCGCGCGATCCAACAAAGCTCAATCGGAGTTGCCGTCTGAGAGCTTCTCAGCAAACGTGTTAGGAATTACGATGGTCTCCCTGACTGGCGGCAACGCGGTCAAGTCCGGCGTTAGGGGCCTGGTTACCGCCAGCTAAGAAATCCATTGAAGCCAGTTCTAACATCTAACATCTAACATCTGACATCTAACATCCCTTATGTCCAAGATTCGCGTACTCCCAGATCACATCTCAAATCTTATCGCCGCCGGTGAAGTCGTCGAACGTCCGGCGTCTGTGGCCAAAGAACTGGTCGAGAATGCAATCGACGCCGGCGCGTCTCGGATCGTGATTGACGTTGAATCTGGCGGCCGTCGCTTGTTGAAAATCATTGACGACGGCGAGGGCATGACGCGCGACGATGCCATCCTTGCCTTCGAACGACATGCGACCTCGAAGATCCGAAGCGCCGATGATCTGAGCGCTATCGGCACCCTGGGATTTCGTGGCGAAGCGCTCGCGTCGATCGCATCGGTAGCCAGAGTTGAATTGGTCACCCGCACGGACGATTCATCGGCCGGCACGCGCGTCATAATCGAAGGCGGACGCATGCGCGATGTGAAAGACGCGGCGCATCCGCGCGGCACGACGATCGGTGTGCGTGATCTGTTCTTTAATACGCCGGCGCGGCGAAAGTTCCTGCGCTCGGAAGCGACCGAGAGCTATCATCTCACCAACCTCGTCACGCATTACGCACTCGCCCATCCGGAAATTAACTTCACCTTAACCAACAACGGCCGCGAGTCGTTGCGAGTAGCCCCGGCGAAGGATCTGCGGGAACGCGCGTATCAGGTTTTTGGCGCCCAGTTTCTCGATGGCTTGTTGGAGGTTAACAACGCCGTCAGCGAGCCGACCGAGACCAGTTTCGCGCTGCCGCAAATTGCGCGTGTGCGCGGTTTTATTTCCGCTCCGCGTGAGCGACGCACCTCGCGTGATGCGCAGTTTCTTTTCGTCAACGGACGATTTGTGCGCGATCGTTTGATTGGACGCGCGCTGTCGGAAGGCTACCGCGCAATCCTTCCGCACGGCGTATATCCGGTCGCGTTGCTGTTCATCGACGTGCCGCTGGCGGAAGTCGACGTCAATGTGCATCCAGCCAAGACCGAGGTTCGCTTCAGGCGTGCGGCCGCAGTGGCCGATGCGGTGCGCGAAGCTGTGCGTTCAGCTTTGGCGAGCGCCGACTATGCGCCTGCGACTGACACCGCTGAATATCGACGCGAGGCAATCGGAGCCGATCCCGATGATGCTCAAATAACTCCCGCAGACGTCGCCGAAAGCGAGATCGCTGTTTCTGCTGCGCCTCCCGGACCATCGCTTACACTGAGACCTGCGCCGCATCAGGAACGCATTGGCTTCGGCTTCGCCGAGGCAGTTGAAAAAGACGCTGCGATGAAATTATCAGAAGCCGGCGTGTCAGGACCGGGAGCGGTAGCGACCGGATCAAGCGATACTTCGGTTAACTTCAAGATTGGTAACGACGATCGACAGAGAATTACCGCCAAGCAGCCACCTGATCCGGTCGCTATCGCTCCCGGTTCTGACACGCTGCCGCCCTTGGATTCAGCCCTGAAGTTTGTGCGCGAAGTGGCGGTCGAATCCGTCAGTTCGAACATCCGCCCGTTAGGACAGCTGGACGAAAGTTTCATCATCGCAACTGACGATGAAGGCTTGCTGCTGATCGATCAGCACGTAGCGCACGAACGTGTTCTCTTTGATAAGTATCGCGCGCTGGAATCGTCGCGTAAGCCCGAATCTCAGCAGATGTTGATTCCGGAAACATTCGATCTCACGCCGGCGCAGGCGTCCGCCTTCGATGCCGTCGCCGAAGAATTGGAGACTTATGGATTTGAATTGATGAGGTTGTCGGGCCGCACCGTTGCGATCAAATCCACACCCGCTGATTTGCCCGCGAGCGAAGCGCGCAATGTTTTGTCGGAAGTGCTTGAGACGGTCGATGCTGAAAAACGAGGCGCGGCGCGCGCGACTTTGCGCGACGAGATTGCCGCTTCGCTAGCCTGTCACGCGGCGATCAAAGTGAACATGCCGCTGGCGCCTGAGAAGATGCGCTGGCTAATCGATCGACTATTAACAACTTCGTCGCCCACGACGTGCCCTCACGGCCGGCCGGTCATTCTCCGTCTCGCTACGCAGGACATTTTAAAGGGCTTCCACAGAATCTGAGTCACTCGACCCGATGAATCTTGACGAAGCAAGTGGGTTGTAATAGTGTCGTCCCCACAGCGGCGTACGGGCTGTTACCTCAGACCTGATGTGTCGCAGTTAGATTCTCAGCCGGTGTCTCATCGAGTTCCGACAACCGATCCTTTGAAACTTTCACTGAATAGGAGAGGTAAGAAATGGAAGATCCTGAGAAAGTAGAATCGAAGGGTGCAGAAGCGCCTTCGCCCAAAAATGCTTTTCAGCGGTTCAAAACAACGAAAACCTGGACGGCAATTGAGATACTCTCACCAATACTGGCCATCGTAATTCCTCTAGCACTCTATTTTTATTCCATAAAGTCAGGTCAACTTACGATTACTGGAATCCAACGGACCAGTCTGATCGATACCCGAAACGCAATTGGTCAAGACGTTACCGTGCTTTATCGGAAAGCTCCAATCGCCAGCCTTGTTAGCTATACGCTGGAAATTGCAAACACCGGCAACACAGATATCGGCAAGGAAGATGTTTACAAGCTGAGGTGGGTTCCGCCAACGAATGCTCAAATTATTGATGCGCGGATAATCTCCACAAGTGGCGCCTATGGCGACTTCATTTCTCTAGATCTTGCAGACCCTCACTCAATCGGAATCAACGTTCTCGCCTTGAACAAAGGAGTTGCCGCCAGGATCAGCATTCTGTGCTCTTCTGAGTCCGCGGCGGTCGACGATTCAACTGCCAAGATAGATGGCGTACTTCGCGGAGCCTCAATTGTGGACAACAGCCAAAACTTCAACGCATCTCATCAGAATTCATTCTTTGCAAATGTCTTTGCCGGAGGCTTCTGGACGAACATTGTAAAAGCGATAATCTTTTTCCTGTTGACGCTTTTCGTTGTAGTGCTAACTCTTATACCCTTCGCCAAGTTACAGAGCGTTAGATATCAAAAGCGTATGGAACAGCAGGGAAAGGAATTCGAAGAAAAGAAACTACTCAAACAAAGAGAACAACTACAAGAGCAACGCCTCTTGGTGCTTTCGATCGGCTCAGATACTTTGGCTAAGGACGATCTAGCGGATCCGTCAAGCGTTAAATGGCTTGCGGAATCGATTGACTTCTTCAAAGCACTCAACCAAGAACAATTTGATTTGTGTCGCTGGGTGGTAGAAAAAACTCCAGATGGCAATCTGGCGAAATTAGTTGTAGATAACGGACTAACTCCTAAGCAACGGGAGACGATGCTTCAGGCGCCAAACATCGATTCTTTCTTCAACAATATTTTACGGTATCGGTCAATTTATAAGCCTGACCAGGTAGTCGACGCATTGGTATACAGCGGACGATTCGCTGATCATCAGCTTGCTTGACTCAGCGGCTTTCAGGGCAAGCCAGTCTACTTCAGTGCGCCCAAGGCAAGCTTTTCAGCCGCCACTCGTCATTCGGAAACTTCTCAGCCAATTCGGTCGCGGCGGTGCCCAATGACGTGTGATCGTTAGTCGCTTTGTACTTGCAGACATCGCGGTAGTAAATAGCCTCAGCCGCCACGGCCAACGTTCCATAGAGGTTGGCCACGTCGGCATAAAGCTGCTGCGCGTCGGCGAACCTCTTGTGCATGAACAGCACACGCGCGCGGGCCATCTGCAGACGCGCGCGGAACCAATCCTTCGGCAAATAGCCTTCGATCCGATAGCGCTCGACGCCTTCGGAATCCATGACAAGGACCGTCGGTGTCCAGAGTGCTTCAAATCGTTTGAAGTATGCCGGATGTTCTTTGATGTGAGCTTCGAGTGGGACGAAGTTTTGGTGAATGAAGTCCGCCACACTTTCGTCAGAGTAGGACTCAGCTTCCAGCCGAGCACATGCGCCTCAAGCCGGCGCGGCCGAAAAATCTATCAGCAGCGGTTTATTTTCAGACTTAGCTTGCGCCAACGCCGCATCGGCGTCGCGCAACCAATTTACGAGCATGATGGCACCTCCAGTTTTGTGTTTACGTGCGAGGGCTTCGCTTATTATCACTCAAACCGGGTCGAAGACAGAAGACATCCTGTCAAAGCTTTGCTAACGTTTTCATGAAGAGATCCAGGTCCAGCAAATCCGGCAGCAGCGCGTCAGGATTACACGCGCGCAATTCTTCCGTTGCATAAATGCGGCTCGTTGCCAGCGCCACGACCCGCGCGCCGAAGTGTCGCGCGCACGCAACGTCATTCGGCGTGTCGCCTATGACTATGAATTGATCGGTACTCAAGTTGGCCTGAAGATGTTTGTTGATTCGTTCGGCGGCGAGGCCCGGCAAATCGCTGCGATCGAATGACTCGTTCCCAAACGCGCCCGGCAGTTGAAAAAACTCTGCGAGCCCGGTGATTTCGACCTTCAGATAGGCGGCCGGCTCAATGTTGCCGGTCAATAGAGCGGACAGATATCGAGGATGTGCGTCAACAGCTTCCAGCACCTGGCGCGCACCGGGCATTGCCGTAATGACATGATCGCCGTTGCCGGTCGCGCGTTTCATCTCTTTGATGTAACAACTGAGCAGTTCATCTTTTTTCGCGCTGATGTGTTCACGCGTGATGCCTTCGTCTCGCAGGGCTTCTTCCACAATCTGGAGATCGGTCATCCCTGAGACAATCATCTCAGGTAAGCAGCCCGCCGTGCCGAAGACGGATTCGAGCATCGGCACTGTGTAGTCCTTGAAGATGCCGTAACGTGCTCCGCGAACCAGGGTGCCGTCGAGATCCCATAACAAGATGCGAAGGTTGTCACGATCAAGAGATTCTGAAAAAGATTTATTTGTCATCCGCCATTTGACATCTGTCATTGGTCATTGAACCTCAGCCTATCGCATCGCGCCGCCAAATTGACAAATGAGAAATGTCAAATGGTGTTTCGATCCTGATCATGCTACTCGATCACGGCCAACACATCGCCGGCGTTAACTGTGGCTCCGGCTACTACATCAATCGACACGACAGTTCCCGCCTTGGGCGATTTCATTTCGTTCTGCATCTTCATCGCTTCGACTACGACGATACCGGCGCCGGCTTCCACGGCTTGTCCGGATTCGACCAGGATGCGCACGATCTTTCCAGGCATCGGCGCTGCAATCCGGACGGCCCCTTCACTATGCGCCCCCCCAGTCAGGGAACTGCGCAGCCGCTTCGGATCTGTCAGCGTAATCGCGTAATGGTTTGGCCCAACCGCAATGTCGAGCGGCGACCCCGATGCGATCTGTCCCTCAATCCGGCAATCGAAAACTCGTCCTTCGCCTAGCAGAGTAAAATTCGTGTCGCTTGATTTCATTTGTTCAAGCTGATACTCGCGCCCATCGACTACGGCAAATACACGCGAACCCTGCTCGCGAATTTCGACGTCAAACTCAAATTCAGAAATATTGGCGCGGAGCTTCATAAGTCAGCAAGGGTTGCGTTTAAGCGCCGGACTGTTCACTGCCGAATTACGCCCTGACATCCTCCATTTGCTATGCGCTTCGCCCCGGGCGCCAGGTTGAGACTTCGCCATCGCTCGTTGGTAGGCAAGCGCCGCCGCGAGCGTTGCGATGTCGCGTTGGGCAATAGTGTCGTTATCAGGTCGATGGTGAACCCGTCGTTCGTTGAAGCGCGCAATGAAACCGGTATCCAGTTTCGCTTCGGTGAATTCGCGATCGCGAATGACTTTGCGAAAAAAAGGCAACGTCGTCTTGATGCCACTGACGGCGTATTCGTCAAGCGCACGGCGCATACGATCGATGGCTTCACCGCGCGTTCGGCCCCATGCGGCCAATTTGGAAATCATTGGGTCGTAATAGATCGACACCTCATCGCCTTCCGTGATGCCACCGTCGTCGCGAATTCCGGCTCCGGCTGGCACACGCAGAGAAAGGATCTTGCCCGGAGACGGCAAGAAGTTGTTGTCAGGATCTTCAGCGTAGACGCGGCATTCGATCGCGTGACCGAGCCAATGCACATCCGCCTGTTTGAATGAAAGCGGCTTTCCGGCGGCGATGCCGATCTGCTCGCGCACCAAATCGAAGCCGGTTACCAATTCGGTGACCGGATGCTCGACCTGCAAACGCGTGTTCATCTCCAGAAAATAAAATTCCCGCGTTACATCCGAATAGAGAAACTCGACGGTGCCGGCGCCAACGTATCTCACGCTTTTAGCGATTTTAATTGCGGCCTCGCCCATTCGTTCGCGCAACTCAGCATCGTTGATCGGCGACGGACATTCTTCGATCACTTTTTGGTGGCGGCGTTGAATAGAACATTCGCGTTCGCCGAGATGAACGTAATTTCCTTCGCCGTCGGCGAAGATTTGGATCTCGATGTGCCGCGGTTTCTCTACGACCTTTTCGACATATACGTCGGAGTTTCCAAATGCCGAGAGAGCTTCCGATTGGGCGGCATCGAACGCGGATCGCAATTCCGATTCGCTCGCTACTTCGCGCATGCCTTTGCCGCCGCCGCCGGCGGCAGCCTTGAGCATCACGGGATATCCAATCTGCGCCGACGTCTGTCGGGCATCGTCGAAATTTTTCAACGCTTCAGTGGTGCCGGGCACGACCGGGGCGCCGGCCGCAATCGCTGCGCGACGAGCGCTGGTTTTCGAGCCCATGACTTTCATGGCGTCGCTCGAAGGGCCAATGAAAACTAAGTTAGCGTCTGCGACAGCTTCCGCGAAGTCTGCGTTTTCAGCGAGAAAACCGTAGCCGGGATGAATGGCCTCCGCGCCAGATTTCTGCGCCGCCTCAATGACTGCCGAAATGTTGAGATAACTTTCTGACGATGACGCGGGGCCAACGCAGTACGCTTCGTCCGCCAGGCGCACGTGCAGCGCACCGGCATCGGCCTCTGAGAAGATGGCGACCGGTGAAATATTTAAGTCGCGACACGCGCGGATGATCCGGACCGCAATCTCTCCGCGATTAGCAATTAAGATTTTGCGAAACATCGAAATTCAGTGGCTTGGTGCTCTGGGCTTCATTCGCCGGAACGCGTTATGTCCGAACGAACAAAGTACAAAGTACCAACCGCAAAGTACAGCGCTCCGGCGGACGAGAGCGTGCGCGATTAGACGACCAGTGAATTCGCCGGACGGCGGGGGTCATACCGAAGCGCTACGGTGGAACCCGGCAGGTATTTCTCCTTCCGACCAAGTTGCTCGTCATCCAGGCGCTGCACCGTTTCATAATCAACGCCCGCGACCGTATAGCAGTAAGCAAGCAACTCGTTCCCTTCTCCGTCGCTCGTGATTTCAAGAACGGTCGCTTCTCCAATTCGTCCGCTTTGCATTAGCAAAGTGCGGCGGGCCACTTCGGGATCGATTTTGTTACGTCGGAATCTCCCCAGAAAAGACATGCAACTACGGGGTGGTGCGGCGCACCGTTGATGAGCGCACTGCGGGATCTGAGGATTTGTAAATCACGCCGTCCTTCATGATGTAATATTCGTCGTCCGCGAACCAGCGATGTTCGTTCGGCAGCCGCACCTCATAACTTGGAAAAGATAAACCCGGTGGCTCGGGGTTCGATGGACCATCGGCGTTCCGCAGAGCGACTGGCCGGGCGGAAGGTTTGCTTTTCACGGGGCCCGACGCGAGTTTAGCGGTGAGCGCATATCCGTTCGCATCGAGATATTGTAAGGCCTCGGCAATCGAGCCATCAGGATCCGGCAGGGTGCGGAGGTCTTGAATGTATTTGTCAGGATCGGTCGGAAATGTTCCGTGCAGCTCGCGATACTTGAAAAACGCCAGGTCGAGAGTGTGGCCTCGCGCTGTTATCGCTGCGTTAATTGAATCCTGCCGCTGGCGCAATCGTTCGGGGATGGTAATGCCAATTAAGGCTGCCACCATGAAGATCAGTGTCAGCACCTGGCCCAGGCCGATCTGCGCCGCGAGTAAACCAATAAATCGCGAGGGATTTTGAAAGACGCTGCGCACGACGGTCGCACAAATCAACAACGCAATCACACAAGCGAATAGTGCTTCCCATTTCACGCGCCAGGCAGCAATTTCGCCCGCAGTCACGATTGCCCAAAAACCGATTGGTCCGGACTTGCTCTCGATAAAAGCGGCGATTACGAGTCCTGCAAAAGTAAGCAACATCGCCGTGCCAGTGATGAAAGCCAGCGCCGCGCGTCCAAAGGACGGTAGTTCATGTTCGGCGCGGGCGAGCGGCGGGCCCACCGCGCGCGCGCCGCACGAAGGGCAGCCGAGGCAAAGGTCGGTCTGTACGCCTGAGCCGCAGGAAGGGCAGATAATCAATCTACGAATACCTCTGGAGAAATAAAAAGGCGGAACTAACTTAGAACCGAGAGCGCCTCTTAGTCAAGAAATTCAGGACGAAATTTCTGATAATTTTGTGTCAACCCGGCTATCCAACCTTATGCGCCAGGGTGGGCTCGACCCGCATCTCGGGTTGCTGGCCTGACTCCGCGACAGTTGAAGCCGGCTCCGTCCTGTTTACCTCAGTCCACGTGTGATGCATGCGATGAGCGAAGGTCCAATAGGAACCAATCGCCAACACCCAAAGGACCGCCGGCATACGATAAGCAAAATAATTATTCGATCCCGGCACGCTCGACAGCGCGCCGATGATAAATAGAACCACGCGCTCGGGACGGCGCAGAAAACCGACGTCGCATTTTGGAATCAGGCTCTCTGCACGCGCGCTGGCATAACTCACCATGACGGATCCCATCAGGCCGGCGCCAGCAAGAAAGACATTCAACGTAGAATGAAATTCCGGTTCAGTGGTGCGAGCATAGAAGACCATCAAGCCAACGAATACCACCATGTCCGACAAACGATCCAGCGACGAATCGAGAAACCCGCCAAAGCTCGTGACTCTGCCGGAAAGTCGCGCCACCTGGCCATCAAGCATGTCGAAGAGATTGGCGACGATCAGGACAATGCCGGCCGAGAAAAACCAGCCGAAGCCAAACAGCAAGCCTGAGCCGACGTTAATCGCCACACCCACCGAGGTGAGTATGTTCGGATTAATATGCCCGCGCGCCAACCAACGCACCATCGCATCGATGATTCGCTGACCCGCTCTGCCGATACTTGCGCCAAACATTACGTGCCTTTAGACGACTTGAAGAACTCGATCATATGAACCGATGATCCGCAGTGTCAAGAACGTAAGACGATCCGATGCCACCGCAGGTCACAAAGAAAGGCGCGAGAGAGAATCAAAAGATCCTCAATCGCGCCTGCAATTTCAATGCGGTCTCACCTAGGGCGTTCCAAACCGCTGGCGGTATTCGGTGGACTCGATAAAGGCCTTGACCATTTCCGCCTGCATGAAGTTGCCGTTGGCATTTTTCAGTTTATTGAGCCAGAAGTTGTAACCCGCCGTGTCCGGATTGCGCCGCAGGAACCCGAAGTATTCCATCAGCACGAACATGGGTTGCGACTCAGCGTTATTGAATTGCGGCTTTTCGGTGATCTTCCGCAAGACTGTCGCGCGCGTCTCGGTGGCGTTATTCAAGCCATCGATCAGCTGCTGCCTCTCACCCACACCAAAGGTTACACCCGTGTTTTGAATCAGGGTGTCGACGTATTGCTGGTTCGAAACTCCGCCGTACACGGCCAGGAATTCAGGCCGCGATACATAATCGTTGAAGTAGGCGACCTTGTTGGCCTCGAGTATGGCGTCGGCGCCCGGCGCACCGAACACATAACCACGTCCAATCATCTGCGCATCTTTTTCGAACCGCACGAAGGTGGGCAGGCCACCGAAGGCCACCCGGTTCGTGAGATAAGCAGTGCCGCCTGTCTGTTGGAATTCATTCGACAGGAAGAACGCGCTCGCCGTGCTTACGCGATAGAACGAGATGCACTGCGCCTGAGTCATGTTCGGCGGCCGCGTCGACGAGCTGTTGCACTTGTCGATATTGTTCATCCAGAAACCCTTGCCTGACGGATCGGAAGGCCGGTTCAGGAAGTCGCGATACAAACTCTCGACAAAGTTGCCGGTGTCGTCGATCGCATTACCCGGCGGCTCAACCAGATCGTCGTTGATCGTTAGCAACGCCGATCCGGCGCCGAGAATGGCGGCGCCACCGGTTGGGTTCGCCAGCGACAGCGTTAACGTCTCAGGTCCTTCGACGTAGTTGTCCTGCATCGTCATGACCGTGAAAGTCTTGTCGGCGCCGTCACCGGCGGCGAAGCTGATACGGCCAAACGCGCTTTCGAAATCGCAACGCGAGGTCGCCAGCGTATTGCCCGGAGTCGGCGCGCAGGGCACGAATGACGCCGGATCGCTGTTGTCGCTGGTCGCGAAGTCGACGGTGATTGCCTGTGTCAACGTACCCGTGCGTTGCACTGTGATGGTGGCGACTCCGCCTTCGTTGACGTTGTAATTCGCTGCGCTGAACGTGACGTAGCCGCCCGCCGGATCGTTGTCGACAATCGTCAGCACCGCCGCTGTCGGTGAGCCGAGCGTCGCCGAACCACCCACGTTACTCAAGGTCAGGTTGACGGTTTCGTTAGGCTCGTTAATCAGATCGTCGGTGATCGGAACGTTGACGGTCTTGCTGGTTTCGCCGTTATTGAACGTCACCACTTGCGAGACAGCCGTGTAATCGGAGCCGGCAGTGGCCGTGCCGTTGCTGGTATCGAACTGTACGGTCGCGGTGCCGCTACTGCCGCCTGTGCGCGCGATTGTGATCACAGCCGGTCCATTGTTCTCAGATACCGAATAAGTCGCGGCGCTGAATTGCAGAGTGCCTCCCGAATTAACCGTGATGTTAACTGTCTTCGTGTCGGACATAGGTCCGCCGCTGCCGGTATTGCCCTGATCGTTCGTCACGATCTGCAAGCTGGCAGCGCCACTGTAGCCGCTCGTCGGCTTGAAGGTCATGCCTTGCAGCGCCGCATTGATGTTCGCCAGCGTCCCGGTAAAGGTCATCGTCGCATTGTTGGTGCCGTTACCGACGGTGAAGTTCAGACCGGCGGTCGTGCTCAAAGTGATGACGCCATTGGTCGCGGTCAGCGTCTCCATCATCGCGCCGCTGCCGGCATCGACGTCTGAGACCGAAATCGCGTTCGCATTCCCCGTTGAGAAGGTGAGCGTGCCGTTTTCGTTGACCTGTTGTGGACCAGGCACGTTGTTAACCGGCGCGTCGTTGACCGCATTCACGGTAATTGTGAACTGCTGCGTCACTGAAGTGTCGTTGCCGCCGTTGGCCGTGCCGCCGTTGTCCTTGAGCGTAACCGAAACGGTCGCCACACCGTTCGCATCGGGCGCTGACGTGAAGGTCAACGTGCCAGTCGGGTTGATGGCCGGCTGCGACGAGAACAGACCGTTGTTGTTGTTAGTGACGGTGAAGGCCAACGTCTGGCCGCTTTCATCCGGCGGACCGGCGCTGATGTTCGTCGCCATGTTCGGCACGGTTTGCGGGCCGGCGTCTTCGTTGACCGTCACGTTGGCTCCCAAATTAAATGTGGGCGCATCGTTGACCGCGTTGACCGTGAGCACGAAAGTATCGCTCATGCTCACCGCCGCCGTGCCAATCGTACCGGCGACCGTCACGGTGATCGTCGTCGTGCCGTTTTGATTAGCCGCCGGTGTGATCCCAAGCGAACGCGTGGAGCCCGAGCCGCCGAGAGTGAGATTGCCGTTCGGCACCAAGGTCGTATTGCTCGAAGCCGCCGTCACCGTCAAATTCGAAACGGCCGCGGTGCCGGCAATCGTAAAGTTGAACGCCGGGAGTGGTGTGTCTTCGTTCGTAGACTTGTCGGTGATGTCTTCGATCGAAGGCTGAGCTTCGAACGCGCCGATATCAACCTGCGCGATCGCATCGGCGTCCGGCCCATCGACGAAGCGATTGAACCCGGCGCCACGTTGATCGGTTGTCAAACTGTTGTTGGTTGCCAGGGTGTTATTGCCGCCATCGATCGCCAGACTGCCCGACAACAACGCGTTGGTCTGGGTGGTCCCGCCGTTATTGGCCAGTACCGCCACGCGCGGATCGAGGACTGAGCCCGTCGCCCCGACATGATCTCCGTTCACCCCGTTGGTGAAGCCGGTGCTGCCGCTCGCGTTTCCAATTATATTGTTGCCCGATGAAGTGAACGCGCCCGCAACGTCGGCGGCGCCGCCTGGCGTGTTGCCGACAATGGTGTTGCCGATATTCAACATGCCGCTGTTAGTAATGCCGCGCACGGTGTTGGCCGAGAACGTATCGTTAACCAGGGTGGAGGCGCCGCTATTCGACAAACCGTCGCCCGTGTTCGCGCTGATAGTGCTGTTGGTGATTGTCAGAGTTCCACCGTTGCCAATGCCGCTGCCGGACGCAGTGGCGCTGTTACCGGAAATCGTGCTGCCGGTAATGGTAAGCGTGGCCCCGCTGGGACTGGCAATGCCGCCACCGGTGCCCGTGGTTGAGTTACCCGTCACCGCACATGCGGAAAGCGTCAGCGTTCCTTGATTGAGAATACCGCCGCCATCGCTGCTTACATTGCCGTTGCTGATTGTCAATCCGGAGATGTTGACCGTCTTGCCGGAGTTGATCGTAAACACCCGGAACTGTGGCGTGCCGCCCGCGGTGCTGCGTTGCACCGTCAGTGTATTCGCTCCCGGTCCATTGATGACGAGATTGCCGTCAATCGCCGGTATCGCTGTCAAGAGATTGATCGTGCTGTTCGGCGGCAGATTGAAGTTGATCGTGTCGTCGCTGGCCGCGAAGTTGGCTTCCATGATCGCCGCGCGCAACGTGCAATTGCCGGTGCCGTCGTCGCAGACTCCGTTGAGATTGGCGTCCGGGGTGTCGGCCGTGCTGTTGACTGTCAGCACCAGCGGAGCTTTCACGGTCTGCGAAACCGTATTTGAGTTGCTCCCGTTGTACCCGCCGTCACCGCTGTAAGTCGCATTGATCGAATGCGGCGACCCGGCGACCGTGAGTGTCGACGTCTGGCAAGTCGCCTTGCCGGTTCCATCCAACGGTTCAGTGCTGGTATTCCCGTTCGAGCAAGTCAACGGATTGACACCGTCGAAGAACTGCACCGTGCCCGTCGGTGGGCCAACGACCGATGTGTTCGAAGTGACCGTCGCGGTGAAGGTCACCAGTTGATTTGTAAAGGACGGGTTCTGAGACGAACCGAGCGTCGTCGTGGTATCGGACTTCACCACATCGATGCTCGCCTGGTTGCTCGGATTGCCCGGCCCTGTTTCGGTTGATGAAATCGGACCCGTCTGATTGACTTGCGTCCCTAACGACGTCCCCGTGACCGTCACTGACGGAGTACATTGAGAAGTTCCCGCCAACGTTCCGCCACTCAGAGAGATGACATTGTTGTTGACCGTCAAGGTGCCGCCGCAGGCGCTCGTGCTTGCATTAGGCGCCGACAACCCGCCCGGCAACGTGTCGCTGAATGCCAAGCCAGTCAGCGTAGTTGGATTCGAGTTATTGATCGTGAAGGTCAGGCTGGTAGTGCCGTTCAGTGGAACTGTAGATGCGCCGAACGCTTTCGAGATTGTTGGCGGTACAGTATCCGTATTGCCTGTGTAGCAGGCGACTTGTGCAAAGCCTGCGCCGGGCAAACCTTCGGCAACGATGCAGATATTATAGTTACCCTTTTGCATCACTCCGAACTGGAATTGCAATTCAAGGTTCGTGTTGTTCGCAAATCCTCCGCCCGGCAAACTGACAGACATCGACGAGTTAAAGCCGCCGCCTATTGACTGTGTGGGCGGCGTCTCAAGCGTCGTGCCCTTCACAGGCACAGTGCAGTTCGATGCCGTCCCCGCTGTCCTGTCAACACACGTCGTCGTGTCATTGATGCCAGATACCGAAGTGTCGGCTGAGGTGACGGCGCGCAGGTCTGCATTCCCTCCACTGTTCGGGAAAGTGGTCATGTCAACAATGCGGAAGCGCAGTTTTGTTATGGGCCCGCCCGTGTTGTTCCTGATCCGACCGCGGATCGAGAGCGTACCGAAAGCACCGGTGCTGGCGTTCGGCGTGTTTGCCGTCGTATTGCGCTCGGCGTTAGGAGAAACGATGGCGAGCTTCGTGGTGTCGAGCAGCGAGATGGGCGTGGTGCCGATCCCGTTCAAGATCGGGCCGGTCTTGTTTTGCGGGCCGGGCGCGCCGAGCCTCTGGAACGTAGTGCTGTTATACACGAGCGCAGTTCCTTGCGTGTCCGCAAAGAGGAAGTCGGCAGAGTTGTCGTTCGTGTCCTGGAGATTGCCCGACGACAGCGTCTTGCGGAAGAAGCTGTATTGAAGCGTCGAGCCGCTTGCCGCCGGCAGATTGCTGCCCTCGCGGAAGAGATCGCACACGCCGGGTCCTGAGTCGGTGTTCGTGCCGAAGCCGACGGCGTCGAGCCTGTTCGCGGACGAGACGTTATTAATATCCGAAGTCGTAAACAACGCGACGTTGCGGTCGTTCTCGATGTCGGAAGTCATCGTCTGATCGCCAGCCGCCGCGCCCGTGCCGCCGTAGTTGGCGAGCGAGTACTGCGAGCCGATGAGTAGATAGTGGCCGCGCGCCGGGATGACCGTGCCGTTCGCAATTTGAGCGACGAGCACAGGCGTGGCGCTGCAGTCCGCACCCATCTTAAAGACGCCGTAGCCACCCGAAGCATCCGAGGCCGCGATGGTTAGCGGCGAGTCGGTGTCGTTGTAAAGCTCTACGAATTCATCGGCTGATCCGGTCGGCCCTGAGGTGCGAATCTCCGAGATGATAAAGGTGCCCGGCGAGTTCGTGTGGCTGATAGTTCCCGT
Organism: Pyrinomonadaceae bacterium; assembly: GCA_035639235.1. Lineage (GTDB taxonomy): Bacteria > Acidobacteriota > Blastocatellia > Pyrinomonadales > Pyrinomonadaceae > UBA11740. Next base: position 7,179 of record DASQYL010000362.1, on the reverse strand, counting down.
CGGCGGAGTGCCAGAGATCGTCGCACCGGACGCGTTCGACAGGTTCAGCTTTAACGTCTCGGCGGCGGCGTTGCTTGCCGCATCGCCGTCGAAGCAGATGGTCACAGCGACTGTCTTGATCGTGTCGCCGGGGCTGAACGTGAGCGTACCCGAAGTGGACTGATAATCAACACCGGGCGAGCCGCAGGTGCCTGAAGTCGCCGGGTGCGCGCCGCCAGTGTCGTCGGCGGTGGCGTAATCTACGGTCACGGTCTGCGAGGCGAGCGCGGTCGACATCGAGACTGTGAAGATCATCTTGGCCGTGCCTGACGCAGGCTCCGCGGCCTGTGCGTCGTGCGCCGTCAGCGCAGGCGTGCCGACTGTGATCGTGAAGGTCTGGATGGCTGAAGTATCGTTGCCATTGTTGGCAGTGCCGCCATTGTCGTGCAGCGAAACGCTGACCGTGGCTTGGCCCGAGGTGTTGGACGCGGGCGTGTAGGTCAGCGTGCCCGACGAGGAGACGGCGGGCTGCGCGGAAAAGAGGCCGTTGTTATTGTTGTTGACGATGAAGTTGACGGTCTGGCCCGTCTCGTCGGTCGCGGTGGCCGGCCCCGGAGCGATGTTGGTCGCCCAGCCGCTGACCGTCTGCGGGCCGGCGTTGATCGGGACGTTCTGGTCTGCGCCCTTCGTGAACGAGGGCGCGTCGTTAACCGCCGTGACGTGAATGGTGGCCGTGGCCGTGCCGCCGCCGAGGCCGGAGTTGTCGGCGCTCAGAGAAGCCTGCACTTGGAAGCTCGCCGTGCCGATGTTGTCGTTGAAGTCCGGCGCGGGCGTGAACTTCAGGCCGGCGTTTCCTTCGGCGAAGGTGATGAAATCACCGTTGTTGATCTGGGTCGTCCCGTCGTTCTTATAGAGCACGCCGTGCTGGATGTCGGTGATCTTGAAGTTGGTCACCTCAGAGCCGTCCGCCGCGTTGCGGCTGATGACGAGGCCCGAAGTAGTCTGCGTGTCTTCGTTCGTGGTCGCGCCGGTGACCGAAGGCGTGTCGGCCACAGGGTTGACCGTGATGACGAAGGTCTGCGGCGCCGAGGTATCGTTGCCGCCGTTGGCCGTACCGCCATTGTCTGAGAGGGTCAGGGTGATGGTCGCAGAGCCGTTAGCGTTTGCGGCCGGTGTGTAAGTCAGCGTGCCCGACGAAGAGACCGCGGGCTGCACCGAGAAGAGAGCAGTGTTCGTGTTGTTCGTCACATTGAACGTCAGCGTCTGGCCATTCTCGTCGGACGGGCCGGCACTGATATTCGTCGCCCAGTTGCTGACGGACTGTGCGCCGGCATCTTCATTGACAGTTTGATCTCCACCTTTCGTGAATGAGGGCGGGTCATTGACTGCCGTCACGTTGATGACGAAGGTCTGTGGCGCGGAAGTGTCGTTCCCGCCGTTTGCCGTGCCGCCGTTGTCCTGCAACGTCAAAGTGATCGTCGCTGAGCCATTGGCATTCGCCGCCGGCGTGTAAGTCAGAGTGCCCGTCGAACTCACCGCCGGCTGCACTGAGAACAGGGCAGTGTTTGTGTTGTTCGTCACATTGAAGGTCAGAGTCTGTCCTGATTCGTCCGCCGGTCCAGCCGAGATGCTCGTCGCCCAGTTCGTAACCGTCTGCGCGCCCGCATCTTCCAACACTGTCTGATCCGCGCCCTTGGTAAACGAAGGCGGATCATTCACCGCCGTCACGTTGACAGTCATGGTCGCTGCCGAAGACGTATCACTGCCACTGTTGGCGGTGCCGCCGTTGTCCTGCACCTCGAAGTTGAAGGTCGCGTAGGGCGAGCCGTTGCCGTTCGCCGCAGGCGCAAACGTCAGCTTGCCGCTCCCCAAGTCCGCGGCCGACACTGGGAACGGCACATTGCCTGCCGTGATGGGCGTGCCGTTATCTGCAAGTGTTCCGGAAGCCGGCGCCGACGTGATGATCACATTCAAAAGCGTGTTCGGTGGATTGTCCGCTAAATCAGCGAATGGAAAGTCAGAAGTCTGGAACGTGTAAGTGTGATCTTCGAGCACCGTCACCGTATTGTTCGATGTCGTCGGCGCGTCGTTCACTGAATTGACGGTGATCGTCACAGTCGCGTTGGCCGAGCCGCCCGAGTCCGTGACGGTGTAGACGAACGTGTCCTGCCCCTGGAAGTTGACGTTCGGCGTGTAGTCGAACGAGCCGTCAGAGTTCAGGGTGAAGGACGAGGCGTTCGACGGACCTGTCGAGACCGTGGCCGTCTTCGTCCCGGTGCCCGTGTCATTCGAGAGCACGCCGGGCGCGTTGACGTGCAGCGGCGTGTCTTCGTTGGTCGAGTAGCTGTCGTTGACCGCCGTCGGCGGTTGCACCTCGAACGCGCCGATGTCCACGGTCGGCGTGTTGGGCGCCGCAGCCAGGCCGTCGAGCTTGCGCGCGAACGGAGTTCCGCGTTGATCGAATGCCGGATTCACGGCTGTACCCGAAGTGTGACTCGCAATCGACGTGCTATTTGCCGCGCGCACTACAGTTAAGGTGTTCGTCGTCTTCGACGTCACGCTCATCTGCTCAGAGTCGATCTGGATCAGGAAGCCGACACCCGCCGGTATCGCCGAAGCATCAGCCACCGTCACGCTGGTCGTGAGCGGATTGTTGTCAATGTTTCCATTGAGTGTCGTCACGTCCGTGCCCGCGTCGGTCGCGGTGCTGCCGGCAAGCAACGCGTGCGTCTTGGTTGGCCCACCGTTGTTCGCCAGCGCGCCGAGCTTCGCATCAGCGACGCCGACCTGGTTGCCTTGGACACCAGTCGTCAAACCGCCGGATCCGCCGGTGCCGATCAGGTTGAATGACGAAGCCGCGTCGACAGTTCCCGATCCCTGAATATCATCGGCCACCGGTGATGACGTGCCGCGGAAGTTGCCCGCCACAATTGTGTTCAGCAGTTTCACCTCGGTCGTACTGCCGACCCAGATGCCGCCGCCATTGTCGCTCGCCGAGCTGTCGTCAGAATCAGCGGTGTTATTGGTGATGGTGACGTTGGTCGCTGTCAGCTTGATGTTCGCACTATCGCCGAAGTTGCGGATTCCGCCGCCTGTGCCGGCGGCCTTGTTCCCGCTGATCGTGCTGTTGGTGATCGACATCGATGCCGCGCCGCCGCCGATGCCGTCGTTGTAGAGACCACCGCCCCAGATCGTTGCGGTGTTGCCACTGATCGTGCTGTTGACGATCGTCACACTGGCGGTGCCGGTCTCGCCGTTGCTATAAATGCCACCGCCCGAGGATGCGGTGTTACCGCTGAGCGTGACGTTGTTGATTGTCAGCGTGCCGTGGTCGTTAAGAATACCGCCGCCGACAGTTCCGCCGGAGTTGCCACCGCTGATCGTCAGGTTATTGATGGTTACCGTCTTGCCGCTGTTGACATTGAACACACGACTCGTGTTGTTGCCGCTCACTACAATCGCATCCGTATTCACGACAGAGTTCGGCCCATTGATGCTCACGTCCTTCGTGAGCGGAATCTCCGTGCCGTTGAGCGTGATTGTGTAGAGATGATTGACCGTGTCGTGTCCCGCGTCGTTCGCTGGAATCTGGAACTGCACCGGCGCACCAACGCAAGCGTGCAGAATCGCGTAGCGCAAAGTCCCCGCTGTGCCGTCATCAGCCGTCTTGGTAACGATCGACGGATTGTCGCAGGCAATGACCTGCTGCGGGACCGTGTTGCTCGTCGAGGTGTTGAAATTGCCATCACCCGAGTACACCGCCTGAATGTTGTGCGTGCTGCCGGCCGAGAGCGTGGACGTCGGGCATTGGGCCGTGGCCGTTCCGCCAGAGCCGCTCAAGGCGACTGCGCTGCACACAACCGCATTGCCGTTCGAAGTGTCGATGAAATTAACCGTGCCGGTTGGCGTTGTGTTCGACGGATTCGGCGTCGGCGAGACTTCAGCCGAATCGAACTGCACCGTCGCCGTGAAGGTGACGTTGTCCCCGCCGTCCGACGGGTTGTTGTTCGAGACGAGATTCGTTGTCGAATGGAAAAGATCGACATTAGTCGTCGCCGTGGTGGTGTTGACGGTCACGAAGTTCGCGCCGGAGACCGAACCGGTGTTAGCAACGTGCGCGCCACCTGAGAGGTCCGTAGCGTCGAGATTCGGCAGGTTGTTCAGCGTCACCTGGAAGCTAATCTGGACTGAGTCACCCTGTTTGAGCGTACCGATATCCACACAGATGTGCCCGCCGCTGATACCGCTCGGCGAGCAGTTCGCGAATGGCGTTAATGCGGTCGCATTTGCTGCGCGCTTCGTACTGCGCGCGTGATTCAACCTCACTCCTGAATCCTGAGTCTTAGGCGCCGCCTTTTCAGTGCCGGAGGCTTTAGCCGCCCCAGATTCTTCTGCCTTATCGCTGTCATCTTCCGCAGCATACGCGGTGGGACTGATGTTAGAAGCAACACTTGAAACGGCATGCTCCACAGTCGCGAAGGCGTGGTGGAGAGATGCCGATAGAGATGACGTCGCACTCGGCGCCGTCGGCGCGCGAGGCGCAGCCAATACTTCGCCACTTATAACCGCCGCCGTAAATTCCGGGCGCGTAATCGGTTGGGCCATCGCTATCGTGATGTTCGGAAGGGTGGGTGCGGTGTTCGAGAGCGTGACCGTGCCCGCGCCGGTCAGGAAAGTTCCGGGCGGCACGGTGTTAGCGTTGTTGCTGCCGCCAGTGTTTCCGTTGTCCTGCAGCACGCCCTGCGCGGTGCTCGAGGCCGAACCGTTCTTATATAGGTTGTAGGTCGTGCCGCTGGAAGCTTTAAGCTCATAGCCGTTGACCGACTTATCGTTTTGCAGGAAGAGATTGAGGATGTCGCCGGCGTTCGCCGATAAAGTGAAGAAGCCGTGCGAAAAGCCGGATGACGCATCATTCGCCGGGAAGGTGCCCTCGTTCTGAATCGTTAGGTCGAGCCGCCCGCCGTTCTCGGTCTGGGCATAGAACGGGTCGTAGGGCGAAGGCCCGCCGAGGTCTGTGGTGCCGTCGCCGACCGTGCCACCGACGTAAGTGTTGCCCGTCATTAGAACCTGCGCGTCCGCCGTCGGCGAGCCGCCCGTGCCGTTGCTGATGATCTGGACGGGGGCGTCCCAAGTGAGATTGAAAGTATTATTTTGAACGATGAACTCGGCGGTGCCCTTCTCGACGGAGATGCTGAGATTGCCGATGGTCGCCTGGTCGGCGTGCATACACTGGTTGCACGTGTTGTGGCCGTAGATCGCTTCGTAGTTGCCCGAGCCGCGGGCGCGCAGGAGCGTGCCGCCCTGCGGGAAGTTGTAGCTGGTGCCGCCGGCGGGGACGCCGGGCGACGAGTGGTCGGTGACGGTCGAGACGTTGCGGTTGACCTCGGCCTTCATGGTGCCGGTCGAGGTATTCTGCGTGATGACTTCGATAGCAGCGAGCCCGCCGCCATTGGTGAATGTATTGCCGAGCGCGGCGTTCGCGTCGTTCTTGTCCCCAATGCGAACTATCGAGTTCAGCGAACCCACTTGCAGGACGCGGACGCCCCAGTTGCCATAGCTGTTCGTGCCAAAATCCTTGTAGAGCGTGTCGAAGGTGTTGCCCGTGACGGTCAGGTCGAGCGAGCCGGATGTGTCCGTAGTGAAGTCCATGCCGGTCGGGTCGTTCTTGAAGGTGCTATTCGTGACCGAGACCGTACCCTTAAGGCCCCAGATGTAGATCGCGGCCTCGTTCGTTCTGTCGGCGTGGTTGGAGACGTTGAAGCGGGCCGTGTTCAGGATGGTGCAGCCCGAGATTGTCAAGCCGTTGATGCTGGTCGCGCTCGGCACGGTGGTGCCGGCGCTGCCGTTGAGGCCGCTGTCGCTGATGCGCTGGATGATGGTGTTGTTGAGCGTCAGACCAGCACTCATGGCCTGGGCTTGAATTCCATCAAAGCCGCTCCGCGTGTCGTCGGCCGCCGTGGCGTCGTTCGAGGCGGTGATGTCCTCGATCAGCATGTTATTGAGCGTCACCAGGCCGCCGACGGTGTTCATGCTGATTCCGTCAGCGCCCTGAACATTCTGAATCGTGCCGCCGGTGCAGGTCGGCGTCCCGGTCGTGCAAGAGCCGCCGGTGCCAGAGACGGTGAACGTGCCAGAGCCGGTGTTATTAAGAACGATTGCTGAATTAGTGCCGCTGTTGCTGGCGTTGTGATTGATGCTCTGGAACGTGACGTTGGACGCACCGATGGTCGTGTTGGCGATGTTGACGGCCGTGCCGGTCGTGTTGCTAACGGTATTAGTTCCGGTGACGTTGACCGTGCCGCCGCCCGCGGCATTGAAGCCGGCGCCGCTGGTCGTGGTGAGGCTCAGCCCTCCGGTGAAGTTGACGGTCGAGCCGGCGTTGCCGCTCGGCATGTCTATGGCGTTGGCCGTAGAGGTCGAGGCCGTGATCGCGCCGCCGAAGCTGGTCGTGCCGCCGGTCTTGCTCTTGATAGAGACCGCGCTGGCGGCGCTGTTCTGCGTGATGGTGCCGCTGTAGGTCACGCCCGCTGTGACCGCCGCAGACGTGCCGTCTATGTTGAAGGCGACGCCGGTCGGACTGGTGATGGACGAGTTGGCGGAGAAGCTGAAGGTGCCGCCCGAACCGTCAAGGATGTCAATGCCCGCGTCGCCACCGTTGAGTGTGTTCGTGCCATTAAAGTTGTAAGTGCCGTCAGCGTTATCGAATTGAAGGCCCGTGCCGTTGGTGGCTGAGAGCGTTCCCGTCTGGAAAGTGATCGTGCCGGTGTTGTGACCGCCGGAGATGCTAACCAGGGGCTGGCTTGCGGTAGCCTGTGTGACGTTGCCGCTGTAGGTGACTGAGCACGTGCCATTGTTAACGAGGAAGGTCGCGCCCGACGCGCCAGAGAGAGCGCCGCCGCCGAAGTTCGAGGTGCCGGTCACGCTCGTCAACGAGACGCCGTTCGTGCCGCCTGAAGATTTGATTGCACTAAAGTTCGCGTTTAAGGCGACGCCGTTCGCGATGATGGCGGACGCGGCCTGCGTGGTGTTATTGACCGTGCTGTTGAAAGGACCGGCGGTGGTGGCATTCGTAACGTTGACCGTGCCGCCTGTCGTAGCGCTCAATCCGGTGCCGGCGTTCGTCTGGACTGCCAGCGCGTTGAAGGTGAGCGAAGCTCCGGAAGTACCAGCCCAGCTCACGCCGGCGTTACCCGACCCGGT
>DASQYL010000361.1:0-8534 GCA_035639235.1 Pyrinomonadaceae bacterium | reverse complement strand
TTGTGATTGTTACGGTAGCGTTCTGGACAACTGCGCCAGTAGCGTCAGTCACGGTGCCGCGTAAGGTGCCAGTCGTTTCCTGAGCCGATGCCGTTCCGGCACCAAACAGCAGGCACGTAGCTAATAGAAATAAAGTGGCGAACGAAGCCAAAACGCCCGTCGCCAAACCATGCCTATGCATTAGTCGAGACTCCTCTCTTAAATTAAATGAATACATTATGTCGATACCCGTTCGGGGGGCTGATGTCGAGAACGGGAGACCAAGTTCTTTCACTTCCGGAGAATGGCAACGTTTATGCCAAACCAGAACTAATTGATATCTCAGTATCTTTTCTCCGACATGGAGTAGTAGAGGTCGGGATTCTTTGGTTTTTCGGATTCTATCCGAATTTGTAGATAACAGCTTTCGCGTCGGAATTCACGGCTTAACGACCAAAAATTCGAATTGCAACTCCTTGCCGCGAATGATGGCGCTGAGATAGAACTCCCAGAACTTTCGTGTGAACCGAAAGGCAGGTGAATGCTGATCGAGGTTGACGACAAATTCGAAACCGATTGCGCGCCAAAGCTTCGCCAGCGACACGTAGGTACTGATCGGTTGGAGCCTCACGTCAGTATAGAACGGAAAGACCGAGCGATCTTCGACGAAGCAGTTGAACGAGTAACTGTTGAAGTGATTTCGATGAGTAGGGTCAGTGGGCCAGTCAGGATTCGAATAGTGCGGCGTGACGATCGAGATTCGTCCCCCGGGTTTCGTCACCCGATGAAGTTCGGCAATGAAAGCCATCACGTCGGGCACATGCTCAGCCACGTGACGAGCGACGACTCGATCGAATTCGTCTGCGGCGAAGGGATATGGGATCGAAGCTAAATCATGAATGACGTCGGCGTGCGTTTTGGGATTTACATCCATGCCGATCGCGCCGGGCGTTTTGCTCCAGCCGCAACCGACATCGAGAATTTTTTGCTGAGGCTGCGTATCAATCAAAGAGGGCGTTAACGTCTACTTTGAAACCTTCGACTACGTCAGCGAGATCGAGGACCGAGCTGTCGTCCAGAATCGTTATGTTGGAAACCGATCGGTAAACGGTGGCTGTGCGTTTACGCGGGTTAAGCAGCAGCACTAATGACGAACCTGCGGCCAACCAATCGAGCGCTTTCTCTTCGACTTCGGCGTAAGTGTCGCTGGGTGAGATGACTTCAACGACGAGATCGGGCGCGGTTGGGAAATATCCTTGAAACGCACCCACAGCTTGAATTTTCTTCCGACTGACGAAAGCGCAATCCGGCGCGAGCACGGTGTCTGGATCTTTTTCAATCAAGAATCCGGTTTCGGCCGCATAGACTTTTCCCAGGTTGTTGCTCTTGACGTGTTGAGCGAGCCGCCAACCAAATTCCATCGCGACGCTGCCGTGAATTTCACCAGGTGGCGGTGACATCTTCTTCAATTCTCCTTTAATCAGTTCATACCGAAAGCCATCGTCCGGCATGTTGAGGAACTCTTCGGCGGTGATGAGTTGAACTACGGTAGACATTGATTGCACCTCGGGCGGCAACATCATATCACGGGTCATTTAACGGCGAATTGTCCTCTCAGCCAGTTGGAGAAATCACGAAGATCGAACGCGTAGACCGGCACGCTAAATTGCTTTTGTAACTCCAAAAAATGCATACCATCCAGCATCACCGGTTCGTCGCTCTTCAGCGCAACGCGCGGAATGATCGCGAAATCGCCCGACACCTCGTTTCGCGAAGCAACGAAATCGCCGCCGGTCAACAAGCCTGCGACACTGACGTCGCCACCGAAGTATTCGTTGCTCACCGAGATGACTTTCAAATGCGTGCTGAACCGCGCATTCAACCGTTCGATCATGCTGCGAAGCACTGGCGCGAACAGGGCGCCGGTCATAATTGAACCGTGAGTCGTCATCTTTGGCTGTTCAGCGCGATCAAGTTTGCGCATCAGCGAATGAAACTGGTCGGCAAAGGTGCGCACCATGCCGACGCCATCTTCGATCTGCGGGCAGTCACCGTAATGCCTCCGTGACGGCACATCTTGTCCGGCTTTCAAATAGATTTCGTCGCCAAGATAAGCGAACCGCGTTCCAATCTTCTTCTTCAGATCTCTTTGAATCGTCGAAACGTCTGCAATCGTCCGCCCACAAAATTCCCCGGTCACTGGAGTCAGACGCGGATCGTTCAAATAACGCGTCAGTCCCAGCGGCACAATCGCCACGCTGCGCACGTCGGGGTGCAACTTCGCCAGATCGTAAATGGTCCGAGTCAGAATCTCGCCGTCATTGATCTTCGGACAAAGCACTACCTGCGCGTGAATCTCGATGCCGGCATCGATCATTCGCTGCAACTTGTCGCTGATATCGGCGCGCTTTTTGTCGATGCCGAGCAGGTATGCGCGCACGTCGTGGTCAGTCGCGTGAACCGAAACGTACTGCGGCGAAAGGCGCTGCTCGATCACCCGGCGCATTTCATCTTCACTGATCGAGGTGAGCGTCGTGTAGTTGCCGTACAGAAACGACAACCGCACATCTTCATCGCGCACGAACAACGACGGTCGCGCGGTTTCGGGATTACCTTTGCAGAAACAGAACAAGCACTCATTCGCGCACTGACGCGGCACAATTTGTTCGAACGTGAGGCCGAAGTCTTCACCTTCGCCACGCTCAATATTCAACTCCCAGTCCTCGCCGGTGTGCTTGCGCACATCCACGATCAAGTCGGTTTCGCCCGACGATTGAAAACGAAAATCGAGATAGTCACGAACCACATGACCGTTCACGCGCATTATCCGGTCGCCTGCCTCGAGCTCGAGTTCGGCGGCAATCGATCCGAGGGCGACTTCGGTGATGGTAACGCCGCGCCGGCGAATTTGATTTATTGCTGGAGTGACTGCGAATTCGTACATAGCTGCTCTTGATTGGGAGCCGGCTGCTCAGCGCAATCAAGAAGTATAACAAAGCGATCCGGCTTTGTTGATAATGAGACGGCACTAGAGCACCGACTTTAGCCGGGCTTTTTCTTTCGAAGCAAAAAATTCCCGACTAAAAGTCGGCACTCTGACAGCGGTCGCGAAATAGAACCATTGCCAGAATCACTGACTTTGACTTTGGTGAATTCGCCACCTACTCTCGGTGCTGAATTTAATCCTGATGAGTAAGTCGCAAAGATGTGTTCTCCTGGTGGAAGATGATCGCTCAGTACGGCGATATCTCGAGGTCGCCTTGCAGCGCGCCGGATACAAAGTTATTACTGCCGAAGACGGGCTCGAAGCCATGAGGCGCGCGCTCACCGTTACCATTGACGCCGTGCTGACCGACGCAATCATGCCGCAAATGACGGGACAAGAGTTGGCGCGCCTTCTCCGCGCGAATCCGAAGGTCTCAAAACTTCCGATCATTTTATTGACGGGTCAGGAAAACGATCGCGGGACAACCGCCGATCGAAAATTAATCGATGCGTATCTTTACAAGCCGGTGAAGACCGAAGAGTTGAAGCATTGTCTCGCAAAGCTGCTCGGTTAAGTTTACGTTTCAGAAGCCGGGATTGTCCGCAGATTACGCCGATTACCCAGATGAGAAAGCCAGTGAAGCGGATGAGAACTTGGAAAGACGGAAGCGCCTTACTCGCCCAGCGTCTGTCCTTTTCTTTATTCTGCGAAATGTGCGGATAATATTTCCTGGCTCGTCTGTCAGGCTTTTGCGGCAAAGCTAAGCAGGGATATTCTGGACATCGAATATGAGACGTGAGGCATAAAACAAAACGTGGGCGAAATTACATTGAGCAGAGTCAAGCTTTCCGAGCGGGCGCATGAGATGCCGGCTTCTCCGATTCGGCGCCTGGCGCCGTTTGCCGAGCTGGCCAAGGCCCGCGGCATCAAGGTCTATCACCTGAACATCGGCCAGCCCGACGTCGAAACTCCGGCCGAAATGATGAACGGATACCGGAACGTCGATATCAAAGTTTTGGCCTATGGGCCGTCGCAGGGTTTGAAAGATTACATCGACGCGCTGGTCCAATATTATGACGGCGTGGGAATAAAGGTGCGGGCCCAGGATGTTCTGATTACGACCGGCGGCAGCGAAGCGATCTCGTTCGCGCTTAACGCGGTAGCCGACGCGGGCGACGAAGTCATCGTGCCGGAACCGTTCTATACCAACTATGCTGGATTCGCAGCCACCGCCTGCGTCAATCTAGTTCCGGTGACTTGTCTGGCCGAGACTGGCTTTGCCCTCCCGCGCAAAGCCGAGTTTGAAAAAGTTATCACCAGCAGGACCAGGGCAATCATCTATTCCAATCCCGGCAACCCGACCGGCGCCGTTTACACGCGATCGGAACTGGAGATGCTTGCGAGTCTTTGCGCCGAACACGGACTCTATCTCATCGGCGACGAAGCTTATCGCGAGTTCATCTATGACGACTACACCGTGCACACGAGCGTTCTTAATCTCTCTGGAATTGAAGACCGCGCAATCCTGGTAGATAGCGTCTCCAAGCGTTACAGCGCGTGCGGCGCGCGGGTGGGATGCATCATCAGCCGCAACGCTGAACTGATGGCTGCCGTTTTGAAGTTCGGCCAGGCGCGGCTTTGTCCGCCGACCGTGGATCAGTTGGCGGCGATGGCTGCGGTAAAAGTACCGGACAGCTATTTCGCGGATGTGCGGCGCGAATACCAGCGGCGTAGAGATCTGGTCTGCGACAGCATCGCAAAGATACCGGACGCGGTATGCCGCAAGCCAGGTGGCGCATTCTATGTAGTTGCCAAGTTACCGATTCGCGACGGCGAAGAATTCGCTCGCTTCATGCTGGAAGAGTTCAACCTCGATAACGAGACCGTGATGTTGGCGCCGGCTGATGGATTCTACGCGACGCCGGGCAAGGGCAAAGACGAGGTCCGCATCGCGTACGTGCTCAACTGCGATGACTTGACGCGGGCCATGAAGATTCTGGCGGCCGGTGTGGAAGCGTACAACCGGAGATACACTGGTTCGTGAGCTTCCTCTTGGTAGAGACCTTTCACAGACATGAGCCCGCGCTCCTACGGTTTTCCTTTTGGTGATGGCAGTGGCGCCGGCCCGACTTTCAAGCTGTTTCGAATCATGTCCCATGCCGGCGCGTCGCGGGTGATCTCTTTCTCGGATCCAATGATGGACAAGTTCACCAGCCGCTCAGTTATGATTCGCTCGTAAGAATCCAGTCCGCCGCTCTCGCCGGCCATCACGCCACGCACCCGCATTCCTTCGGCTTCGCCACCGCCGATCTGCGTGGTCGCCGGAGATCGCTTTGGCTGCATGCCTTGTTGTTGAAGTTGATCTACAAAATTATCTACGTATTGATCCTGAAATAACTTCTTCGCGTGAGCTTCTTTGTCGGGCGTCTTCAGCGACTCGCGCGGCGAGCGTACGCGAATCACCAGGTCGCCTTTCGTCAACTCCAAAAACTGCATCTGCCCCGTGCTCTTGTCGGCAAGCTGCCAGTTGGTTGGATAGTCAAAAGACAACCCATCTTTCTCGTAATGTTTGGCATTTGGATCTTGCGCCAACGCCGCAAAGATCATTAACAACAAAGTTGCAGATACAATTATCAATCTATCGAATCTCATTTAATTCTCCTCGAAAGCGGTGGGCATATTAACGCGTTTTCATCCATTCAATACAGTCGTTAAGCGCCGCACGCATGTTCACGGCGCTATCATGGTGAATGCGTCCATGGCCGGGCAGCACCCACTCGAAATCATAATCCAGAAGTTTTTTCATCGATCGCGTTTGTTCCGCCCATGAATACCAGCACGCACTGCGAAAAGCGATCAACGAATTTCGATTAGGCGACCATGCCAGATGATCGCCCGAGAAAAGAAACTTGTTCTTATAAAGAAAAACCATGTGGCCGCGCGTGTGACCGGGAACTGGAATCGCAACCAGGTCGTTATCGATCTGGACGGCCGGCTCGCCCCCGATTACCTTTTCGATGCCACGCTGCGCCGCGCCATCATCGGCATGCATGACTCTTTCGCAATCGAACTTCGCTTTGAAGCGTTCGTGATCGGCCACGTCGTCCTTGTGTGTGAGCAACATCGTACTTACGCCGCCCATCGTTTCGATTTTCTTCACCAGTTGCGTCGCGAATCGAGGTGAATCGATCAGAACATTGCCGCCCTCTTGATCGGGGCGAACTATCAGATAGCTCCACGCGCCAAAGCTCGACTCGGCATTGAAGCCGCAGTAGTAAACATTGTCGGCAATCAACTCAGGAAATGCGTCGATGCCGATGCGCGCGTCGTGATGTTCGATTGTGCCGATCGATCCGGTCGGGCAAGCGACCAGCGCCATCAATCCGCGCTTGGTTTCAGCTTCGGTTTCAGGCTGATGATGAACGATCGAGGCAGCCCCATCTTCGGTGAAGATGCTGGGCGCAATTTGCCGGCAAGCGTCGCAATCGATGCAAGTTGAATCTACAAAGAAATCGCCGGGAACATTTTCGGGAAGTCGTAAAGCTAAGTTGGCCATCAATGAGATCATGACCCGATACAACCGCCGATTCAAGTGACCTGGCCGATTGAGGCGATACCCGAACGCTGCTTGCGTCGCGCCTGATTCGAAATTAGCATGGCACGAACCTGCAACCATGGAGCGTCTACTTGCAAATCCGAATCTCGCCTGGGCAGTGCTTTTTGCCCGGCTGGTGCTCGGCCTGATCTTTTTCATGGCCGGCGTTTACAAAGTCTTTCAGCAGGGACCGCTCAATCACGCGCGCAAGTGGTTTCTGCCGTACTCAGATACGTTTCTGCCGGTCTGGTCTTTATGGGCGACCGGAGTCACGATTCCTTTTATCGAACTGATCGCGGGCGCGCTCGTAATTCTGGGATTCAGAACGCGGGAGGCGTTGATTGCGCTCGGCTGCGTACTGGCTATCGTCACGTTTGGACATTTACTCAAAGAGCCGCTTTATGAATTTCACACGCACGTCATTCCCCGTCTGGCTTTGCTGCTTTTTGTTCTCGTGATTCCGCACGAGGCCGATCGATTTTCCATCGATTATCTGATTAGCCGCTGGAAATGAAAGATAGAAACAATCGGTCATGAAAAAACCTCTGATCTACGCAGATAAGAATCGCGACGTTAACGGTCTGATCGGTTTTTATTCGTCTGAATCTGTGGCTAATTTCGGCATTGCGGCCAATCTGCTCACGGCTTCTTTGGTTTCAGCACCGGCGCCGGCGGAGGCTTTGAGAGGTCTACAGGTTTAGCAGGGTCCTCGGGCTTGGATGATTTCTCTTCGGGCTTGTCAGGCGGAAAATCTTTTTCGTCGATGTCTTTGATCAGCACTTCCGCGCCGAACTTGCGATAGCCGCGAAAAAGAATTTCGTTGCGCGTCTGTTCAGTTTGTCCGCGATCGCGCGCAGTCAATTCCACCACCGCACGTGACGGCAGCAGGTGCGACTTATCGTTGATGGTCACCCAATCGTAATCGATCGTTTTGCTCGCTGCGGTTATCGGAAAGCCCGCTTCAATCTCTGTGCTGATGGCTTCGAGCCGCAGCACCCGATAATTTTCTCGATCGACCCAAATGCGGCCGCGATAACCTGAAACGGTTTCCTGCATCTCGGATCCGCCGGTACCCCAGCCGAGCGTCTGCCGTGAATTTTCGCGCTTCACTTCGTACTCATAAACGACCGTGCGCCGGCCGCGTAAGGTGTCCGTGTCAACCGCGCGAAATTCAGTCTGGCTTTCGGGTTTGAAAATCGACGTCAAGGCGCTCACGTATTCGCCAGTCGAAATCGTGCCGCCGAGTTTCATGTTGTAGTTTTGATCCTGAGTTGCCGGTACGCCGTCAATCGAAAGCAGCTTGTAATCTTCGCCGGCGCTCTGGCGATAGCTGACGGCGATGCTCAAGTGATCGTAAGGCGTGAAAATCTTTCCCTGGCCGAAAGCATGCGACCGCGTGATCATCTGCTTCACCAAATAGTCCGGCATCGTCTCAGCCGCGCCCAGGGCTGCTTTGCGCGCCTGTTGCAAGAGCTCATTTGTTTCGGCCAGCGGTGGCAGAGGGGTCGCTGCCGATGGATTTTCCTTTCGCCTTCCCGCTTCATCCAAAGTGTGAAGCAGCGTGGCGTCATTGCCGCTCTTGGTCGCGGCCAGCGAACGCAAACCGGGCGTAATCGTAAACGCGATGCCGCGCTTGCGGAGGTCGTCGACGAGCTTTCCGTTTTCGTCCGGATGAGCCGGAAGCTGATAAAGCCGCCGCACAAATTCATCATTCGTCAGCGGCGGACCCTGTTGCAATTCGGTCGGCTGCGGAAAGGGGCTGCTGGTTTGGGCGTGAGCCGCCAATGCGGATATTCCAAGAATTACGGACGTCAGAAGAGAAACCACAACGAGTTTAATTAGTATGGAAAGACGAAATTTCAAATCTTGGTTACCTGTTTCCTAATCTTCATGAATGGGAAGCCTCTGAATCATCTTCTCGTTGATGATAAGCGTTCCCGGCGGCGAGTCAATTATCGAAGGTTCCAGAACGAT
>DASQYL010000360.1:0-4657 GCA_035639235.1 Pyrinomonadaceae bacterium | reverse complement strand
AGACCGTTGGAAGAGTACAAGGTAAACACGCGAGGCGATGATGTGGTCGTCACGCGTGGGTGAATTAACCACAGAGGATCCAGCGGAGGAACAAGAACATTTAGCCGCGGATACCCGCGGATGAACGCGAATCTAAATCTTCTAATTTCTTATCTGCGGTAATCCGCGTCATCTGCGGCTAATTTTTCAATGTATTCCTCTGTGTCCCTGTGGTGAAAGTCCTTTTGCTGTTGTGAGAATCGAACCCCTGAAAAACTGGCTGGACGAGCGGCTGTCCATCAGCACGCTCCAGCACATGGCGGACAAGAAAGAAGTTCCGTTGCACCGCCACTCGATCTGGTACTACTTCGGCGGCATGACGTTGTTTCTGTTCGCCGTCCAGGTCGCCACCGGAATCCTGCTGCTGCTCTACTATCGCCCCAGTTCAGAAAACGCTTTCGAGAGCGTTCAATTCATCATCACCGAAGTTAAATTTGGCTGGCTGATCAGATCGATTCACAGTTGGTCCGCGAACCTGATGATCGCCACGCTGTTCATACACATGTTCAGCGTCTTCTTTTTACGGGCGTATCACAAACCGCGCGAAATCACCTGGGTCAGCGGTGTGGTGTTGCTGTTCATCGTTATTTGTTTCGGCTTCAGTGGATATCTGCTGCCGTGGAACAAGCTTGCGTTTTTTGCGACCAAGGTTGGCACTGAGATCGCCGGTGTGGTTCCAATTGTTGGCCGGCCCGCGCTTCGATTTCTGCGCGGCGGTGACGACGTGACCGGCGCGACGTTGACCCGTTTCTTTGGCTTTCATGTCGCGGTCTTGCCCGCTACTGCGACTGTTTTTATCGGCATTCACGTCCTGCTGGTCCAACTGCACGGCATGCACGTGCCGAAGCAATACGAACACAATTATCAGCGTATGAAGTTTTTCCCGAACTTCATTTTGCGCGATGCCATCGGCTGGATTTTGGCGATTGGCGTGCTTGCCGCACTTGCTGCGTTGTTTCCGTGGGAATTGGGAGAGAAAGCGGATCCGTTTGCGCCGGCGCCGGCGGGCATTAAGCCGGAATGGTATTTCCTCTTCATGTTTCAGACCCTGAAGTGGATTCCGGCGAAGATTCTGGGAATGGACGGCGAAGTCATCGGCATCATGACTTTCAATGCGATAGCGCTGCTTCTGTTTCTGGTGCCGTTCATCGATCGTGACCCGGAGAATCGGCGGCGTCATTTAATCTTCAACATCTGCGGAATCGTGGCGCTCTTGTATATCGTCGTGATGACGATTGTCGGATACGTGGCGAAATGAAAATAAGGAATTGCAAATTGAACATTGAAAATTGCAAATCTCAAATTACTCCGGTGTCGTCAAGACGCGATTGGCGCAACCGCCGCCCGTTAAATTTGAAATCTTCAATTTTCAATTTTCAATTTGCAATGCTCTTAGTC
The DNA here is from genome assembly GCA_035639235.1 of Pyrinomonadaceae bacterium. Classification (GTDB taxonomy): domain Bacteria; phylum Acidobacteriota; class Blastocatellia; order Pyrinomonadales; family Pyrinomonadaceae; genus UBA11740. Next base: position 3,220 of record DASQYL010000360.1, on the reverse strand, counting down.
GCAGCGTTCTTGCTGTTGGTTTTCGCGAACGTCTCCGCCGCCCAAACCAAATCTTCCTGCATCGAATGTCACAGCAAACTCGAAGACACTCGTCTGAGCGCGCCCGCAAAACTCTTCGATAACGACATTCATAAATCGCGTGGGTTGTCATGCAACGACTGCCATGGCGGCGATCCAACTGTGGATACAAAAGAAGGGGCGAAGGATCCGCGCAAGGGTTATCTCGGTAAGCCGAAGACGCTCGACATTCCCGCGTACTGCGGCAAGTGTCACAGCGACGCGAACCTGATGAAGCGATTCAATCCGAGCTTGCGCGTCGATCAGGAACGCGAATATTACACGAGTGTCCATGGCAAGTTGCTGAAAGAGAAAGGCGAGACTCGGGTCGCGACCTGCATCAGTTGTCACAGCGTTCACGGCATCCGCGCTCCGACCGATCCGCTTTCGTCCGTCTACCCCGCAAACGTGGCTGAGACGTGCGCGAAATGCCATGCGAGCGCTGATTACATGAGGCCGTTCGGTATTCCGAGCGACCAATACGACAAATACAAGACCAGCGTTCATGCCAACGCGATCTATGTGAAGCAGGATTTGTCGGCGCCGACGTGCAACGACTGCCATGGCAATCATGGCGCGGCGCCGCCCGGCATTGCGTCGGTCGCGAATGTCTGCGGCCAATGTCACGCGCGGCAGGCCGAACTGTTTCAAACGAGTCCACACAAGAAGGCTTTCGACGATAAGCAATTGGGCGAGTGCATCACTTGCCACAACAATCACGCCATCTTGAAGCCGAACGATTCGATGATTGGCACGCAGCAGGGCGCGCTTTGCATCAGTTGTCATTCGAATGGCGACAAAGGATTCGCGGCCGCGGGCATGATGCGCACGCGCATCGATGATTTGATCGCGAGCATCGACAAATCGACGTCGATTCTCAATCAAGCCGAACGCAAAGGCATGGAGGTCAGCAAGCCCAAGTTCGATTTGAAAGGCGCGACCGACGCGTTGACGCACGCGCGCGTGCTGATTCATTCGTCCTCGACGGCTGAAGTCGACAAAGTGGTAGGACCAGGATTGGAGGTCGCGGACAAAGGTTATCAAGCCGGAATCGCAGCCTTGGGCGAATGGAAATTCCGGCGCGAAGGTTTGGCGGTGTCGCTCGTCTTCATTTTGTTCCTGGCGTTTCTGGTTTATCTGAAGATTCGCCAAATTGAGAGTCGGCAGCCATTGAAGGATTAGTTGTACGAGGACCAGCAGGGCGACAAGCGATGATCGAAAAGGTTTTTAGCAGGCGGGGCCCGGCACTCTTGGTCTTGCTCTTCGTCATTGTTGGACTTGCGGCTTGTTTCATCTCGCGAGACTCAGCGTCCGCGCAGCGACGACGGGCCTCATCGCGGACGCAAAAACCAAAGACCCCGCCGAAACCCAAAGTCGATTACGCAAAATTCTCGCATCAGACCCACGTTGTCACTCAGAAACTTGCGTGCAACTCATGTCATAAAGTTCCATCGAAGAATTGGAACGTAGTCCGCAAAGGGGACACGGCATTTCAGGACGTTGCCGATTTCCCGGAGCACTCGGCTTGTCTTAATTGTCACCGCACCCAGTTCTTTGCGCGCGAAACGCCACAGCCGATCATTTGCTCGAACTGCCACATCGCCGTCACGCCGAAAGACACGACGCGCTGGTTGTTTCCGAGTCTCGGTGATATTACCGATCCAAAATTGAAGCGTAGAGAATTCGTTTCTGAATTCGGCGTCGGCTTTCCGCACGACAAGCACATTGATGTGGTGGGGATGATCGTACCCTCTCCCTCTGGGAGAGGGTTGGGTGAGGGTCTGTCGGCGCGTAACCCCTCACCCCCAGCCCCTCTCCCAGCAGGAGAGGGGAGTGCGCGTGCGTCGTTCGTGAACGCTTTGTTTCAAGCCAAGCCGGCCGGGCCACCCAAGAGTTGTCCGGTTTGTCACGAGACTTACAAACCACAGGGCAAATCGAGTGACGAATACATCGCGAAGCCGCCGAAAGACATCGGCGATAATTTCTGGCTGAAGAAGGGCACATTCAAGACGATTCCTAACAGCCATACGATCTGCTTTACCTGCCACAACGCCGATTCCGGCATCGCGCCTGAGCCGAAGAACTGCGAAGTCTGTCATAAGCTGGCACAGATTACGCCGGCAAAAACTGATTTCGATCTGAAGCTGGCGACCACAATGGGCGCTGATGCGTTGATGCTGGCGCGCTGGAACCGTCGTCAGTCAGCGGGCGCGTTTCGTCATGAAGGCGGCGCGCATCCGGACTTGAGTTGCATGGATTGTCACAATGTCGCGACCTCCACGTTCAGCCCTATCGATCCGAAGACGATGAAAGTCGCGGTAAAGTCGTGCGGCGGCGCGGATGGTTGTCACATCACGCAAACGCTCGACGATGGCGGCGCTTTGAATTTTGAAGTAGACGCGCGCAAGAAGAATCCAAATTTTGTTTGCACGAAATGTCATGTGACGTTCGGTAAGGACGCTCTGCCTGAAAATCACGCGCAGGCAATTCCAACACCGAAGCCAAAGGCGAAGACGAGTTGATAGTGCGAATATTGAGTTTTGTCAGGCGACCGATGAAGCCCTCTCCCTTTGGGAGAGGGTTGGCTGAGGGTCTGTTGGCTCGCAAGCCCTCACCCCTAGCCCCTCTCCCAGAGGGCGAGGGGAATAACACCGGAAGAACTTTGTATCACTTCTTCGTCACCACGGGACTATTTCCTTTGGCAATTGCGATCATCATTTGCACCATCGGCGTGATCAACTCACGCGCCCACGTTGATCCAACGGGAACGCAATCGCCTCAGGAGCAGATGCAATTTCCCGAAGGTCTCGACTATTCAAAATTTCAGCACAGCAGCCGCAATCACTCGCGTCTTCCGTGTTTGCTCTGTCACCGTCGTGATTCGAATGCGCCGGTTCCGAAACGGCCCGGGGCATCGCAGCATCTGCCTTGCGCCGGATGTCACGCGCAGCAATTTTCAAATTCGGAAAGTCCAATCTGCACCATTTGTCACACCGACGTGAAGTCGGGCGCGCTGAAACCTTTTCCCACGCGCTTGATCAGTTTCCGCATGAAGTTCGATCACGCCAAACACCTGGCGATGGGAAGCGTCAGTTGCGCGACCTGTCATCGCCAGGCGCGCGGCGGGGTGGCGATGACAATCCCGGCTGACTTCAACGCGCAC
>DASQYL010000359.1:0-9376 GCA_035639235.1 Pyrinomonadaceae bacterium | reverse complement strand
GTCAATCGTGCGGTTCCAAATCTCTTCGGTCATCTGATCGATAGGAGCCCCTTCCCAGATGCCGGCGTTGCAGACAAGGAAATCGATTCGATCGAACTTCCTCATCGTGGCGTCGATCAATCGTTGTGCGTCCCCTTTCTGTGAAACGTCTGCTTGAACTGCCAACGCGCCGACATTGAGAGCTTCAGCTTCGGCGATGGCTTGGTTTGCGGCTTGATCGTCGTGCAGGTAATTCACCACGACGTGGGCACCGAGCTTCGCAAAGCATTGCACCGCCGCGCGACCAATACCGCGCGAGCCGCCAGTGACCACAGCAACGCGGCCATTTAAATTCATTGACTGCAGAATGGAGTTGGCTTCAATGGCCACCGGCGGTTCAAGCATTGACAGTGTCCTCGCGCTGCTGCTGACTCCTCGACGCAAAGTCCCGGGCCTCATCGACAAAGCGATTAAAGAGCGCCAGGGAAACGGGATCGCGATCCCAGGCTAGTTCCGGATGCCATTGCACTCCTAACACGAAACGATCGTTACGCGAATCTTCGACCGCTTCCACCAACCCATCGGACGCCCACGCCGTTGCTACCAATTCCCTGCCCAGGGTTTCGATTGCCTGGTGGTGATGGCTATTCACCGGAACGGTATCGCTGCCCGCAAGCTCACGTAGGACACTGCCGTCAAGAACGCGAACGCGATGAGAATGTCGCTCGCGCGGCGCGCCCTGGTCATGCTTTATGGCATTTGGGAACTGACTGGGAATGTCCTGAATAAGCGTGCCGCCACGAAAAACATTCAACGACTGAATGCCGAAACAGATCGCGAAGATTGGCATTCCCCTCTCTTCCGCGGCGGCCAGCGTCAGCAAATCACTCTCATCTTTCTCAGGGACCACGTGGCCGAGTTGGGGATGCGGCTCCTGTTGATATCGTGCCGGATCCATATCGGAATCGCTGCCTGGCAGCAGTAAACCGTCGACTTCCGCCATTACTGATTCGATATAATCGGCCTTGGGTATCAATGAAATATGCACCGGCACGCCGCCGGCTGCTTCAACTGCTTCGCTGTATTGGCGCGCAAGATAGAAGCGATTTGTCTCTAACTCGAGGCGCATTGTGATGCCGATGCGTGGTCTGTAATTCGTCATGTGTATCAAAAATTATTTGGAGAACTGGTTACGCGAACTAAACATCATAGCGCAGATTTTGCCATGCGAGTATCGCACACTTTCGAAGCGTTAGCTTGACTAATATTCGCGGCAGTTTCTATAGTGCTCACTTGCCCATGGAGCCAAAAAATTTGCCGAAGGTGCGAAGTACGACGGTGTTGCTCGTGCGTCGCGATGACCGCGTGGCGATGGCTGGTGACGGTCAAGTGACCGTCGGCGAGACTGTAATGAAGGCGAGCGCGAAAAAGGTGCGACGTCTTTACAATGAAAAAATTCTCGCGGGATTCGCAGGAGCAACGGGAGACGCTTTTTCGCTTTTGACAAGATTTGAAGGCAAGCTCGAACAATATCACGGCAACCTCGAACGTGCGGCGATCGAGTTAAGTAAAGAATGGCGCACCGACAAGATCCTTCGTCATCTCGAAGCACTGATGGTCGTGGCTGATGCCAAGAGTTCTTTTTTGCTGTCAGGAAACGGAGACGTGATTTCACCTGACGACGGCATCCTCGCGATTGGATCGGGTGGATCTTATGCCCTGGCTGCCGCCCGCGCGCTGATGAAAAACACTCACATGGCGGCGCGCGAGATTGCGGTCGAGGCGATGCGCATCGCGGCAGACATTTGCATCTATAGTAATTCAAACATTATCGTCGAAGAGCTTTGACGTTTGCAGGTAACACTTGAAGCGTTGACGGGCCGACACTCAGTAAAATTTTGAAATGGTTATTTATCTCGCAGGCGAGACTGAAGAGCAGGTTGTTCGATTGGACGAACTAACTCCACGGCAGATCGTCGCGGAGTTAGACAAACACGTCGTCGGGCAGAAGGCCGCGAAGCGTGCGGTGGCCATCGCACTGCGCAACCGCGTGCGCCGAAAGAAGCTGACACCCGATCTGGCTGCCGACGTCATTCCGAAAAACATCATCATGATTGGTTCGACGGGCGTAGGTAAGACTGAGATAGCCCGGCGGCTTGCGCGCATGTCAAATTCCCCTTTTCTGAAAGTCGAAGCCTCGAAATTCACCGAGGTCGGATACGTTGGCCGCGACGTCGAAAGCATGATTCGCGACTTGACTGAAATTGCCGTCGAGATGACGCGCCAGGAAAAGATCGAAGAAATTACCGACAAGGCTGAATTGAACGTCGAAGAGCGTATCCTCGATATCCTGCTGCCTCCGCCGAAGTCTTCCACCTCGTCATCCATCTTTGATTTTGATTCGGGAGAGACCTCAGCGCCGGTGCTGGTTCCGGAAAACGAGCCGAAGGACGAGAACTTCGCTCGCACTCGCGAGAAGCTGCGCACGCAATTGCGTTCCGGCAAGCTCGATAATCGGCTGGTTGAGATGGAGGTGCGCGAGAAGAACTTTCCCACGATCGAGTTCGCCGGACCGATGGGTGTCGAAGAGATGGGCATCAACATGAAGGACATGTTGGGGAATCTATTTCAGGGCCGTACCAAGCGGCGCAAGATGCGCGTCGACGAAGCGACGGAATATTTGATGCAAGAGGAGGAAGAGCGCCTCATCGATATGGACACAGTCGCGCGCGCGTCGCTCGAGAGGGTTGAATCATCGGGAATTATCTTTCTCGACGAGATCGACAAGATCGCCGGCCGCGAATCGGGCCACGGACCGGACGTTTCCCGCGAAGGCGTGCAGCGCGACATCCTGCCGATCGTCGAAGGCACGACGGTCAACACCCGTTATGGCATGGTCCGCACCGATCATATTCTGTTCATCGCTGCAGGTGCGTTTCACGTTTCCAAACCCTCGGACATGATTCCAGAGTTGCAGGGACGCTTTCCGATTCGCGTCGAGCTCGAATCTCTGACGATTGACGATTTCAAGCGAATTCTCGTCGAGCCGAAAAACTCACTCGTCGTCCAATACAAAGCGTTGATGGAAACGGAAGGCGTGAAACTCGACTTTGCATTCGACGCGATTGATGCCATCGCCAATTTCGCCGCGCGCGTGAATCAGCAAACGGAAGACATTGGCGCGCGCCGACTTCACACGATTATGGAACGGTTGCTCGACGAGATCAGCTTTGAGGGACCGGACCTGCAACCCAAGAACAAAACGATCGACGCTGCATATGTCAACGAGATGTTAGCCGAGACCGTTAAGGACCAAGACCTGAGTCGCTACATTCTTTAAGTCGAGCCTCCAACCCAAGTGCCCTCTTCTTTCGAACCCCTAAACAGAAGTCGCACGTCGGCGGCCCGTCAATTAATGTTATTGATCGGGCTGTGCGCCCTTTCGTTGGCGCCCACCTGCGGCAAGCGACGTCCTCCGCTGCCTCCGCTCGAAAAGGTCCCGCAACGCACGGAAGAACTCAGCGGCTTTCAACGCGGCAATCAGGTAATTCTGATTTGGCCTGCACCTGTGCGAAATGCAAAGTCGGGAAGCGTGCAAAGCATCCGTCGTGTCGATGTTTATCGGGTGGCAGAGAAGCCGACGGCTCCGCTGGCGCTTACCGAGGATCAATTCGAAGCACGATCAATACTGGTCGGCTCGGTTACTTACGACGAAATCAAAAAAGGGGCGCCGACGCTGACGTATGCAGACCCGCTGGAACTGGCGGGCCAGCCCACTCGACTTCGTTATGCAATCCGTTACGTTAACGCGGCGGGCCAACGAGCGGCGTTCTCAAACTTTTTCCTGCTCGAACCGGCAGCGAAAGTTGCTAAGCCGCCGGCGAGTCTCAGTGTGCGGGAGTCGGAAACCTCGATCTCACTCTCGTGGGATGCGCCTACAGCTAACATCGACGACTCGACGCCGGTCAACCTGCTTGGTTACAACGTCTATCGCATCAACACTGACAAGCCGCAGACTGAACCCAAGCCGCTCAATCAGCAATTAATTACCGTGACGCACTTCGACGATAAGACCTTCAAGTTCGGTGAGAAGTATACTTACTTCGTTCGTTCGGTGTCGCTGGGTACCGAAGCAAAGCATGTAGAGAGCTTCGATTCGAATAGGGTAACGTCTGAGCCGCGCGATGTTTATCCGCCGGCGCCGCCAACTTTCCCTCAACCAAGTGCCGCGCCTGGCAGAATTTCACTGTTCTGGCCGCCGAATTCTGAACCAGACATTGCCGGTTATCTCTTGTATCGCTCGACCGATCCCAATTTGCCTCTGCCTTCGTGGACGTTGCTTACGCCAGAGGTTCTGACGAAATCTACATTCACAGATCTTAATGTCGAGTCAGGCAAGACCTACTACTATTACCTGATCGCCGTCGATACCGCCGGCAATAAAAGCGCTGCTTCCAACGTCGTCTCCGAGACAGTTCCTTAATCCGATGCATAAAGAAACGCTCGGCTTCAACTGATCTGCTAAAGCCGAGCGTCCATGAGTTTCGACGTCGTGCTGATTAGTATCGCGTCAAATCCAGAACGACCCTGAGCACGTCCCCGAGAATCGAGTACCTGCCGTTGGAGTACGTTCCATATTGATAACGCCCGTAGTATCCATCTTCGTATCCGCGTTGAAACCCTTCACGGAAGTAATACTGATACTCATTCATATCGACGTAGTAACCGTCGTACCCTAAGCTCGCGTCCTGAAACGCATCCGTGCTTTGAGGATCGAACTGCCAACCATCCTGACGATCGGCCAAGCCCGCGCGATAGCCTTCGTCATAGCCGTCGTTGACTGCTCGTTGCAGCAAGTCAGCGCCGTATTGATTCAGATAGAAGTAGTTATTATTTCGATAATAACTGTAGATCGGAGGACCGTAGTCGTAGTAGTTGAACGACTGCAGGCGCAGCCGATCCTGCTGGAGACGCTGCCAGTAAGCCTGCTCGAAGCGCCATTGATTTATACGACGCTGTTGTTGCAGATACGCTTCGCGTTGCTGCCACTGTTGCCAACGCGTCTGATCGACGCGGCGGAATTGATCCTGACGTTGCCGCCACTCTTGCGCTTCACGCTGCTGCCACGCGGCGCGTTGCTGATCCGACAAGCGAACTCCGTTGTTGCGATCATTGCGCCAACGGTCGCTGTTGTTTACCCGTTGCTGATCAGCGCGCTGACGCTCCCACTGTTGCCGCTGCGCGTCCTGTTGCTGTTGTTGCGTCCTTCTCTGCTCCTCCAAGGCGCGCTGTTGTTGGTCGTTATTGCGACGTTGCCAATCCTGATTCTGGCGGCCGTTCGCCTGTCTCTGCGCGTCGGCTTGGCGACGCTGCTGATCCAACGCACGTTGCTGATCTTGCTGGCGCTGCCAATCGCGTTGGCGCTGATCCGTCGCGCGTCGTTCTTCGGCCTGACGTTGCTGGTCGGCTGCGCGCGCCGCATCCTGTTGGCGGCGCTGCTCCCACTGCTGTTGCTGGGCCGCGCGTTGTTGATTCTGCTGTTGCCGAGCAGCCTGCTGTTGCTGTTCTGATTGCTGTCGGCGTTGCTGATCCTGAGCCTGCCGCTCGTTATTTCGCTGCTGCTGCTCCGCTTGACGTCTCTGTTGATTATCGTTCGATCGCTGCTGCGTCTGATTCTGCGTCTGCTGTTGGTTGTCGTTTCGGTCGCGGCGTCCACGGCGATCATCCTGGGCGTTTACGAGGACGGCCGCTCCTAAGCCGAGCGACAGAACCCAAAAGAGTCGACCTACCTTAAACTTCATCATGGCTGATTCTCCTTCTCCGGGAAGACTGAGGAGAGTTACATTTCGCCCTCGTAGGCGCAATCGCTGTTCCAAGCACACGTTATTACTCGATCAAAAGTAAATCGCAGTCGATTTGGCGGACCTGTAACCGATATCGTCATTCAATGAACCGTATGAGGCATAAGCCAAACAATCGCGCCAGATTCGCGCTGTAATTCCGCTCCGCTTTCGCTTATATTTGACCTACAAACTAAATCAGGAGGCGTTCATGAAGTTTTTTCTTGATACGGCGAACCTCGACGAGATTCGTCAAGCAGCGGCGCTGGGACTGTGCGACGGCGTCACCACCAATCCGACGCTCGTCAGTAAAGAAGGTAACGTCGACTTCAAAGAGCACATCGCGGAAATCTGCAAGATCGTTTCGGGTCCGGTGTCGGCCGAAGTGACTACCGACAAACGCGACGAGATGCTCAAGCAGGGACGCGATTACGTCAAGATCGCGCCGAACGTCGTTATCAAGTGCCCGCTGACGATGGACGGTTTGGAAGCCACGCGCATCCTCAACGACGAAGGCATCAAGGTGAACGTGACGCTTTGCTTCTCTGCGGCTCAGGCAGTTTGCGCCGCGAAGGCCGGGGCATCCTTTATTAGCCCGTTCCTGGGGCGGCTCGACGACATCGGCGACAATGGTTTGCGCCTGCTCGAAGAAATCATCGAGATATACGACAACTACGAATGGAAGACTGAGGTGTTAGCGGCGAGCCTGCGTCACCCGATTCACGTGATCGAGGCCGCGCGCATGGGTGCGGACATTGCCACGATGCCTTTCAAAGTTTTCCAGCAACTTCTCAAGCACCCGTTGACTGATAAAGGGCAGGATCAGTTTCTCGCCGACTGGAAAAAGACTGCCGCGGCGAAGGCGTAGGGATTTGGATCAGACGCCCGTGCAGCCCGATCAAGTGACCGTCGTAGTTCTGAAACACGACGGCGTCGAATATCGCCGCTGGTGCGGGCGTCTCGCGGAACGTGAGGGCTCGCTTATCGTCCTCGAAGCAAAATTCCACACGGATGTCACGCATCACGTTCTCGGCGAAATCAAGAGCGGTTCACGATTGATCGAATATTACTGGCTTGATCGCTGGTACAACGTCTTTCGCTTCCTGCGCGACGACGGATCGACCAAGCTCTATTATTGCAATATCAATCAGCCGCCGGTATTTGATGGACAGGTACTAACCTACGTCGATCTCGACATCGATGTGATAGTGCAGCCGGATTATTCGTATGAGGTGCTTGACCTCGACGAGTTTTCCAAAAATTCTGAAACATACTGCTACTCGGTCGAGGAGAAGGTAGCGGCTGCGGCAGCGCTGGATCAACTGATTCGCATGATTCGATCTCGCGACTTCCCTTTTCAACCGATTAAAGCGGACACGGCAGCAAACGCTTTCTGATATCATCTCCCAGTCACCCTTAGCTCGCTTATGGCTTCGCAAGAACAAAAACCCGCGAAAATTTCAAAATTGAATCAGCTCCGCGAACGTGAACAGCAAGCCGAGCAAGGCGGCGGCGCTGCGCGGGTTGAGAAACAGCACGCCTCCGGCAAAATGACGGCGCGCGAAAGGATTGAGTTTCTGCTCGACGAAGACACCTTCCAGGAGTTCGACAAACTCGTTGAGCATCGCTCGCGTGATTTCGGCTTGGACAAGCAGATTTATCCCGGCGACGGTGTCATTACCGGCCATGGATTAATTGACGGCCGCAAGGTTTTCGTCTTCGCGCAGGACTTCACCGTCTTTGGCGGTTCGCTTTCCGAAACGCACGCTGAAAAGATTTGCAAGGTCATGGACTTAGCGATGAAAGTCGGCGCGCCGATTATCGGCTTGAACGACTCAGGCGGCGCGCGCATACAGGAAGGCGTGGTCAGTCTCGGTGGCTACGCAGACATCTTTTTGCGCAACACTCTCGCCAGCGGAGTCGTGCCGCAAATCAGTTGCATCATGGGTCCGTGTGCGGGCGGCGCAGTTTATAGTCCGGCCATCACCGACTTCAACATCATGGTGAAGGACACGTCGTACATGTTCATCACCGGCCCCGATGTAATCAAGACAGTCACGCATGAGGATGTGACGAAGGAAGAACTCGGCGGCGCCGAGACGCACAATCGAAAATCAGGCGTCGCGCATTTTGCGGCTGATTCAGACGAGCACGCGCTGCGCATGGTGCGCGAGCTGATGTCGTTTATTCCTTCGAATAATCTCGACGATCCTCCTCGTCTGGCCGCAACCGATTCAATTGAACGCACGGAGGTAAAACTGAATTCGATTGTCCCTGAAGCTTCGAATCAACCGTACGATATCCGCGAGGTCATCGATTTGATTGTCGATGATGGCTACTTCTTCGAAGTCCATCGTGAATATGCGCAGAACATCGTCGTGGGATTCGCTCGGCTCGATGGCCGCTCCGTGGGTATCGTGGCAAACCAGCCTGCGTTTCTCGCCGGCGTCCTTGACATCGACAGTTCAATCAAAGGCGCGCGCTTCGTGCGTTTCTGCGATTGCTTCAACATTCCGATTGTGACTTTCGAAGACGTGCCCGGTTTCCTTCCCGGGATTTCGCAAGAACACGGCGGCATCATCAAGCACGGCGCCAAACTTCTCTTCGCCTTCGCCGAAGCGACCGTGCCGAAGGTGACGGTGATCACGCGCAAAGCGTACGGCGGCGCCTACTGCGTCATGGGCTCGAAGCACATTCGCACCGACATCAACTTCGCCTGGCCGTCCGCAGAGATTGCTGTGATGGGAGCTGAAGGCGCCGTCGACATTCTCTACCGCCGCGAACTAGCCGAAGCCGCCGACAAGACATCCGCTCGCCAATCTCGCATCAACGAGTTCGAAGAGAAATTCGCGAATCCTTACGTTGCGGCTGAGCGGGGTTTCATCGATGAAGTAATCGAACCTGCGCAAACTCGACCCAAATTGATCCGCGCTCTTGCGTTGCTAGAGAACAAACGCGATCAGAATCCACCAAAGAAACATGGGAACATTCCGCTGTGAGACCCTCTGTTGGATGCCGGGAGTGGGAATGGACTTCCGGTTATCGGTGACACCGACAATGTGGCGCGCAGATGGTGTTCGACGTCACCTCAGCGCGACATCGCTCACACTATCCTGAAGAAACGTAGGGAGAGTTACAGCATGGCAAAACTTATCTACGGATTAAACCAGTCCCTTGATGGCTACGTCGACCACATGAAACTTGGGCCGCCTCCACCCGCGGCCTTCCACCACTTCATCGAGCTGGTGCGCGGCGCGACGGGCTTTATCTACGGTCGCCGGATGTACGAGATCATGCGTTATTGGGACGAAGATCTTCCTGATTGGGACGCGGACGATCGAGCTTTCGCGGCGGCCTGGCAGAGCCAGCCGAAGTGGGTCGTCTCGCGTTCCCTGGAAGTTGGTCCCAATGCCACTCATGTCTCGGATGCCTTCGAGAACGTGATACGCACGCTGCAGGCCGACCTGGTCGGCGAGATTCACGTTGGCGGGCCAGTCCTGGCGCAAAGCCTGACCAATGCCGGTCTTATCGATCAGTATCGACTCTACATTCACCCC
>DASQYL010000358.1:0-12539 GCA_035639235.1 Pyrinomonadaceae bacterium | reverse complement strand
GGCGGCGCTCCAGACGGCTTTGGAAGCACAAAAAATATTTGGACAATCCGGCCAGAAAGATTCAGAATGGCGCGCGCTCCTGATTGCGGCCCGTGCGAGTGATATGGCGGGAGACAAATCGGCGGCGCGTGACTATGCTTCACGCGCGGAGACGGCGTGCAATGCATTGCAGCAGCTTTGGGGCACAGACAATTATGAAAGTTATTTGCGCCGGCCAGACATTCAGATGTATCGCAAGCAACTTGCGCAAATAAAATGAAAACAACTTCAGCTCAAGAAAAGGAGAAAACCAACATGACTTTCCTTTCGACCGTTCTTTCTTTTGGCGATGACCCGACTACTGGTGGCGGCGGACGCGCAAAGCCCAAGAAAAAAACTGCGAAGAAAAAAGCGGCCAAGAAGAAGAGATAGTTGCCGCCAAACAATCAAAAGCCGGTGGCGCTGAGGTTTCTTAACTGAAACTTGCAGCGCCTGCGGCCTTTTCTACCACCTTATCTCACAACCATGTCCGATCAGTTCACAGGTTCCGGTTATCATTTCTATGACATCGCACGCGCCGGCGCCATGCAGCCGCTGACGAAGTTTCTCAAGTCGGCAAAGGTCCAACGCAAGAGCCAATTGAGTCGTGAACAACGTTTGCGCATCGTCGAGCAAGCGCTGTTGTTGCTCGAAATGAATTACGTGCACCTGCCGCTCAAGCAGGCGATGCATGCGGTCAATCCGATTCAGCTACTCAAGCTGCAAAAGTATCGCCTTGAATCTAAGGGCAGCAAACTGGAACCGGTGATGCGGTTTCATAGCCGGCTGCTGACGATCTTTGCGTCGCTCCGTGACGTGCATACCTCTTATTACCTGCCGGACCCTTTCGCGTTTCAAATGGCCTTTCTGCCGTTTTTGGTGGAGCAATGCTTCGCGGGCCGCAAGCATCACCGGACTGAAAAGTTTTTGGTTTCGCGCGTAATGGAAAGAATACCGAGCGCCAACCCCGGGGCCACCGGATCAAGAGGGGCGTTCGAGCCAGGAGTCGAGGCGCTCTACTGGAACGGTGTGCCCATTCAGCGCGCGATTGAATTGAATGGTGAGAACCAGGCGGGCAGTAATCCGGAAGCGCGGCTCGCGCGCGGGCTCGACAATCTGACGGTGCGTCCGCTGGACGCGATGTTACCACCGGACGAGAGGTGGGTTGACCTGACTTATAAATCGAAGTCGGGAAAGGAACTGACGCAGCGATTTGTGTGGTGGGTCTATGATGCGAGCGACGAGCCCGATGCGTCGGCGCCCGAAAACTAACACTCCGCCATCGACATCAAGAAGACAAAGACGAACCAGTTTAAGAAAAGATTTTTTGCGGCGCCGCATCCTGTTGATGCCCGACAAACCTTCAAAAAAAATTTCTATCCCGAGACTCGCGTCGTTGGCGGGCGCGAATATGGTTATGTCCGATTGTTCAGTTTCGAAGTTAAGAACGAGAAGGTCGGCCAATTCGTCAAGGAAGTGCAGCGCGTCATTACCGCGGGAGACTTCCCACAGGAAGGTTTGATTCTCGACGTGCGCGGCAACCCCGGCGGGAATATTCGGGCGGGCGAGCGGCTGTTGCAACTATTCACGCCGCGCCGGATCAAGCCCGAGCCGTTTGAATTCATCAATACAACGCTCAACCTGGAGATTTGCCAACGCGCGGCGAAGAGCTACAACCTCGCCCGCTGGATCCCCTCGATCTCTGAATCGGTGCGGACCGGCGCTATCTATTCCATGGGCTTCCCGCTGCAATCAGAGGAGTTGTCCAACGCGCTGGGGCAGGCCTACCACGGTCCGGTAATTTTGATCACGGACGCGTTGTCCTACAGCACCACCGATATTTTCGCCGCGGGTTTTCAGGACCATCAAATTGGTCAAATTCTCGGGACCAGCGACAACACCGGCGCCGGCGGGGCTAATAAGTGGAAATATGACGAACTAGTCAAGGTGCTGGGCCGGTGGGGCAAGAGTAAGTTCAAACCACTGCCCAGCAATGCCTCGTTCGATTTAGCGCTGCGCCGCAGCGTGCGCGTGGGCAAGAGCGAAGGCCGGCCATTGGAAGAGCTGGGCATCAATCCCGATCATCGGCACTACATGACTAGAAACGACCTGATGAAACACAACGTCGATATGGTCAGACATGCCGCGGGCATTTTGGCGGCTCGGCCGCAATATCATCTTTCGGTGCAGGCCGACAAGGGGAAGAATCGTATGCTGCGGATCACCGCTTCCTCAAAAGTCCGGCCGCGCGACCGGCGCAAGCGAATCTCACGCGTCGATATTTTTATCGACGGCCGGCCGCGTAAATCGCTGAATGCTCGTAACGGAAATATATCGCCGACCAAAGTCACAATCGGCAAGTCACAGAAGTTTGACTGGCTGGTCCAGGCATTCGATTACGATGATAATCTGGTCGCCGCCGCTCGCCGCCAACGCTAACGTTGGTTGCAAGCGCGACGTGGTATGCTTTTAGCCGTTTAGGGCGCACTTGTGCGCCCTTTCGTTCACCGACGAGTCCGGCTTCTAAACAGTTGTTCGCTGATACTTGGTTTGATCGTCGTCGATCGATGATAGAGAAAACTAAAATCAATTGTGTCGTCAATGAAGTCAGGCGAACCTTCGAAGCCTATCCCATGGAGCGTCTGCTCGATGTGTTGCGCGAGCAGTTGAACCTCACTGGCACGAAGGAAGGTTGCGGAGAAGGCGAGTGCGGCGCGTGCAGCGTGTTGATTGACGGCCAATTGGTTAACAGCTGTCTCGTGCCGGTGGCGCAGATCGAGGGCTGCTCGGTCTCGACGATCGAAGGCATCGCCATCAACGAGACTCAACTGCACGCCGTGCAGGAAGCATTCATCGAATGCGGCGGCGCGCAGTGCGGCATCTGCACGCCGGGGATGGTAATGGCCGCCGTCAGTCTGCTCGAAAAAAATCCGCATCCGGACGATGCCTCGATTCGCGAAGGACTCGCGGGAAATCTCTGTCGCTGCACGGGCTACATGAAGATTTTCGAATCGGTGGTGCGGGCTTGTGAAGGACATTCCTAACATGCCAAGGCTCTATGACGAGTTAAGAACAATCATCGACGCCCTCGACCGTAACGAGATTGAATATGCACTTTGTGGCGGACTGGCCATGGCGGTACACGGTAGTCCGCGAACGACGATCGATATCGATATACTGATAAGTGAGAATTCTCTGACCAGGGTAATCGAAATTGCCGAACAACTTGGTTACACGATCCGAGGTCTTGATTTGAATTTCGGTGAAGTGAAGATTAGACGAGTGTCAAAGATCGATTCCGCGACGAAGGAGCTTATGACGCTGGATATGTTACTGGTGACGAGTAAAATTGAGAAGATTTGGAAATCACGCATCAGAGCAACTCTGGAAGGTGGTAAATTATCCGTGGTATCAAAAGACGGGCTGATCGCTTTAAAGAAGCTCGCCGGACGACCGCAAGATATTGCCGATATCGTTGCTTTGAGTGAGAACGAAAATGCCAGTTGATATGTCTGCCAAGGCAGTCACCGCACGACTTAAACTTGTCTCCGACCTCAGAGATTTGTGCCTCCTGCTAGGCAAGGCGAAGTTTGAAGACGAACCAAACGGCAAGTCGAAGCCTAATCGGAAACACAAGTCCGTGCGGACGAAAAGATCCAAATGAGAGCTTACGTTCCTTCATACCAACTGATCTCGCCGGCAAATCTCTACGAAGCTCTCGATCTTCTCGCACAGTACAACGGAGTTTGGAAACCTTTCGCTGGCGGCACCGATTTAATGGTGTTGCTGGAAGCCGGCAAACTCCCGCACCAAAACTACGTCAACATCTGGAACCTGAAAGAGCTGCGCGGGATCGAGGTAACAGCCAATCGAATGACGCTGGGCGCGCTGACGACCTACACTGAAGTGCAAGAGCATCCGATCCTGCAAAAGGAATTTCCCATGCTGTGCCAGGCGGCGCGTGAAACCGGCGGCATTGCCATTCAGAATCGCGGCACGCTGGGCGGCAACATCGTCAACGCTTCGCCGGCTGCCGATTCTCCTCCGGCGCTGCTCGCTTACGACGCCCAACTCGAGCTGGTCTCCAAAGAGGGTGAGAGAATAATTCCATATTCCAAATTCCACAGCGGCTACAAGCAGATGGACATTCGTCCGAACGAATTGTTGAGCGCGATTCGCTTGCCGCGCGTGCCGGGCGACCGTCTTCATTACTATCGCAAAGTCGGTACGCGCAAAGCGCAAGCGATCTCGAAGGTGTGTTTCGCTGGAATCGCCCAAGTAAACGAGAACCGGCTCAAACAGGTGCGCATCGCGCTCGGCAGCGTAGCGCCGATTCCCTTTCGGTGTGAACGAACCGAAGTGTCGCTGGTCAATCAATCGCTGAATGACGAGAGAATTGAATTAGCCGCGTCGGTATTGGCCGCCGAGATTGCTCCTATTGATGACATTCGCTCGACCCGCGATTATCGTCTGCGAGTATCGTTGAATCTGCTCCGCGACTTTCTGTCGCAGGCCGCGCGCGCGGTGTGACGCCGGTGGTTTGCATCTCTCACTCTGAGTTACAATCTCGCTTCATTTCATGAAGGTTATCGCGTCCCCAGCGAAGCTTCTCGCGTTGGCCGCAATCGCGGCGCTCCTCGCATTTCCCAGGGCATATGCGCAAACCCCGAAAAATCAGCCGATTAATTTGCTCGTGCTGGGAGACTCTATCTCGTGGGGTCAGGGACTAAAGAGCGAGCATAAAGCCTCGACGCTCGTGAAGAACTGGTTGGAGCAACAAACGGGACGCGAAGTCGCGCAAACAGTCGAGGCGCACTCCGGCGCAGTCATCGGCTCAGTCTCAGACTCGCCGGACGCAGCCGCACTAGACAGCGCCCGAGCGTTGGACGGTGAGCTGAGCCGCGCGTATCCGACAATCAATCAACAGATCGATTATGCCGTCAGCGCCTTCGGTAATCCGGGACGCGTCGACTTAGTCATCGTCAATGGTTGTATCAACGATGTCGATTCGCGCCGGCTGCTGAATGCCGCTAACACGCCCGACACGATTCGCGAGCTGGCCCAAGTGAAATGTGGGGCGCCAGTTGAGTCGTTGCTTATGCGAATCGCCAATACATTTCCATCGGCCCATGTCGTCGTCACCGGCTACTACCCGATTGTTTCTGAAAAGACGACAAACGATCTGTTTATGCGCGCGCTGGCGAAACGTTTCTATTCTCCGACGGCCGGCGCGCCTAAGATGAGCGACAAGATGCTGCGCGCGCGCCTCATCGCCATGTCGCGCGAATGGTACGAGACCTCCGGTCAATTGCTGTCCGCGGCGGCGCGGAAAGTAGATGAAGCATTAATGGCAAAGGGTTCTCATCAGCGCGTGCTGTTTGCTGATGCAGGTTTTCACGTTGAGAATGTATTCGCCGCCAGAGAGACGCGCCTGTGGAGCTTCGACGCTTCGTGGATCAGAAAGATGTTGGTGGTCTTCAGCCTTGGCCACGTGCAGTTACGATCAAACGACGAACTCAGATCTTATCGCAGCGATTTGTGCAAGAACTTTTTCAAAAGGCCGGCGGACGAAACACCGGCACAGAAAGCGACGCGGGAAGATCGGATGACGCGATGCCGGCTGGCCGCGGTCGCTCATCCAAATCGCAAAGGCGCCGCGATGTATGCCGAAGCGATCAGCAACCTGCTCAAACCGCTGATCGCCGGAGACGGATGGCTCAGATCGATCAACAACTCAGCTTTGCCACAATCGCCATCGTCTCGATAGCCTGCGAAAATCTCTATTGCGCCTGCGCCGCACCCATGTTAAATGTCCCGCGTTACGAAGGAGAACCTGATGAACCCAGAGCTTGCAGAGTTTCGCCGCGGTGTCGTCCAGCCGATGTAATGCATCAAGGAGGGATGGGCACTGATCAAGGACCAGTATTGGTTGTTCTTTGGAATCACTTTGGTTGGCATGTTGATTGGCAAAGCGCTCACAATAGTACTAATGGGACCGATGATGTGTGGAATCTTTCTGTGTCTGTTTCAGCGACAGCGTGGAGAGCAGGTTGAGTTTGGCACTCTGTTCAAAGGGTTCGATTTTTTTCTGGAGGGCTTTCTGGTGCAGCTCTTCAAGTTGATTCCCCTCATCGTCCTGATGGTGCCGTTTTACTTCATCATGGCGGCGATCATGTTAGCCGGAATGCCGCGTGGGCAAGTGCGGCCGGAAGAAATGTCGGGTTTCATGGCGACGTTCTTTGGGTTCGAGATCGTCTTCATCCTGGTGTTGTTGATTGTCAGCCTCCTGATCGAAATCTTTTTCATCTTTGCCTTCCCGCTGGTAGTCGATCGAAAACTGAAAGCGCTCGACGCTTTGAAACTGAGCTTCAGGGCCGGCAAAGCTAACCTGGGCGGCATCGTGGGTTTGCTTTTGCTGAATGTCGTTCTGGGTTTTGTGGGCCTTCTCTGCTGCATCGTCGGAGTTTATTTTTACCTGCCGGTTGCTTTCGCTTCCTACGTAATCGCGTATCGACGCGTGTTTCCTGAGATCACCCGGAACTTCCCATCACCACCGCCGCCACCCGGAAACTGGGCCTAACGCATGCCGCTACTCGTCATTCGCGGACGCCGCGTCGTTACAGAACAGTCGATCGGGCCGGCGTCTCTTCAAATCTCGCGCGGCGTGATCGAAGCGATTGAGCGCTATGACGACATACCCTCTGACTGTGAATTGATCGAAGCTGCGCCGGAATCGATCATCATGCCGGGTTTGGTCGATACGCACGTTCACGTCAACGAGCCTGGCCGAACGGAATGGGAAGGCTTTGAGACGGCCACGCGTGCGGCCGCCGCCGGCGGGGTCACCACCATCATCGACATGCCGTTGAATTCCATTCCCGCGACGACGACGCGCACGGCTTTCGAGGAGAAGCACGCGGCCGCGCAAGGCAAACTTACAGTTGACGCGGGTTTTTGGGGTGGCGTCGTTCCAGGAAACACCCGCGAGTTGGAAAAACTTTGGAGCGCGGGGGTTGTCGGATTCAAATGTTTCCTCGTGCATTCCGGTGTCGATGAATTCCCAAATGTAACTGAAGCCGATTTGCGCGAAGCGATGCCGCAGCTCGCGCGGCTCAGCGCGCCGCTAATCGTGCACGCGGAATTGCCTGGACCAATTGAGGCTTCTGAGTGCAATCAATCCCGGCGAAGCGGTGATAATGATGGCCGCCATTACGAAACTTTTCTACGCTCGCGTCCCCGCACCGCCGAAAATGAAGCTGTCGAATTTATGATTCGCCTCAGCCGTGAGACGGGATGCCGCGTTCACATCGTCCACCTTTCATCAGCTGACGCGATTGAAATCCTGCGCGCAGCCAAAGCTGAGGGAGCTTTGATTACGGCTGAGACCTGCCCTCACTATCTGCACTTCGCTGCCGAAGAAATTCCCGAAGCTGCCACTGAATTCAAATGCTGTCCGCCCATACGCGAAAGCCAGAACCGCGAACAACTTTGGGAGGCACTCAAGGACGGCACGATTGATATGGTAGTTTCCGATCATTCGCCGTGTCCGCCCGAGATGAAATTACGCGAGCAGGGAGATTTCATGCAGGCCTGGGGTGGAATTTCTTCGCTGCAATTGCGTCTGCCGGTGATGTGGACTGAAGCAAAGCGGCGCGGCTTCTCGCTCATTCAACTCACGGAATGGTTGTGTCATGCGCCGGCCAAGCTCGTGGGATTGGATCGTAGAAAAGGGGCAATCGCCATCGGTCGTGATGCCGATATCGTCATTTGGAATCCCCACGCGGACTTTCGCGTAGCACCGGAGATGATCCATCATCGCCACAAGTTGACGCCTTACATGGGAGAAGTTTTAAGCGGCAAAGTAGAAAAGACCTTTCTTCGAGGGCGGATAGTTTATGATGACGGAGAGTTCATTGCAGATCGCAAGGGCTTGCCGCTTTTGCGCACGAGCGGTTGATTTACCAAAAATACATGGATTTTAGCGAACTAGTCGATCTCGCATCCGAACGTCTGGGCGGCGCAGTGCTTTACGCCAACGATGATTTCTTCGCGCCCAAAGAAAATTTGTTGAAGCCGTCAACGCCGGTTTTCATCGAGGGCAAATACACGGATCGCGGGAAGTGGATGGATGGCTGGGAGTCGCGTCGCCGCCGCACGCCCGGTTTCGACTGGTGCATCATTCGACTTGGCTTGGCCGGCATCATTCGCGGGATCGTAGTCGATACTAGTCATTTCATGGGGAACTATCCTGAAAGTTGTTCGTTGGAAGCCGTGGCTATGGATGGATTGCCGACGTTAGAAGAACTGAAAGCCGATTCGCTTTCATGGATGGAAATTCTGTCGCAGTCCAATCTGAATGGCGATTCTTTGAATGCGTTTCCGGTTGCGGCCGATCAGCGCTGGACACACTTGCGTTTCAAGATCCATCCCGACGGCGGCGTCGCGCGGCTGCGCGTCTACGGCGAGGTTGTTGCCGATTGGGAGAGGCTGCGGCAAATCGGCGGTGAGATCGATCTCGCCGCAGTCGAGCATGGCGGACGCGTGCTGTCGTGCAGCGACATGTTTTTCGGTCATCGTCATAACTTGATCATGCCCGGAAGAGCGTTGAATATGAGCGACGGCTGGGAGACAAAGCGCCGGCGCGGTCCCGGGTACGATTGGAGCATCATTCAATTGGGCGCGGCGGGACGAATTAAGGGTTTGGAAGTCGACACCTCGTGGTTCAAAGGAAATTTTCCCGAGAGTTGCTCGCTGGAAAGTTGCCACGCGCCTGGCGCGACGCTCGAGACGTTGCAGGATTCCGCCTTCGCCTGGAACCCGGTGCTGCCGCGCACGAAGTTGCAGGCTCATACGCGGCACATGTTCGATGAAGTGATGGATGGCGGCCTCGCGACACACGTTCGCTTTAATATTTTCCCGGACGGCGGCGTGAGCCGTTTGAGAGTTTACGGTGTGATTGAATAGTGTGCCAGAACCTGAAGCGGTAGCGATGGGATCGGTCGTCCCCAGCGTTTATTGAGTCCGACGACATATTGAATTCAAGGCCACTTGATCCGGTCGCTACCGCTCCCGTTCTGACACGATCGCGATGACGCTCGATAGTTTGAATGCATTATCAGAAGACGACGCCGACGCGGAGTTCCTCAAATGCTGCGGCTCGGTGGTCTGGGCGCGAACCCTGACAGCGTCGCGGCCCTTTGCGAGTGAGTCCGAGTTATTCGCGAAAGCTGATGACGCTTGCAGATCGATGACAGACGAGGATTGGCTGGAAGCGTTTCGCGCTCATCCAAAGATCGGAGAGAAGAAAGCGGCATCTGCGCAAACGCAACAGGAACAGAATTGGTCGTCCCAGGAGCAGTCAGCGATTCAGGCTGCTTCTGCTGAGACGATTAGAGAACTTGCTGAACACAACTATGCATACCAAGCGAAGTTCGGATTCATCTTTATCGTCTGTGCCAGCGGCAAATCATCCGACGAAATGCTTTCCATGCTGAAGCATCGAATGCAGAACGACCCGCTTACAGAGTTGGGCGTGGCCGCAGGGGAACAGAGAAAGATTACTCGCTTACGTTTGGAGAAAATGTTGACGCCATGAACGGCATAACCACGCACGTGCTCGATACCTCGCGCGGCCGGCCCGCGGCAGGCGTGCTTGTGACGCTGGAAATAGAAGGCGGTGAGTGTTGGACTTTAGTCGGTAAGGGCACGACCAATGAGGACGGCAGAGTTTCCGATCTCGTTTCAGGCGACATCGTGAGCGGAGTCTATCGACTGATCTTTGACACCGCCACATATTTCGCGAGCCAGAACGTTAAAGGCTTTTATCCGCAAGTCACGATCACTTTTAAAATCGAGGATGCAAATCAGCACTATCACGTGCCGCTGTTGCTGAGTCCGTTCGGCTATTCAACTTATCGTGGGAGCTAGCGGTTTCCTCTCCCAGCGGGAGAGGGAGAAGCTCCAAATATGATCAATCCAACCATTAGCGAATGGCTCAACTTCATCGCCCGTTGGGTGCATGTGTTTGCGGGCATCATGTGGGTCGGCACGACGTACTACTTCACCTGGCTTGACGCACGGCTGAACGAAGAAGAGAAAGCCGTGCTCAATACGGGCAAGGCCGCTCAGATTTGGATGGTGCACAGCGGCGGCTTCTATGTCGTCGAGAAGCGCAAAGTCCCGGACGAACTATCGCGCAAGCTCCATTGGTTCAAATGGGAAGCCGGCACGACGTGGTTGAGCGGATTCGCGCTGCTAATCATCGTCTATTACCTCGGCGGCGGAGCAATGATCGATCCCGATGTCCAGCAGAGAGTTGTTGATCGCTACCAGGCTCTGTTGGGGGGCCGATTGAATTCCTTCTTTGACATTTCCGTTCACTACTATTGGTTCGTCCTTGGAGTCGGTCTGGCAACGCTCGTGCTTGGTTGGCTGATTTACGACTTGCTGATGATTTCGCCCATCGGTCGACATGAAATCGTTTTCGCAATCATCGCCTATGTCCTAATCGTCGCCACTGCGTTCGGATTGACGCGCGTCTTGAGTGGCCGCGCGGCCTACATCCACATCGGCGCGATGTTCGGAACCATCATGGCTGCCAACGTGTGGATGCGCATCCTGCCGGCGCAACGAAAAATGATTGAAGCGATCAAGGCGGGCCACAAGCCGGATGGAAGACTCGCTGCGCAGGCAAAGTTGCGCTCGAAGCAAAATACCTTCACCGCGGTGCCGGTGGTTTTTCTAATGATCAGCAATCACTTTGGTGGCACTGCGACCGGCGGCTATGACTGGATTCATTTGGCGATTCTGGTGCCGATTGGCTGGCTGGCCGCGAAATTCATCAGGAGAGCCTGATGGGAGCGCGGCCATCCCTGGCATGAGCGTGCAGCGCGACTTCTTTTTGTCTTGATTGATTATTGAACGTGCTTCGCACGCTTTGCGGCCAGGGAAGCCGCGCTCGAGTGTGCTATTTCCTTTTCTTGCTGGCGCCCATCGCCACAATGGTTTCAAATTCTTCTTTCGTCAGCGGCATGACTGAGAGTTGCGACTGCCGAATCAAGGGAAGGTTCGCGAGCTTGTCATTGTAACGGATTGCGGCAAGCGGCACGGTTTCCTCAAAAGCCTTAACCGGCTTCAGATCGACCGCCACCCATTGCTGATCGTCTGCGGTCGGATCTGCATACGCAGCTTTCGCAACTTCAGCGATGCCGACTACGCACTTGCCGGAGCCGGAGTGATAAAACAGGACACGGTCGCCCACTTTCATTTGTTTCAGGTTGTTGCGTGCCTGAAAATTGCGCACACCGGTCCAATCGGTGCGGCCCTCGCGCACAAAATCATCCCACGAATAACTTTCGGGTTCTTGTTTCACCATCCACAATCCCGAACTGCGGTTCGCCTTCTTTCCAGTCGCAGTCTTCTTCGTTGCTTTTCTCTTAGTAGTCATGGTTCGTTGCAGGTTCTTATTTTCAGTCGTTACAATCGAAGCGTACTTTGATTCTAAATGATCGGAACTAAAACTGTGGCGGTAAAACTCAAAGAAGGTGGCAAGGCGCCGGATTTTTCAGTCGCGGACGAAACGGGCAAAACGGTACGCTTGAAAGATCTGCGTGGCAAGAAAGTCGTGCTCTATTTCTATCCCAAGGACGATACGCCGGGCTGCACCAAAGAAGCGTGTTCTTTCCGGGATTCATTTGCCAAATTCAAAAAGCGCGGCATCGAAGTCTTTGGCGTGTCGTTGGACAGCGAAAAATCTCATCAAAAATTTATTGACAAATACAAGCTCCCGTTTCGTCTGCTTGCCGACACGGAGCGCCAGCTTTCTGAGAGCTTCGGTACTTATGGCGAAAAGAAATTCATGGGCCGAACATATATGGGCAACAATCGCATGACTTTTTTGATTGACGAGCAGGGCAAGATCAAGAAGATCTTCAGCAAGGTCAAACCGGAAGAGCATGCCGAAGAAGTGCTGGCCGCGTTCGATCAATAATTCGCGCCGATAAAAGAGTCACGCGCTCTTTGCCTTTGCACTTGGCTTGGGGTTCCGTTTTTTGCCTTTGGCGGCAGGCTTTCGGCCGGGCATCAGCATTCCCACCGAACTGAACGAAGGATTCAGGCTGCGACCACGTTTTTGCGATGCTGCTTGCGCTTTCGCAAGTAGTTCCATGTCTTCGTTAATGAAGTACATGCGCTGATGACGCACAATTTGAGTGCGAATTTCGCGCGTCCAGAGCAGGAGATTTGCCAGCGCGTCGCAGACTTCGTCTTTGGGGAGTTTGGTTACCTGGGCAATCTCTTTTTGAGTGTGAGCGCCGCAGCGAATAGCTTCGCGCACGCGATCCGCTGGCGAAAGTTTTCGGAGCATCCGCGCGATCCGTCGCGATGAGAGCGACATCTGGTTATCAAGCGTTACGCGCGGATCCGAAACCACAGTGCCATGTTTTCCGCGCGCCTTTTTATATTCGCGCAGGGCTTGCCGGCTCAAAGCGATCTTCTGCCGAATACAGCGCTTGCAGTACAAG